>NZ_JBHSKF010000015.1:0-203782 GCF_042657845.1 Actinokineospora guangxiensis | reverse complement strand
GGCGCCCCCCCCGGGGGGGGGGCGGACGCCGTCGGCGACGCTACTTCTCGGCCTTGGCCCGCTTGCCGTAGCGCGCCTCGAAGCGCGCGACGCGGCCGCCGGTGTCCAGGATCTTCTGCTTGCCCGTGTAGAACGGGTGGCAGGCCGAGCAGACCTCGACGGTGATGCTGCCCGACTTCTTGGTGCTGCGCGTGGTGAAGCTGTTCCCGCAGCCGCAGTGCACCTCGGTCGAGACGTACTCGGGGTGGATGCCGTTCTTCATCAGTCGCCTTCCTCGGGTGGCCGCCGGGTCCCCGCGCGCGGGGTGAACCGGTGCCGGATTCGACCTGACAGTCTGCCAGACGCATGTCCTGCAACGCGCGGCCGGGTGTGGCTATTCCGGTGGCTGCCGCTCATCGCTTACCGGTAACCACTTGCCGACAGTGTCGCCCCGCTCACCGAAAGTGTCAGGACTACGCCGTTCGGCCGCCGCACACTGTCCGAGTGCTCTGCGCCGTGGACAGGCCCCTGTCGGTGACCGCGTGGCTGGCCGCCCCGCTGGTCTTCGCGGTGTCCGTGCTGGGCGTCACGGCCGCGCTGGGCCTGGTGGTCGACGCGCAGTGGAGGGTGGCGCCGTGCGCGGCCCTCGGCGGGGCCGCCGCCGCGATCGCCGCGGTGATGGCCGAGGCGGTCGCCTGGCGCTCGCGCGGGCAGCGCGTGGCGCTGTCGGCGGCCTACCCGGTCGCCCTGCTGGCCGCCGGGGCGGCGCTGGAAGGTGTGACACCGCCGACCTGGCTCGTCCTCGTCTCGGGCCTGGCGGCCGTGGCCGCCCTGCTGCGCCTGGTGTGGCAGCGGACCCGCGACGACTAGCCGCGGCCAGGGCCCGGGTCCTAGCCCAGCTCGACGGCGATCTCCTCCAGCATGTCGTAGGCGTCCTGCATGCCCGCCTCCATGCCGGACTCGATGTGCGCGGTGCGGTGCTCGGGCTTGGTGTGCACGACCTCGACGCGCATGGTGGTGCGGCCGTCGACCTCGGTGAGGGTGACGGTGTTGACCGACGCGTCGGCCTCGGTCAGGCCGGAGCCCTCGAACAGCTCGGTGGACACGAGCCTGCGCCCGGGGTCGATCTCGCGGTACTCGCCGCTGAAGGCGACCTCGTAGCCGTCCGGGGTGACCTGCACCCACCGCCACTTCCCGCCGACGCGCAGGTCGACGGCGCACTCGGTGACCTCGCCGCGGTTGGCGTGCCACCACCGGCGGATCAGCTCCGGCTCGGTGTTGACCCGCCACACCAGGTGCGCCGGGGCGTCGAACTCGCGGGTGATGACCAGCGTGCGGTCACCCACGAGGGTGATGACGGCGCTCTGCTTAGTCGTGGTTGCCATCTTCTTGCTCCTTCAGTTCGTCGAGAACGGCGTCCATGAGGTCGAAGCGCCGCTGCCAGGTCTCCTCGTAGCCCTTGACCCAGTCGTAGATGGATTTCAGGGGGTGGCCGTTGAGCCGGTACATCCGCTGCCGCCCTTCTTCCCGGACGACCACGAGCCCGACCTCGCGCAGGACCCGCAGGTGCTTGGAGACCAGCGGCTGCACGATGCCCATGGCGGCCACCAGCTCCGACACCGACCGCTCCCCGGCGGCGAGCAGATCGAGGATCTCCCGCCGCTTCGGCTCGGCCACCGCGTTGAACGCGTCGGTCGTGGTCGCTGCCCTTGCCATGCCCAGAACGATACATACTCATATCGGTATGCGTCAAGGCCGCAGAAAGGCCGCCCCGGTGCGGGACGGCCTCTGCGGTCTCTGACCTGCGGTTCTGACTAGTCGCGGGCCTGATCAGTCATCGTGCTGCGACGGGGTCGTCTTCGCCACCTGCATCAGGAACTCGATGTTGGTGCGGGACTTGCGCAGCCGGTCGAGCAGCAGCTCGATGGCGGCCTGGCTGTCCAGGGCGTGCAGCACGCGCCGGAGCTTGACGGTGACCGCCAGCTCGTCCGGCGAGAGCAGCAGCTCCTCCTTGCGGGTGCTGGACTGGTCGACGTCCACGGCCGGGAAGGTCCGCTTGTCGGCGATCTTGCGGTCCAGCTTCAGCTCGGCGTTGCCGGTGCCCTTGAACTCCTCGAAGATCACCGTGTCGGCCGCGGAGCCGGTCTCCACCAGCGCGGTCGCGATGATCGTCAGGGAGCCGCCGTTCTCGATGTTGCGCGCCGCGCCGAGGAAGCGCTTCGGCGGGTAGAGCGCGGTCGAGTCGACACCACCGGACAGGATGCGCCCGGACGCCGGGGCGGCCAGGTTGTACGCGCGGCCCAGCCGGGTGATCGAGTCCAGCAGCACGACCACGTCGTGGCCCATCTCCACCAGGCGCTTGGCGCGCTCGATGGACAGCTCGGCCACGGTGGTGTGGTCCGACGGCGGGCGGTCGAAGGTGGAGGCGATGACCTCGCCCTTCACCGACCGCTGCATGTCGGTGACCTCTTCGGGCCGCTCGTCCACGAGGACCACCATCAGGTAGCACTCGGGGTTGTTGGTGGTGATCGCGTTGGCGATCGCCTGCAGCACCGAGGTCTTGCCCGCCTTCGGCGGCGAGACGACCAGCGCGCGCTGGCCCTTGCCGAGCGGCATGACGAGGTCTATCACCCTCGTGGTGAGGATGTGCGGCTCGGTCTCCAGCCGCAGTCGCTCGTTCGGGTAGAGGGCGGTCAGCTTGGTGAACTCGGGGCGGTTGCGGGCCGCGTCCGGCTCCAGGCCGTTGATCGTCTCCACCCGCACCAGCGGGTTGAACTTCTGCCGCTGCTGCTCGCCCTCGCGCGGCTGGCGGACCAGGCCGGTGATGGCGTCGCCGCGGCGCAGGCCGTGCTTGCGCACCAGCGAGAGCGACACGTAGACGTCGTTCGGGCCGGACAGGTAGCCGGAGGTGCGCACGAAGGCGTAGTTCTCCAGCACGTCCAGGACACCGGCGACGGGTAGCAGGACGTCGTCCTCGCGCACCTCGGTGTCGTTCTGGCCGCCGCCGGTCTCGGGGCGGCCACCGCGCCTGCGGCGGTCCCGGAACCGGCGACCGCGGCGACCGCCGCGCTCGTCGTCGTCATCGTCGTCCATGACGCCGCCGCGGTTGTCCTGCTGCTGGCCGCGGTTGTCCTGGCGGCCACGGTCACGGTCCTGGCGGTCTCCACGGTCCTGCCGGTCACCACGGTCCTGGCGCTCGCCCCGGTCGGGACGGTCGCCGCGGTCCGGACGCTCCTGGCGGTCACCGCGGTCCTGGCGGTCGCCGCGGTCGCCACGCTCGGACCGGTCACCACGGTCACCGCGGTCACCGCGGTCTCCACGGTCACGGTCCTGGCGGTCCCCCCGGTCGCGCTGGCGCTCGCGACGGCCCTGGCCATCGCCCTGCTGGCGCTCGGTGCGCGGCTGCTCCTCGACGGGAGCGGGCGCCTCGACCGACGCGGCCGGGGCCTCGACGACGGCTTCGGCGGACTTCTCCGGGCTGCCCGCGGGCCGCACGACGGCGCGGCGGCGGCGGTTCTCCCGGCGCGGGGCCTCCTCGGCCACGGGCGCCTTGGGCTCAGCGGCCGGGGCCTCGGCGGCCTTCGGCGCGGCGGCCTTGGGCTCGGCCTTCGGCGCGGCCTTGGGGGCCTGCTCGGCCAGCGGCAGCTCCTGCGCCACCGGGCCCGAACCGCCCTGGCGCTCCTTGATGGCCGCGATCAGGTCGCCCTTGCGCATGCCCGCGATGCCGGTGATGCCCAGCTGCCCAGCGAGCTCCCGCAGCTCGGGGAGCACCATCCCGGACAGCCCTGCCCGCTTGCGCGTGGTCCCGCCGTTGCGCTTGGCGCCTGCTTCGGGGGATTCGGCAGCGCTGTCACTGCTGAGTAGATCGGTATTGCTCACACATGTCCTTCCTGACCGGTCCCCGCCTCCAACGTGGACCAGCGGACCGCCGCCCGACGGAACGCGAGACGGCCGTTCTCCCCATCGGCGGCGAGCACCCGACACGATCTTGACCACACCGCGCGTGACCACGCTGCGGGCCAATCGTGCGACTCGGTCGCCAATTGGGAGCATCTGGTCACCACGGTCGTCGGGTACCTGCCACTCACCGACCCGGAACTGGATTGCGCAGAACCGAGATCGTCGGCAGATGATGCGGCCCGGAGAAAGTTCCCGGGAACGACACCGGGCGCCCGTGCGCGCGGTGACTGAACGCCCCCGAGGGTAGACGCCCGTCACGCGTGGTGCAACAACCCCCCTACAGCGCGTCGCGCGAAACCGGCCGCTGCGCGGTGATGTGCGTCACCGGCCGGTTCCGAGCTGATGACAGCACGGTCACACAGCTTCCACCGAGACACCCGAGCGGTCCACGTCGACCGGCAGGGCGGTGAATCCGCCCAGGTCCAGGCCATCGGGCAGATCGGGCGAGGTGGACAGCGCCAGCACCGTCGGGCCCGCGCCGGACACCACCGCCGCCACCCCCCGCGCGCGCAGTTCGCGCACGAGCCGCAACGTCACCGGATAGGCGGATTCCCGATAATCCTGGTGCAGCTTGTCCGCGGTGGCGGGCAGCAGCAGCTCGGGCGCGGACGTCAGCGCGTGCACGGCCAGCGCGGCGCGCCCCGCGGCGTGCGCGGCGTCGGCGTGCGGCACGGCGTCGGGCAGCAGTCCCCTGGTCACGTGCGTGTCCGAGCGCTCGGCGGGCACGATCGCGGTCACCCGCAGGTCGGGGTGCGGCTCCAGGCGCGCGGCCCGGAAGCCGCGCTCGTCCCGCCAGGCGACGACGAACCCGCCGAGCACGCTGGCGGCGATGTTGTCGGCGTGGCCCTCGAACTCCGCGGCCAGGTGCAGCGCCTCGTCGTCCAGCGGCCTGCCCGCCAGCCCGTAGGCGGCGGCGACACCGGCGACGATGGCCGCGGCCGATGACCCGAGCCCGCGCGAGTGCGGGATGGCGTTCGCGCAGACCAGCTCCACCGGGCCGGGGTCGACGCCGAGCTTGGCCGCCGCCGCGCGCAGGGCGCGCAGGACCAGGTGCCGCTCGTCCAGCGGCACCTCTCCGGCGCCCTCCCCGGTGACGTGCACCGCGGTGGCGACGGCGGGCCGCACGACGATCTCGTCGTAGACCCCCAGCGCCATGCCGAGCGCGTCGAAGCCGGACCCCAGGTTCGCCGTGGAGCCGGGGACCCGGACCCGCACGCCCGAGCCGCCCACCGACTGGCTCACGCCAGTTCCAGGGCGGCCGCGACGGCGGTGTGGTCGACCGGCACCGGCTGGACCTCGGCCATGCCGAGCAGCGCGGTGTCGGGGTCCTTGAGGCCGTGGCCGGTCACCGTGCACACGACCGTGGCCCCGCGCGGCAGGCGGCCGTCGGCGGCGCAGGCCAGCAGACCGGCGACCGAGGCGGCCGAGGCGGGCTCGACGAAGACGCCCTCACGGCCGGCGAGCACCTTGTAGGCGGCCAGGATCTGCTCGTCGGAGACGGCGTCCACCAGCCCGCCGGACTCCTCGCGCGCGGTCACCGCGCCCGCCCAGGACGCCGGGCTGCCGACCCGGATCGCGGTGGCGATGGTCTCCGGGTTCGGCACGGGCTTGCCGCGCACGATCGGGGCCGCGCCCTCGGCCTGGAAGCCGAACAGCCTGGGCAGGGCCTCGATGACCCCGTCGCGCTGGTAGGCCTTGTAGCCCTGCCACAGCGCGGTGATGTTGCCCGCGTTGCCGACCGGCAGGAAGTGGATGTCCGGCGCGCGGCCGAGGACGTCGCAGACCTCCCAGGCGACCGTGCGCTGCCCGATGAGCCGCACCGGGTTCACCGAGTTGACCAGCTCGATCGGGTACTCGGCCGCGGTCTTCTGGGCCAGTTCGAGGCAGTCGTCGAAGTTGCCATCGATCTGCAGGATGCGCGCGCCGTAGGCGACGGCTTGGGCGAGCTTGCCCAGCGCGATCTTGCCGTTGGGCACCAGCACCGCACAGGTCAGCCCGGCGCGCGCGGCGTAGGCCGCCGCCGACGCCGAGGTGTTGCCGGTGGAGGCGCACAGCACGGCCTCGCGGCCGATCGCCTTGGCGTGGGTGACCGCGACGGTCATGCCGCGGTCCTTGAAGGAGCCGGTGGGGTTCACGCCCTCGGTCTTGAGGTAGACCGTCGCGCCGGTCAGCTCCGACAGGTGCGGCGCGGCCAGCAGCGGCGTATTGCCTTCCCCCAAGGTGATCACCTCCGCCCCCGGCGGGACCGCGATGCGGTCGGGGTAGGCCCGGATGATCCCGGGCCAGCCTGCCCGAACCCCGGTGGGAATCGTCATTTCTCCTCGCCTTCGACCCGCATCACGCTCACGACCTCGTGCACGAACGGCAGTCCGGCGATCTTGTCTACAGTGGACCGCAGGGCCGCGTCCGGCGCGGAGTGGGTGACGATGACCAGGCTCGCGTCGGCCGAGCGCCCTTCCTGGCGCACGGCGGCGATGCTCACCTCGTGCTGGGCGAACACGGCGGCCACGGCCGCCAGCACGCCCGCGCGGTCGGCCACGTCCAGGCTGATGTGGTACCTGGTCGCGGCCTGCGCGATGGGTCGGACCGGCAGGTCGGCGTAGGCCGACTCGCGCGGACCCCGCCCGCCGACGACCCGGTTGCGGGCTACCGCCACCAGGTCGCCGAGGACGGCGCTGGCGGTGGGTGCGCCGCCTGCGCCCTGTCCGTAGAACATGAGCTGGCCCGCGGCGTCGGCCTCGACGAACACCGCGTTGAACGCGCCGTTGACCCCGGCCAGCGGGTGGCTCCTCGGGATCATCGCCGGGTGTACGCGCACCGCGACGGACTCGCCGTCGTCGGTGGCCACGCGCTCGCAGATGGCCAGGAGCTTGATGGTGCGCCCCAGCCCGCGGGCGGCGGCGACGTCGGCCGGGGTGACCGCGGTGATGCCCTCGCGGTGCACCTGGCCCGCGGTGACCCGGGTGTGGAAGGCGATGGAGGCCAGGATCGCGGCCTTGGACGCGGCGTCGTAGCCCTCCACGTCGGCGGTCGGGTCGGCCTCGGCGTAGCCCAGCCGCGATGCCTCGTCCAGCGTCTCGGCGTAGCCGGCGCCGGTCTCGTCCATGGCCGAGAGGATGAAGTTCGTCGTGCCGTTGACGATGCCCATGACCCGGGTGATCCGGTCGCCCGCCAGCGACTCGCGCAGCGGGCGCAGCAGCGGGATCGCCCCGGCCACGGCGGCCTCGAAGTACAGGTCGGCCCCGGAGGCGTCGGCGGCGGCGAACAGGTCGCCCGCGTGCTCGGCCAGCAGCGCCTTGTTCGCGCTGACGACTGATTTGCCCGCTTCCAGCGCGCTGAGCAGCCAGTCGCGGGTCGGCTCGATCCCGCCGATGACCTCCACGACCACGTCCACGTCGTCGCGGGTCACCAGGGCGGCGGCGTCGGTGGTGAGCAGCTCGGCGGGCACGCCCGGGCGCGGCTTGTTCGCCCGGCGCACGGCGATGCCCGCCAGCTCGACCGGTGCACCCACCCGGGCGGCCAGGTCGTCGGCCTGCTCGGTGAGCAGCCGCACGATCTCGGTCCCGACCGTTCCGCAGCCCAGCAGGGCTACCCGGATGGCTTTACCGGTCTCGCTCACGGCACCTCCAGTCGCAGCAGGTCGTCCACGGTCTCCCGGCGCAGCAGCAGCCGCGCCGCGCCGTCGCGCACGGCCACCACGGCGGGCCGCGGGAGCCGGTTGTAGTTGCTGGCCATCGAGTAGCAGTAGGCACCCGTGGCCGCCACGGCGAGCAGGTCGCCGGGCGCCAGGTTCTCCGGCAGCCAGCAGTCTCGCACCACTACGTCACCGGACTCACAATGCTTGCCCACTACTCGGGACAGGGTTGCGCCCGTGCGCTGCCCCCCTTCACCGGAGGAGCGCGACACCAGGCGGGTGTCGTACACGGCGTCGTAGAGGGCCGTGCGGATGTTGTCGCTCATGCCGCCGTCCACGCTGACGTAGCGGCGGGAGGCCCCGTGGGCCAGCGCGACGTCCTTGGTGGTGCCGACCTCGTAGAGGGTGATGGTGCCCGGCCCGACGATGGCCCGGCCCGGCTCGACGGCCACCTTCGGCACCGCCACGCCCTCCTGCTCGCACTCCTTGGCGACGATGGCGCGCAGCTGCTCGGCCAGCCAGCTCGGCGGCGGCGGGTCGTCGGTGGCGGTGTAGGCGATGCCCAGGCCGCCGCCGAGGTCGACGGTGGTGAAGTCGGCCAGGGCGTCGGAGCCGTGGGTGCGGTGCAGCTGCCCGAGCAGGCCGATGACCCGGTGCGCGGCGATCTCGAAGCCGTCGGCGTCGAAGATCTGCGAGCCGATGTGGCTGTGCAGGCCGCTCAGCCGCAGGCCGTCGCACTTGAGGACCATCGCGCACGCCTCGGCCGCGGCCCCGCCCGCCAGCGAGAACCCGAACTTCTGGTCCTCGTGCGCGGTCGCGATGAACTCGTGGGTGTGCGCCTCGACGCCCACCGTGACCCGCACCAGCACCGCGGCGGTGGTGCCGCGGGCGCGGGCGATCTTGTCCAGCCGGACGATCTCGGCGAAGGAGTCGACCACGACCGTGCCCACCCCGGCGTCCATGGCCTCGGCCAGCTCGGCGGTGGACTTGTTGTTGCCGTGGAAGGTGATCCGCTCGGCCGGGAAGCCCGCGCGCAGCGCCACGGCCAGCTCGCCGCCGCTGCACACGTCCAGGCTCAGGCCCTCGTCGGCCACCCACCGGGCGATCTCCACGCTGAGGAACGCCTTGCCCGCGTAGTGCACGTTCGCCGGGTCGCCGAAGGCCTCGGCGTGCTCGCGGCAGCGGGCGCGGAAGTCGGCCTCGTCGACGACGAACAGCGGCGTGCCATAGGTCTCGGCCAGCTCGCGCACGTCGACGCCTGCCACGCGCACGGCGCCGTCGTCGCCGCGCGCGGCGCCGCGGGGCCAGACCTGCGGGTGCAGTTGGTCGATGACCTCGGGGCTCTCGGGCCGCTGGGTGCCGATGGTGCTGGGCGGCAGGATCTCGGCGTGGCGCGGGCCTGCCGGGTGTGCCCTCATCTGGAGTTCTCCGTCACATGCGCTCGGGGGCGTCCACGCCGAGCAGGCCGAGGCCGTTGGCCAGCACCTGCCGCGCCGCGGCGCACAGCGCGACCCGCGCGGCGTGCAGCGGGCCGGGGTCCTCGTCGCCCATCGGCAGCACCCGGCACGAGTCGTGGAATTTGTGGTACGCGCCCGCCAGCTCTTCCAGGTAGCGGGCGACGCGGTGCGGTTCGCGCAGCTCGGCGGCGGTGGCCACCACGCGCGGGAACTCGCCGATCGTGCGGATCAGCTCGCCCTCGCGCTCGTGCGAGAGCAGGCCGAGATCGACGCTGTCCGCGCCGGGGCCGGTGGGCACGCCGAGGTCGTCGGCGTTGCGCAGGATCGAGCTGAGGCGGGCGTGGGCGTACTGCACGTAGTAGACCGGGTTCTCGTTGCCGCGCTTGGCCCACAGCTCAAGGTCGATGTCCACGGCGGAGTCGACCGACGAGCGGATGAGGGCGTAGCGGGCCGCGTCCACGCCGACGGCGTCGACCAGGTCCTCCATCGTGATGACGGTGCCCGCGCGCTTGCTCATGCGCACCGGCTTGCCGCCGCTGACCAGGTTCACCAGCTGCCCGATGAGCACCTCGACGGTGCCGGGATCGTCGCCGAGGGCGGCCGCGGCGGCCTTGAGCCGGGCGACGTAGCCGTGGTGGTCGGCGCCCAGCAGGTACACGCAGAGGTCGAAGCCGCGGGCGCGCTTGTCCTGGAAGTAGGCGATGTCGCCGGCGATGTAGGCGGGGAGGCCGTCGCTCTTGATGACGACGCGGTCCTTGTCGTCGCCGTACTCCGTCGAGCGCAGCCACCACGCGCCCTCGTGCTCGTAGAGCGCGCCGGAGGCCTTCAGCTTCTCCACGGCCTCGCCGACCGCGCCGGAGGCGTGCAGGGAGTCCTCGTGGAAGTAGACGTCGAAGTCGGTCTTGAAGGCGCTCAGACTGGCCTTGATCTGCTCGAACATCATGCCGACGCCGACGCGGCGGAAGACCTCGGGCGAGTCGTCGGCGGCCAGCGCGTCGGGCTCGGCGCGCAGCACCTCGGCGGCGATGTCGGAGATGTAGGCGCCCGCGTAGCCGTCCTCGGGGGTGGGCTCGCCCTTGGCGGCGGCGATCAGCGAGCGCACGAAGCGGTCGATCTGGGCGCCCGCGTCGTTGAAGTAGTACTCGCGGGTGACCTCGGCGCCGGAGAAGGCCAGCACGCGGCCGAGCGCGTCGCCGACGGCCGCCCAGCGGGTGCCGCCCAGGTGCAGCGGCCCGGTCGGGTTCGCGCTGACGAACTCCAGATTGACCTTGCGGCCCGACAGCGCCCCGCCGCGCCCGTAGTCCGCGCCCGCGGTGAGCACCTGCGCGGCGATGGCGCCCTGCGCGGCGGCGGCCAGGCGGATGTTGATGAACCCGGGACCGGCGACCTCGGCCGAGTCCACCCCGCGGACCCCGGCGAGCGCCTCGACCAGCGCCGCGGCCAGCTCGCGCGGCGCGACGCCCGCCTTCTTGGCCACCTGCATGGCCACGTTCGTGGCGTAGTCGCCGTGCTCGGGGTTGCGCGGGCGCTCGACGGTCACCGCGGCGGGCACGATCGCCTCGGCGGCCTCCTGGTCGAGACCGCGGTCGCCGAGCACCCGCACGGTGGCGGCGCGGACGGCGTCGGCGAGGGCAGCTGGGGTCACGGTCGACCAGTCTAGGGAGCCCTCACCAGCGGGTTTCAGGTGACCCTAGACTCAGTCCCCATGGTCGGACGCGAGGGTGCGGGGCCGCGGTGGCGGCTCGCCGCGGTGCTGGTCGGGGCACTGCTGACGGCGGCGTGCGCGACGGTGGTCGACGGCACTCCGGTGGCCGCGCCCGGCGGGCAGGAGCAGGGCGGCGGAGATCAAGACGGCGGGCAGGGCGGCGAGGACCCCACCGCGGGCATCGACGGCGTCCTGGTGATCGACTACCCGCACGGCTCGCGGCACGTGGTGGCCCCGCAGCGGGTGGACTACGACCACCTGCCCCCGCTGGGCGGCGCGCACGACTCGTACTGGGCCCCCTGCATGGGCCAGGTTTTCACCGTTGCCGTTCGCACCGAGCATTTCGTGCACTCGATGGAGCACGGCGCCGTCTGGGTGACCTACAACCCCGACGCCGTGCGCGGCGCGGACCTGAAAGACCTGGTCAGCAAGGTCGAGGGCCAGCCGTACATGGTGCTGTCGCCCTTCCCCGGGCAGGAGTCGCCGGTCTCGCTGCAATCGTGGGGCAGGCAGCTGCGCCTCGACTCGGCAGATGACCCCCGCTTCACCCGGTTCGTGACCGCGACCAGGGGAAACCCGGAGCTGTCCCCCGAGCCGGGCGCCCGCTGCGACAGCGTCGGCCCGGAGTTCTTCGACGAGGACGACCCGCCGCCCTTCCAGGCGGGCCCGCCCGGCCCGAACTCGGTCCCGGTGACGGGCGGTTGACGGGAACCGAACACCCGGTCCATAAACTGACCCCGCAAGTGGTGTCCCCCTGAGTCCCGAGGACGGGCATGGCCAACAAGACCAAAAAGCAAAGCGGCAAGGCCGCGCTCAAGGCCGCTCGCGCCTCGGTCGTCTCGAAGAAGGGCCCGCCTTGGGGCCTGATCGGCGCGATCGTGGCAGTGGTGCTGATCGCGGGCGGCGTGTTCGGCTACGCCTTCATGGAGATCAACTCCGTGAAGGAGTTCACCGTCTCCGAGGAGAACAAGGACCCGTCGGACAACATCGACGGCGTGGTCAAGGTGAACTACGAGGGGTTGCAGCACGTCAACCCCGACCAGCGCGTCGCCTACGACCAGAACCCGCCGTTCGGCGGGCCGCACGACGGCGTCTGGGCGGACTGCACCGGTGTGGTCTACCCGGTGCCGGTGCGCAACGAGAGCATGGTCCACGCCCTTGAGCACGGCTCGGTGTGGATCGCCTACAACCCCGACCGGGTCAGCGGCCCGGCGCTCGACACGCTGAAGAGCAAGGTCGAGGGCCAGCCGTACATGATGCTGTCGCCGTACCCGGGCCTGGACCGGCCGTTCGCGCTGCAGTCGTGGGGCCACCAGCTCAAGCTCGACGACGTCAACGACGAGCGGGTCGACCAGTTCATCCGGTCGCTGCGGTCCAACCGGTTCCAGAACCCCGAGCCCGGCGGCCGCTGCGACAGCAACGGCACCGGCTTCGACCCGGCCAACCCGCCGCCGTTCGCCGCCGAGGCCCCCGGCCCGGACGCGATCAAGATGGACGGCAGCAACCTGGCCCCGCCGCAGACCTCCGCGCCGCAGCCCAGCGGTGAGGCCCCGGCGACGACCACCACCGCGCCCCCGGCGTCGCAGTGAGCCCCTCGGGGCCGGAGACCACCGAGAGCACCGTGGAAGACGAGCGGGAGCTGACCGAGGCGCCACCGCGCGCCTCGGGCGGCTCCCGCGCCGCTGTGTACTCCATCGCCGCTGTCGCGGTCCTGCTGGTCGGCGCGGCGATCGGGATGCTGCTCACCCTCGGCGTGGTGCGCCCGGAGTCCGTCCCCGACGACGGCTCGGTCGATGTCGGCTTCACCCAGGACATGCGGGTGCACCACCTGCAGGCCATCACGATGGCCGGGCAGGCCCGCGACCGCAGCACCGACGAGGCGGTGCGCGGCCTGGCCTTCGACATCGAGTCCACCCAGCTGGACCAGAGCGGCAGGCTGGCCGCCTGGCTGGCGGTGTGGGACCAGCCCGAGCTGCCCCCGCCCGGGGAGCCGCACATGCGCTGGATGCCCTCGGACGCCGGGCACCACAACCAGGGCGGCGCGGGGGTGGCCCGGATGCCGGGCATGGCCTCCACCGAGGAACTGGCGAAGCTGCGCTCGCTGTCCGGTCCCGAACTGGACGTCTACTTCCTGCAGCTGATGCTGCGCCACCACCAGGGCGGCCTGGAGATGGCCCGCTTCGCCGCGGGCAACGCTCAGACCAGCTACGTGCGCACCCTGGCGGAGAAGATCGCCGCCGGGCAGGACGCCGAGACGCTGGTCATGCGCAAGATGCTGGCCGACCGGGGCGCGCAGCCGCTGCCCTTCCCCTGAGTCACCAGGTCGGGGCGCACTTGTAGCTGGGCCCCTCGATCTGCAGGGTGGCGTGCTCGATGCCGTACTCGTGCTCCAGCAGGTCGCGGGCGGCGACCAGCACGGGCTCGGACTCGCCGTCGGCGGTGATGTGCGCCGAGACGACCTCCATCCCGCTGGTCAGCGTCCACACGTGCACGTCGTGCACCTCCACGACGCCGGGCAGCGCGGTCAGCCTGTCCGTCAGCTCGGTGACGTCGAACTTCTCCGGCGCGTGCTGGAACAGGATGCGCAGGGCGCGGCGGGCCAGCAGGTAGGTCCTGGGCAGCACCCAGAGGCCGATGGCGACGCCGACGACCGTGTCGGCGTAGCGCCAGCCGAAGACCAGGGTCACCACGGCGCTGAGGATCACGCCGACGGAGCCGATCAGGTCGGCGAGCACCTCCAGGTAGGCGCCGCGCACGTTGATGCTCTCCTTGGCGCCCTCGCGCAGCAGCAGGAAGGACACGACGTTGGCGGCCAGGCCCGCCAGCGCGGTCAGCAGCACGGGCCAGCCGGGCACGGCGGGCGGGTCGCCCAGGCGGTCGACGGCCTCGAACAGCACGTAGCCCGCGACACCGAACAGCAGCACGGCGTTGGCCAGGGCGGCGAGCACCTCGGCCCGGTAGAGCCCGAAGGTGCGGTTGGGCCTGCCCGCGGCCCGCTTGGCGGCCACGATCGCCGCCAGCGCGAGCCCGACGCCGATGACGTCGGTGAGCATGTGGGCGGCGTCGGAGAGCAGCGCCAGCGACGAGGTCGCCAGCCCGACGGCGAACTCGGCCAGCATGAACGCCGCCGCGATGCCGAAGGCCCACCACAGCCTGCCGACCATCCGCCCGGACGCGCTCCTCGGCGCGTGCCCGTGGCCGTGCCCCATAACCCGGTCTCCTCCCCCGTGGTCCACACCCGAGGGACATATAGTCGCATGCGCATGAGTGCCGCGCCAAGGGTCACACGAACGGGCGGAAGGACGACTTCCGGCCCGGACCTGGGCCTGGATACCTGGTACCACCGAAAGGAGATCCGCATCGCACCAGGAAGAAGGCCCAGGCTTGCGCATCCACTCCTGTGTCCGCCCCGTCACCGCGCTCGCGCTGGTCGTCCTCTGCATGGCCGCCAGCGGAACGCCCGGACCGGACGACGCCCAGGCCACCGCGAGCCCGCACCGCTCGGTCAAGGTCGAGCCCGCGACCGGCGTCAGCACGACGGAACTGCCCATCGCTCCCGCCCGGGTCTCCCTGCCCCACCCGCGCACCGAGCGCGCCGCCGTCGTGGCCGTCGCCGCACCGCAGCCGACCGGCGGCGAGGGCATCCCGGTGAACGTGCTGGCCGCCTACCGCGCCGCCGAGGCCACGGTGGCCCGCACGCACCCCGGCTGCCACCTCGCCTGGCACCACCTGGCGGGCATCGGCATCATCGAGTCCGGCCACGCCCGCGGCGGCCAGGCCACCCCGTCGGGCGACACCGCCCCCCGCATCCTCGGCCCCCGCCTCAACGGCGGCCCCGGCATCGCCGCGATCCCCGACACCGACCGAGGCCTCCTGGACAGCGACACCGTCTGGGACCGCGCCGTCGGCCCGATGCAGTTCATCCCGTCCACCTGGGCCGCCTACGGCACCGACGCCAACGGCGACGGCAAAGCCGACCCGCACAACCTCACCGACGCCGCCGCCTCAGCGGGCCACTACCTGTGCGCGGGCGGCATGGACCTGGCCAACCCGTCGGACCTGAGCGCCGCCGTCTTCCGCTACAACCACTCGATGGAGTACGTCGCGACAGTGATGTCGTGGATGCACACGTACTCCAACGGCGCGACCCCCGTCCCGGCCTTGCCCGCAGGCTCGACCGAAGCCCCAGCGCTGCTCACCTCCGACTCCCCCGAGAAGCCCAACCGCCCGGTGCAAACCCCCGCGCCCGTCCCCTCCCCCGCCCCGGAGCGCCCCGCCACCCGCCCGGAGGCCCCGGAGAAGCCCGCTCCGGGTGAGGACGCGGCGTCCGAAGAGCCCACCCCCGAGACGCCCTCAGAGGACCCCACCGAAGCCCCCTCCGAGCAGCCGACGGAACAGCCCACCGAAACCCCCGCCCCGAACACCATCGAACTGGTCCTCCCCTGCGGCGCCTTGGCCCACCTGGACGAGGAAGTCCTCCCGGAAGACATCCTGATCACCGAGAACTGCGACCCCACCAAGGAATCCGAGGCCGACGCGGAGACTGCGTCGCGCACGCCGGAGTCCACTCGCGACTAGCCCCGCCTGCACAGAGGCCCAAGACAACCGGCACCTGAAGCCGACCAGCAGCCCACCACAAAGGACGACAATCCACTGTGGTGGGCTGCTTGCCACCCACCACAGCCGACACCCTTCCGCCCAGCACGCCCCAACACACCACCACTACCAACACGCCCCGCCACACCATCTACCCCACCCCCGGCACACCACCTCAGTTCCGACACGCCCCAACACCACCCCACTTCCAGCATTCCCCGGCACACCACCCATCTCCGGCACATCACCCCCCGTGGCATGCCGGCCACCCACCCAGGCCTCACGCCCCACCCGAGTGTCCGATGGGTGAAGTTGGGAGGGTGGTCGGCAGCCCAAGCCCGGCGGTTCGTTGTCCAGGTTGGCATTCAGTGGCGGCGGGAGCCTGGTCAGGAAAGAGAAGGGTAGTCCGTGTAGCCCCGGTGGTCGCCACCGTAGAAGGTGCTCGGGTCGGGCGTGTTGAAGGGGCCGGACGCTGCCAGGCGCGCGGGCAAGTCCGGGTTCGCCAGGAACAGCGACCCGTACGAGACGATGTCGGCGATCCCGTCCGCGACCAGGTCCACTTCAGACAGCCCCGTCGGGCTGACTCCCGGATTCAGCACAAACGTCCCCGAGAAGCGCTTGCGCAGCTGCTCGGTCAGACCCCTGTCGTACTCGACCACATGCAGGTAGGCCAGGTTCAACGGCTCGATGGCGTCCACCAGCGCCAGGTGGGTCTCATCCGTGTTCTCCTCGCTGATGTCGTTGTACGTCCCCCCAGGCGAGATCCGCAGCCCCACCCGGTGTGCCCCCACAGCCTCAACCACGGCCCGAGCCACCTCGACCGCGAACCGGACACGCCCCTCCACCGATCCGCCCCACTCATCGGTGCGCAGGTTGGACCCGGTGGCCAGGAACTGGTTGATCAGATAGCCGTTCGCCCCATGCAGCTCAACCCCGTCGAACCCCGCCTCCACGGCGTTGCGGGCAGCAGTCGCGAAGTCGGCGATCGTCGCCTCGATCTCCGCCCCGGTCAGCTCGCGCGGCTCGACGAAGTCCTGCAGAGCCGACCCCGTGAACACCTGCCCGGCCGCGCGCACCGCCGACGGCGCGACAGGCGTGGCCCCGCCAGGGAGCAGTACCGGGTGACTGATGCGCCCAGCGTGCATGAGCTGCGCGAAGATCCGGCCGCCCGAGGCGTGCACCGCATCGGTCACCTGGCGCCAGGCCGCGATCTGCTCGGCGCTGTGCAGGCCCGGCGTGTTGGGATATCCCTGTCCGATCAGCGACGGCTGCGTCCCCTCGGTGATGATCAGGCCGGCGCTCGCCCGCTGGGCGTAGTACTCGGCCATCTGGGCCGTGGGTGTCGCGCCGGGGCCATATGCGCGGTTGCGGGTCATGGGGGCCATGGCGATGCGGTTGGCCAGCGGCAGCCCGGCGAGGTCGATCGGGTCGAAGGCGGTAGTCATGCCTGTCCGAACAGGTAATTGGCGGGAGCCCTTCCCGATCACCGAGATTGTGACTGCCATCACTGTCGCCGACGAGACGTAGGATGGCCCCCGGAGGTTCTGATGGCGCGTCGGACGGGCGAAGTGGCCGGGCACCGGCCGACCGTGCCCGTGCCCGCCACGGCGGCGTGCGGGCCGGTCAGCCACGCGATCTTCCGGCTCACCCGGCTGCACCGGATGGTCGCCGCCGCGCTGTTGCGGCGGGTCGGGCTGCACCCGGGGCAGGAGCTGCTGATGATGCAGCTCTGGGACTGCGGGCCGCAGCGGCAGGCCGACCTGGCGGCGCTGCTCGGCTCGGACTCGGCCACCATCACCCGCATGGTCCGCCGCCTGGAGCGCGGCGGGTTCGTGCGGTGCACGCCGAGCGCGACGGACGGGCGTTCGGTGATCGTGGAGTCGACGGCCGCCGGGCTCGCGCTGCGGGCCGAGGTCGCCCAGATGTGGCACGAGTTGGAGCGGCGGACCACCGAGGGGATGGACGAGCAGGCGCGCACCGCCACCCTCGACGCCCTCAAGCGCATGGAGTGCAACCTCCGCGAGATCGGCTAGATCGGCTAGAGCGCCTAGAGCGCCGAAAGCACAGCCAGCACAGCGTCGCGGCTTTCGGCGGCGGCGGGCAGCAGGGGCAGGCGCACCGACGGGGTCGGGATGCGGCCCTGGGCGTGCAGGACGGCCTTGAGGACTGTGGGGTTGGGCTCGGCGAACACCGCCCCGGCCACCGCCACCAGCCGGGCCACCAGCGCCGCATCGCCCGCCCCGTCCCGGACGAGCCGGGCGAAGTCGGCGGTGGCCAGGTGGGCCGAGGCCGCCACCGCGCCGCGCGCGCCCAGGGCCAGCATGGGGGCGATGAGGGCGTCGTCGCCGCAGAGGGCGGTGAAGTGCTCGGGGAGGTCGGTGAGGAACGCGGCGGCGTCGGCGTCGATCCGGCCGGTCGCGTACTTCACGCCGACCACGCCGGGGATCTCGGCGATCGCGCGCAGCGCGGCGGGCGGCAGCTCCTGGCCGGTCCTCTGGGGAACGTGGTAAACGATCAGCGGGACCGGGCTGGCCGCCGCCACCGCGCGCAGGTGGGCCAGCACGCCCGCGGCGCCGGGCCGGGTGAACGGCGGGACCAGCGCCATCGCCGCGGAGACCTCCGCCGGGAGCGCGCGGACGGCCGCCTCGGTGCTCGCGCCCACGACCAGCGGCACGTCGCGACCCCGGCAGACCTCCACCAGCGCGGTGACGACGGCGGCGCGCTCCTCCTCGGTGAGCGATCCCGGCTCACCGGTCGTGCCCAGCGCGACCAGTCCGGCCGCGCCGTCGTCCAGCACCTGCTTGGCGAGCCCGGCCAGCGCGTCGACGGCCACCCCGCCGTCGGCGTCGAAGGGGGTGATCAGGGGGACGAACACGCCGTCGAGGTCCATGAGCACAGGGTCGCGTGCGGTGAGCATCAGATCCAGTTCACGTTGGCATCGCTGAGCGTAAGCTCAGCTGATGCTCGATCCGCGCAAGCTGCGCCTGCTCCGCGACCTGGCCCGGGCCGGCACGATCAGCGCCGTCGCCGAGGCGCACGCGTACACGCCGTCGGCGGTCTCCCAGCAGCTCTCGGCGCTGGAACGCGAGGCCGGGGCCGCCCTGCTGGAGCGCACCGGTCGCCGGGTGGCCATCACCGAGGCGGGGCACGTGCTCATCCGCCACGCCGAGATCGTGCTCGGCGCGCTGGAGCAGGCCGCCGCAGCGGTGGCCGGGACGCCGAGCGGGCCGGTGCGCATCGGGGCCTTCCCGACGGCCATGCGCGGGCTGCTGCCCGCCGCCCTCGTCCGCCTCGGCGGCGCGCACCCGGGGCTGCGGCTGCACGTCAGCGAGCTGGACCCGGCCGAGGTGCCCGACGCGCTGCGCGAGCGCCGCATCGACGTCGGCCTGCTCAACGACTACTCGACCGCCCCGATCGACCCCGATCCCGCCATCGACACCGCGCCGCTGCTCGACGAGCCCGTGCACCTGGCCGTGCCCGAGGCGAGCGCCGCGCGCGGGATCGCCTGCACGCGCGCGGACCCGTGGATCGTGGCCAGCCCCGGCACGCTCTGCCACACCGTGGCGCTGCGGCTGTGCCGCGGCGAGGGCTTCCACCCCGACGTGCGCCACCAGGCCGACGACTTCAGCACCGTGCTCGCCCTGGTCGCGGCGGGCCAGGGCGTGGCGATCGTGCCGGGGATGGCCGTGCCGGAGCCGGTCGCGGGCGTGCGCCTGGTCGCCCTGACGACGCGCAGGCGCACCCGGGTCGCCTACCGCCGCGGCTCGGCCGACCACCCGGCCATCGCCGCGGCCGTGGCGGCGCTGACCGCCCAGGGCCTGAGTCGAAGTCCTTAGACCTTCTCCAGGACCAGGACGGGGATGACGCGGTCGGTCTTGGCCTGGTAGTCGGCGTAGTCCGGGAAGGCCTCGACGGCCTTGTCCCACCAGAACGCCTTCTCCTCGCCGGTGACCTCGCGGGCGACCATGTCGGCCTTCTGCGGGCCGTCCTGCAGCTCGACGTGCGGGTCGGCCAGCACGTTGTGGTACCAGACCGGGTGCTCCGGGGCGCCGCCGAGCGAGGCGACGATGGCGTAGGAGCCCTCGTGCTCCACGCGCATCAGCGGGCTCTTGCGGATCTTGCCGGACTTGGCGCCGCGGGTGGTGAGCACGACGACGGGCATTCCGCGCAGCGTCGTGCCCTTGGTGCCGCCCGAGCTCTCGTACAGCTCGACCTGGTCGCGCACCCACTGGGTGGGGCTCGGCACGTACTCGCCTTGCAGCGGCATCGGGTGGTCCTCTCCTCGCTGGACGACTTCCCTCCCATCGTGGCCCAGGCGGGCGCGCCCGGCCATCGCTGCGCGCGCCCGCCGGTACCGTCGGCGGGGTCCGTCGAGGGGAGTCGTGTGCCTGTCGAGCCGCAGGGCCTGTCCGCCGAAGCCGAGCAGCTCTACCTGCGGCTGCTCGGCGGAACGGCGCCGGACGACGACGCCGCGCTGGCCGAGCTGACCCGCGTCGGCCTGGTCCGCGCGAGCGGCGCGGGCGTCGAGGTGCGCCCGCCGCGGGCGGCGCTGTCGGCGCTGGCCGCCCGGCACGAGGTGGCCGCCGTGCGGGCCAGGGAGAGCGCCGAGGCGCTGGCGGCGGCCTTCGCCGAGCGCGGCGGGGTCGACGCCGACTTCGTCGAGGTGCTGCGCGGCGGCGAGGAGGTCACCGCCACCTTCGAGGCCATGCAGGCGCAGGCCAAGGCCGAGATCCGCGCGCTGGACCCGGGTTCGTACCTGAGCCCGCGCCCGGCGGCGACCCCGGCGCAGCCGCCCGCGCTGGCCCGCGGCATCGCCTACCGGGTCGTCTACGACTCCTCGCTGCTGCAGGACGCGGCCGGGTTCGACTCGGTGCAGTCGAGCATCGCCGTCGGGGAGCAGGCGCGCGCCTTTCCCGGGGTGCCGCTGAAGCTGGTGGTCGCCGACTCCGACCGGGCGCTGATCGCGGTCCCCACCACCTCCGGCGGCGACGTCGTCGCCCTGCTCATCCACCCGTCGGTGCTGCTCAGCGCCCTGGTCGAGCTGTTCGAGGCGTTCTGGCGGATGGCCGTGCCGGTCACCGGGTCCGGCCCGGACGACGCGGGGGCGCAGCAGGAGCCGACGCTGCCCACGCGGCGACTGCTCGCGCTGCTCAGCGCCGGGCTCACCGACGAGTCGATCGCGCGCGACCTGGGGGTCAGCGAGCGGACCGTGCACCGGCGGGTCAGCAGGCTCCAGCAGCTGCTCGGCGCGCAGACCCGGTTCCAGCTGGGTGTGCAGGCCTCTCGGCGCGGCTGGTTGTAGCTGCGCGTAACCCATTCGGCCCCGTCACCTTCGCGCACGGGCGTCAGGAATCCGCCATGTCGGGTTTCTGACAACGGTCAAGAGTGTCAAACCAGAGCCAGCCCATTCATCCCTTGGTGTGAAGCACGGCTGAGGGCGGCCGTGCGAAGGGGCGAAAGGGACCACCGTGAGGAAGTTGTTCAACGGCAGGCGCTTGGGCGTCGCCGTGCTGACCGGCGCGTTCGCCGTCGCGGGCATCGCGCTCGCGCCCGCGGCCGCCGCCGCGCCGAAGAAGGCGGCCGACCCCGACACGGCGAAGCTGGCCGGGGCGCTCACCCAGCAGACGCTGACCTGGGAGGAGTGCACCTTCCCCGGCCTGGCCCCGGAGACCGTCGCACGGTTCAAGACGGTCAAGGGCCTGGCCTGCGCGACGGTGAAGGTGCCGCGCGACTGGCACAACCCGCAGGACGGCAACACCATCGACGTCCGCGTGTCCAAGACCGCGACCGCCTACCCCGGCCCCGGCCGCCAGGGCATCGCGCTGATCAACCCGGGCGGCCCCGGCGGCGAGGGCCTGCCGTGGGGCGCGGCGATGGCGCTGCGCGCGCCGGTGCTGGCCGCCCAGTACGACTTCATCGGCTTCGACCCGCGCGGCGTCGGCCAGAGCACCCCGCTGACCTGCAGCTACACCGTGCCGGACAGCACCGACACCGACGTCATCAACCGGGCGAAGGTGGCGGGCTGCCTGGAGAACCCGCTGACGGAGTTCATCACCACCGAGCAGACCGCCTACGACATGGACTTCATCCGGGTCCTGCTCGGGGAGAAGAAGCTCAGCTACATCGGCTACTCCTACGGCACCTGGCTGGGCACCTGGTACGCCTCGACCTTCCCGGGCAAGGCGCACCGCTTCCTGCTCGACTCCGCCGTCGACGCCTCGCAGCGCACGCTGGAGGAGACCTGGGACCTGCAGCCGCGCAGCCGCGACCGCCAGTTCCAGGAGGCGCTGCTGCCGTACATGGCGCGCAACAACGCCACCTACGGCACCGGCACCGACCCGATGGCCATCCGCACGAACTTCGAGAAGGCGGGCGGCACGCGCGACTTCATCGGCCAGCTGTTCGTCGCCTGGTTCGTGATCCCGGCGATGTACGACACCTCGCAGTACCCGTCGGCCGCCTCCGCGGTCGCCGCGATCGCGGGCGAGGTCCCGGCCGAGGGCACCGACGCTCAGAAGGTCGACGTGCTCGTCGGCAAGATGCTCGCCACGCCCGGCCTGTCGCAGGACAACAAGGACTTCATCGCCAAGGGCAAGACCAACGCGCTCAACGCCATCGCCAAGAAGGAGCGGGTCTCGGTCAAGGCCACCACCGACGCCGCCGAGGTCGAGACCTGGGACGCCACCTTCGAGGCGATCCGCTGCCAGGACGGCCAGTGGAACCAGAACCTGCACTACTGGAAGTACTGGCTGGCCGACCTGACCGTCAACGCCCCGTTCATCGCGCCCTTCATGGACACCCCGCTGTGCGCGTACTGGCCGACGACGAACAAGATGCCCAAGCCGGACAAGAAGACCTTCCCGAAGCTGATGGTCGTGCAGACCGAGCTGGACGCCGCCACCCCGTACGAGGGCGGCCTGGCCACCACCAAGGGCCTGCCCGGCGCCAAGATGATCAGCATCGACAACGAGGGCTCGCACGGCGTCTTCCCCTACAACACCGACTGCGTCGACGACCCGATCACCGCCTACTTCCAGACCGGCCTGACCCCGAAGAAGACCTACACCGGCTGCCAGGGTCTGCCCCTGCCCGGTGAGACCACGACCTTCGAGGTCGGCGGCCACCTCGGCCACAACGGCAAGATCAAGATCAAGATGATCACCCCGGCCGTCAAGGAAGCCAACAAGATCGTCCGCGACCTCCTGGACGACGCGGCGACCCCGCAGGCCAACGAGTCCGGCCTCCCGGCCAACCTGTAGCACCACCCCGGGACCTCCTCGCCGAACTAAGATCATCGGCGAGGAGGTCCGATGGGCGACGAGGTCGAAGCAGCCTCGGTTTTCATCAACTACCGCCGCAACGACGCGGACGGGACGCCGCTGCCGCACGTGCTGGCCGTCGAGTTCCTCGCCCGGCACCTCGCCGCGTTCCTCGGCGACGACGCCGTCGCGCTGGACACCACGCTGCCGCCCGGCGAGCGCTACGCCGACACGCTGCGGTCCCGACTCGACGCGGCGGTGGTCGTCCTCGTCGTGATCCACCCGAGCTGGCAGGCCGACCTGGCCGCCCGGCGGGGCACGCACAAGGACTGGGTCCGCACCGAGATCGCCGACGCCGCCCGCGCCGGGAAGAAGCTCATCCCGGTGCTCGTGGACGGCGCCGCCCCACCCGCCCACGCGGACCTGGACGCCGACCTCCGTCCGCTCGCCGACGCCCAAGCCGTCCCCCTGCGGTTCGGTGCGCTCGCCGACGGGCTGGACGCGCTGACCACCGAAATCGCTCTGCACGTCGCCAGGCGGGAGACGCAGGCGGCCGCCCGGGTCGAGCCGCTGCCCGACCGGGCGAGGCTGACCACCGCGCTCGTCCTCGGCGCGATCGGGGTGCTCGCAGGCGTCCTGCTGCCCTTCGCCGACACCCTCCCCGCCACGGTCGGTCTCTCCGGCTCCGGTCCCGCCATCGCGTTGTTCGCCCTCTTCCCGGGCTTCTTCCTGCTCATCGCCCTGGCGCTCGCCGCGCTGCGGCACGGGCTGCGCAGACCGGCGCTGTGGCTGGACGAGCTGCTGCACCGGATCACCGACCACCGCCCCTTCGCCCTCTTCGGCCTCGGCGTCGTGGTGGTGACGCTGGCCAACCTGGTGCTCGCCGCCGTCGCGGCGGCCGGGCTGCCCGTGGAGGCGGTGATGGCGGTGCTGGTCGTGTCGGTGCTCATCCTCGCGGGCATGGGCATCGCCTGGGCGCGCGCCCAGGCCGAGCGGCCCACCTGGCCCGCCGACCGCGTCCGGCCGACGAGTGCCTGGGTCCTCGGTGAACTGGCCCACCTCGAACGCAGGCTGCGCGGCGAGGACGCCGACTGGCGGGCACCGCTGCCGCTGCGCTCCCGCAGAACCGCCGACCGCGTTCTCACCAGGATCAGCACCGTGTGCGCCGCGCTGACCGAGGAGCACCAGGCGGGACGGCGGGCCTGGCTGCGCACCCGCGATCCGTTCGCGGTGACCGCGGTCGCCGCCCTCACGGCAGCAGCGGTCCTGCTGCTCGCGGCGGCCCTGACCACCCACGTCGCCCAAGGCGGAACCGCGGAGTCGGTCGTGCTTTACCTGGCGGGCATGGCAAGCGCGGCGGCGTCGGCCGCCGGGATCACCGAACTCGCCTACCGGACCGACCGGTGGGTGAAGCGCGAGACCGTCACCCGCGCGCTGCCCCGGGTCGAGGCCGCCCGCGCCCGCCTCGCCGAACT
The DNA here is from genome assembly GCF_042657845.1 of Actinokineospora guangxiensis. Lineage (NCBI taxonomy): Bacteria > Bacillati > Actinomycetota > Actinomycetes > Pseudonocardiales > Pseudonocardiaceae > Actinokineospora > Actinokineospora guangxiensis. The sequence continues at coordinate 179,717 of NZ_JBHSKF010000015.1, read as the reverse complement.
GGAGTCCACCCGCCTGCGCGCCTCCTGCAACCGCGCTGCAACCGGCATGCGTTAGCCAGGGGCGATGGCGGTCCCGGCCTGAGGAGATGGTGGACGTGGTGCGGACAGCGGTGGTCTGCGCGCTGGTGGGCGCGGTGGTGTTCGGGTCGACAGCGGTGCCGGAGCCGGTAGCGGCGCAGAGCTGTGCGCCCGCCGTGGTGTCGCTGGGGAACTTCGCGGGGTACGAGGGCAGTGTGGGCGGGCTGCGGACGTTCACCGTGTTGGTGATGGCCAGCGTCGCGCCCGGGTGCGCGGCGAGCGGGTCGGTGGCGGTGAGCACGGCGGATCTGACGGCGACCTCGCCCGCGGACTACCTGGCGGCCTCGACCACCGTCTCCTGGAGCGGCGAGGCCGGGGTCAGATCGGTGCCCGTGTCGGTGGTGGCCGACAGCCTCGCCGAGGCGGACGAGCGGTTCACGGTGCGGCTGACGGCGCCGCAGGGGGTGGTCATCGGCCAGGGCAGCGGCACGGTCACCATCCTCGACGACGACGATCCGCCGCTGCGGACCGGTCTGGACGGCGGGAAGATCTGTTGGGGGATCGACCGCGGCACCGACAAGGCCATGACCTGCCCGGTGGACATCCGCACCAGCAAGCCCGTGCGCGCCCCGGTCACCGTCCACTTCCGCACCCACGACCCCGACGGCAAGCCCAACGGCTACGTCCCCGTCCGCGACGGGGTGATCACCATCCCCGTGGGCGCCACCACCGGCATCGCCGAGATCGAACTCCTGCGCGGGACGTGGCCCGCTGAGGAGAAGTTCGTGCTGGAGCTGTACAGCCCGTCCGCCGGGGTGCTGGGCAACCCGAGGGCCGAGGTCGTCATCCGCCGCCCCTGACGCCGAACACGCCGCCCCGCGCGAGAACCCTGACCTCGCGCGGGTCGGCAGGCCCGAGCCGCACCAGCGACCAGACACGCGGCCCGGTCTCACCCCAGCCTGCTCAGTTCGGCCAGCGCGAGATCGATCTGGGCCTGCTCGTCCTGGTCCGGCACCGCCGCCCGCAGCGTCGCCGCCCGCTCCAGCTCCCGGCGGGCCTCGACGTGCCTGCCCGCCGCCAGGTACGCCCGCCCCAGGTGCGCCGTCGCCGCGGCCTCACCGTGCCGGTCCCCCACCGCGCGGCTGGTTTCCAGGGCGTCGGCGAAGTGTTCGGCGGCCTGTCCGGGGGCGCCGCGGTCGAGGTGGACGCGGCCTGCGTCGAGGAGGCATTCCCATTCCAGCCAGCGGTCGCCCAGTTCGCGGCTGACGGCGATGGCCTCTTCGACAGCGGCCAGGGCCGCGCCGTGCTCGCCGAGGTGCAGGCGGGCTTCGCCGATGGTGTCGAGAGTGGCGGCGGCGAGGCGGTCGTGGCCGAGGTCCTGGAAGGTGGCCAGGGCGTCGGTCAGCGGGACCAGCGCCGAGGCGGCTTCGCCCATGCGCACGTAGGTGTGGCCGAGGTTGCGCTGCGCCAGGGCCCTGCCCAGGTCGTTGCCCGAGGCCGCGCAGGTGGCGACGGCCTGGCGGTGGGCGGTGACGGCCTCGTCGTAGCGGCGCAGTTCGGCGAGGGCGTTGGCGATGTTGTTGTGCACGTGGCCTTCCCCGGCGACGTCGCCCGCCGCGCGCGCGGCCAGCAGCGCCGCGCGGTTGCTGTCGAGGGCGTCCTCGAAGCGGCGGGTCATGAACTGCGCGACGCCCAGCGCGCGCTGCGCCTCGGCTTCGGCGCGCGGGTCGCCCGAGGCCGTCGCGGCCTCGGCGGCGACGGCGCACACGCGGGCGCGCAGGTGCCAGTGGCCGGTGGCGTCGTGGTAGCTGGTGAACAGGTAGGTCAGCTGCCAGGCCGCGTCGAGCCTGCCGTGCGCGCGGGCCAGGCGCACCACCGGCAGCACGTTGTCGCGCTCGCCGTCGAGGAAGGCGAGCGCGGCGTGGCGGTCGTCGGCGAACGGCAGCGAGTCCGGGCGGTAGGCGGGGTCGGGGCGGACGGCGTCGCGGCGGGGGTCGATGGCCTCGTTGGCCGCGGCGGCGGCGCACAGGTACCAGTCCAGGAGCCGGTCGACGGCCGCCGCGCGCTCGGCGGCGGGCACCTCGGCCTCGGCGCGGGCTGCGGCGAACTCGCGGGTGAGGTCGTGGGCGCGGAAGCGGTCCGGGCCCGCCGGGGTGAGCAGGTGCCCGCCCGCCAGCGCCGCGAGCGCCGCGGCGGCCGTGGCCGCGCCGACCCCGCACAGCGCCGCGCCCGCCCCCACGGCCACCGTCGGCCCCGGCGCCAGCCCGATCATGCGGAACATGCGCGCCTGTTCGGCGGGCAGCGGCAGGTAGGCGCTGGTGAGCACGGCGCGCACGGTGCGCGAGTCGCCTTCCACCGCGAGCCTGTCGAGCCTGCCCGCGCGCCCCAGCTCGGCGGCCGTCGCGGCCAGCGTGGTCGCCGGCGCGGCCACCAGCCGGGCCGCGACGATGCGCAGCGCCAGCGGCATCCCGCCGCACAGCCTGCCCAGCCGGGCCGCGGCCCGCGGCTCGGCGCGCACCCGGGCGTCGCCGACCACCCTGGCCAGCAGCGCCTGTGAGGCGGCGTGGTCGAGCGCGCCGACGGCGACGGAGTGCACGGCGTGGCGGGTGCCCAGGGCGGCGAGCGTGGCGCGGCTGGTCACCACGAGCAGGCTGCCGCCCGCCCCGGGCACCAGGGGCAGCACGTCCTCGGCGCCGCCCGCGTTGTCCACCAGGACCAGGCAGCGCTTGGCGCGCAGCAGCGACCGGTAGAGCGCGGCCCGCTCGCCCGCCTCGGTCGGCACCCGGTCGTCGGGGACGTCGAGTGAGCGCAGCAGGTGGGCGAGCGCGTCGGCGGCGGTGAGCGCGTGGCCGTCGAAGTCGAGGTAGAGCTGACCGTCGGGGAAGCGGGCCGCGGCGCGGTGGGCCCACTCCAGGGCCAGCGCGGTCTTGCCCATGCCCGCCGCGCCGGTGATCGCCACGACGCCCGCGGCCACCGCGTCGAGCGCGGCCAGTTCGCCGGTGCGGCCGGTGAAGTGGCCGACCGGCGCGGGCAGCTGCGCGGGCCCGCCGCCGAGTGCGGTGGGCTCGGGCGCGGACTCGGGGGTGTGGTCGAGTTCCGGGTCGCGGCGCAGGATCGCGGTGTGCAGGGCGCGCAGGTCCGGGCCGGGGTCGGCGCCGTAGGCGTCGGCGAGGTCGCGGCGGAGCCGGTCGTACACGGCGAGCGCGTCGGCGGGCCTGCCGCTGCGGTGGGTGGCGAGGATCGTCAGCCCGGCCAAGCGCTCGCGCAGCGGGTGCGCGGCCAGCAGCCGGGGCAGCTCCCGGGCGGCCTCGACGTGCGCGCCCAGGGCCAGCTCGGCCTCCCACAAGTCCTCCAGCGCCGAGAGCCGCTGCTCGGCGAGGTCGTCCACGGCGCGCCTGCCCCAGTCGGCCAGCGGGGTGTCGGCGAACGGGTCGCCCCGCCACAGCCCGACCGCCTCGCGCAGCAGCGGCGCGGCCCGCTCGGCCGGGCAGCCGCGGGCCTGGCGCACGAGCGCGGCGAAGCGGTGGGCGTCCACGGCGTCGGGGACGACGTCGAGGGCGTAGCCGGGGCCCCGGGTGACCAGCGCGCCGCCGAAACCGGCGACGGCGAGCACCGTGCGCAGGCGCGCGACGTGGCTGTGCAGGGTCTTCACCGCGGTGCGCGGCGGGTGCTCGCCCCAGAGCACGTCCACCAGGCGGGCGGCGGGCAGCAGCGTCCCGGCGTGCAGGGCCAGCACGCCGAGCACCGCGCGTTGCCGCGCTCCGCGCAGGTCCACCTGGCCCGCTGGACCGACGGCTTCGACGGGTCCCAGCACACCAAGCCTGCCGGGTCCCGTCACCCCGTCACCCCGCAGCCTCCGTGCGTCGTCGCCCCGTTCGGAGCGTATCCAGCCTGGCAGGCGGGGGCGTATCGGCCAACCGGGTAGCGCCGCAACCGGCGTGCAACCGCTCTGCAACCGCGCGGCCGGACGGTGGCGGAACCCTGTCACCTCGGAGGAGAGGTCCCATGTCCCCAACCCCGAAGCGGCGACGCGGCCCACTCATCGCCGCTGCCGTCCTCGCCGCCACCCTGGCCCCCGCGCTCGCCTCGGCGCCCGCGGGCGCGGCGACCCCCTACGCCAAGGCCGCCGCCCCGTGTGGCCCGATGGACGTCACGATCGTGCTGGACACCACCGGCAGCATGGGCGGCGCGCTCTCCGGCGTGCAGTCCGGGATCAGCACGATCCTGGCCGACGTCGTCTCGCTCTCCGGCGGCGACTACAAGCTCGGTCTGGTCAGCTTCAAGGACAACGTCACCGTCAACGTCAACCTGGCCGCGGGCAACCAGGCCGCGGTCTCCTCGGCGCTGGCCTCGCTGACCGCCTCCGGCGGCTCGGCCGAGCCCGAGGCCTCCGACGAGGCGCTGAACACCGTCGTCAACAACCTGCCCGCCACGGGTCGCCCGCAGACCGGGAACTTCTCCGGGACCTGGCGCACCAACGCCACCAAGCACGCGATCATGGTGACCGACGCCCGTCCCGGCGGCTTCGACAACGTGCACAGCGCCGCCGACGTCGCCAACGCCCACAGCGTCGCCCTGGACGCGCAGACCGAGGGCATCAAGATCACCCCGATCTACGTGCCCACCAACTCCACCTACACCAGCACGATCATGCCGATCATGCAGGACTACGCGAACACGACCGGTGGCTTCGCCTACCAGAGCAACCAGCGCGGCACCGACGTCGCCGCCTACATCCAGCGCGCGCTGTACAACTGCACCCCGACCGACGTCTTCATCCGCGACAACACCGCCGACGCGGGCGTGGAGCCGCTGACGACCGGGTCGGCCTACACCAGCCCGGACATCCGCGTCTGCACGACGAGCGCGCCGTGCGCGGGCACCAACCCGATCGCGGGCCAGACGAACTTCGTGTTCGTGCGCCTCAACAACCCCGGCCCCGGCGGCAGCGGGACCGGCGTCGGCACGCTGAAGCTGTACTACACCGCCCAGGGCGGCGGAGCGCAGTGGCCGCTGCACTGGACCCAGTTCGGCGCGCAGAGCGGCATCACCGTCCCGCCGGGCGGCACGACGGTCATGATCCCGTGGCACAACGTGCCCGGCCCCGGCCACTTCTGCCTGCTGGCCCGCTGGGAGTCCGCCACCGACCCGATGACCTTCGCCGAGACCACCGCGACCCACCAGAACGCCCGCAACAACAACAACATCGCCTGGCGCAACATCAACTCCGTGCGCGCGCTGCCGGGCGCAGGCACCATCAAGCGGCCGTTCACCCTGGGCAACCCGTTCCGCGAGGCCCTGGTGACCGACCTGGTCGTCGCCGCGGGTGACCGCGTCTTCGACGGCAGGCTCACCATCGACCTCGGCCCCGAGCTGACCCGCCGCTGGAAGGAAGCGGGCGGCAAGGCCGAGGGGCTGCGCCAGGTGGGTGAGACGCAGTTCGACGTCGTGGACCTCAAGGCCGCCGCGTTCCGCGGCCTGGCCCTGCAGGGCGCCGAGCGCCAGCAGATCGAACTCGCCTTCACCGGAGGCGACCGGGCAGCCGAGGGGCAGGTGATCCGCGTGTTCCAAGCCGACCAGAGGGGCGAGGACCTGGGCGGCGTGGAGTTCCTGATCACCGACGAGTAAGGCGGCACCCGGTACCGGCCACCCGGTCGTCCCCAGTGGACGGCCGGGTGGTTCCGCCGCGCCTGCCCGCGATCCAGCTACGGCATGACGGAGACGGCGGCGATCACCATGATCAGCCAGATGGCGAGCGCGATCGTCCCGCAGGTCAGGCCCGCGGTGGCCAGCCCCTTGTTGTTGGCCTCGCCGCGCTTGGCCTTGGCGATCCCGACCCCGGAGAGGGAGACGCCGATGATCGCCAGGATGATCCCGACCGCGGGCACCCAGAAGAGGATGAGCCCGAGGAGCCCGGTGACGAACCCGCCGGTGCCGACGCCGTTCTGGGGGGCTGGGCCGTACTGCGCGACCATGACCTGCGGCGGCACGACCTGCGGCGGCATGACGGCGAACTGCTGCGGATTCTGCTGGGCGGGCGGCACCGGGTACGGGCCGGTGCTCGGGTCCGCGAAGCCGCCGGGGTGGTGCGCGGATGCCTGACCGTACGGCTCGGGGGTGGACATGGTGTGGGCCAACCTCTCGCTGGGGAGAACTCTGCTCCGGGTGTCGGGAGGCGGATCGGACCTGTTACCCGTCCAGGGTTTCCTGTTGGTGTCCCGCCGCGTCAGAACCGCTCGGACCAGTTCAGGGCGTAGTCGGCGACCTCTTCCCAGCCCGGCGCGGCCATGACGAAGTGCGGCCGGTTCGGGAACTCCTTGATCTCGGTGAGGGCGGGCGACTTGCGGTAGCGGCGGTGGTTCTCCCGGTTCATCGATGCGGGGACGACGTTGTCGCCTTCGCTGGCCAGGAACAGCAGGGGAGCGCGGTCGGGCTTGGCCAGGTCGACGGCGGTCGCGTTGTGGGTGGAGACGTTGGCGGTCGCGGCCTGCCAGAGCGGGCGGCCGGGGGCGGCGATGGCGTACTTCTCGCGCAGGGCCTCGGATTCCCCGAAGGAGAGGGTGTTGGCGAAGGCGTAGTGGAACTCCTTCGGCGACAGCGGCACGGCGCGGTTGACGTTCGCCGGGTTCTTCAGGACGGGGAAGGACGCCTTCAGCGCGGAGAACGGCAGGCCCAGCGTGCCCTTGGCGGGCGCGGAGTGGACCACGACGCCGGCCTTGCCCAGGCCGCGGGAGAGCAGCTTCTGCGTGATCAGCCCGCCGAAGGAGTGGCCCATGATGACCGGCGCCTCCGGCAGCGCGCCGATGATCTCGGCGTAGTGGTCGGTGACCTCCTCCACGCCGAGGCCGTTCATCACCTCCGGGTGCGCCCGCAGCTCCTCGATCGGGCGGTCGAAGCCGGGCCAGGTCGGCGCCAGCACCTCGTGGCCCGCCTTCTCGAAGCGCTCGGTCCAGTTCTCCCAGCCCAGCGGGGTCATCCACAGCCTGTGCACCAGAACGATGGTCATCTCGATCTCCTCGACCGGGTGGAGAACGCTCGTTCTCCGTCTAGGTGCTACCGTAGAGAACGACCGTTCTCAATACAAGGGGGTCACCGACATGACGAGCGACACAGCGGTCCGCGAGCAGATCCTGGAGGCCGCCGACCGGCTCTTCTACGCCAAGAGCGCCCACGCCGTCGGCATGGACGAGCTGAGGACCGAGGCGGGCGTCTCCCTGAAGAAGCTCTACTCCCTCTTCGAGGGCAAGGAGGCCATCGTCGAGGCCGTCCTGCGCCGCCGCGACGCGGCCATCACCGCCGAGATCATGGCCGCCGTGCGGCGCGCGGCGACCCCCGAGGAGCAGATCCTCGCCGTCTTCGACTGGATCGCGGCGTCCTCGGGCACCCCGGCCTTCCGCGGCTGCGCCTTCATCAACTCCTACGCCGAGCTGGGCCCGTCGTCGGCGAAGATCACCGAGATCGTCCGCGGCCAGAAGAGCGGCGTCCGGGCGGCCATCGGCCACCTGGTCGCGAGCACGGGCCGCCCGGAGTGGGTGGCGGACTCGATCTTCCTGCTGTTCGAGGGCGCGATGACCAGCACCGCCATCACGGTCTCCGCCGACCCGGCGCGCCACGCCCGCACCGCGGCGGAGTTCCTCATGGACAAGACCGGCTGACCAGTCCTGTGTGCACTGTCCTCAGGACACCGGTCCGAGCGCGGAGAGCAGTCGCAGCTTCTCGTGGCTCTCCGTTCCCGGGACAGCGGTGTAGACCAGCAGGTAGTGCTCCTGGACCGGGTCGATGAGCGTCTGGCAGTGCAGTTGCAGCGCGCCGACGGCGGGGTGGACGTAGCGCTTGACCTCGTTCGGGCGGACGCCGACCTCGTGGGTGTCCCACACGGCGCGGAACTCCGCGCTCCGGGCGGTGAGGAGATCGGCGTAGTGCGCCGCCCGGGAGCCGGGGCCGCGCTTGGCCACCGCCTCGCGCAGGCCGGAGGCGAACATCCGGGACAGGAACCCGTGGTCGTCGGGCTCATAGAGCGCCCGGGACCCCGGGTCGGTGAACCAGCGGTAGCCGAGGCTGCGGGCCGGGCCGGTGTGGCGCGCCGCGTCCCCGGTGAGCGCGATCCCCAGCGGGGTCTGGCGCAGGGTCTCGCCCAGTTCGGTGACGATTTCGGCCGGGGTGTCCGCCAGCCGGGCGAAGATGCGCGCCAGGCCCGGGGTGACGTGCTCGCTCGCCGAACCGCGGGCGGGCGGGTTGTGCCCGGCGAGGCGGAACAGGTGGTCGCGCTCGTCGAGGGACAGGTGCAGGCCCTGGGCGATCGCGGCGACCATCTGCGCCGACGGCTGCGGCCCGCGCTCCTGCTCCAGGCGCGCGTAGTAGTCCGCCGACATGCTGCACTGCGCGGCGACCTCCTCCCTGCGCAGCCCGGACGTGCGCCTGCGCTGCCCGCGCCGCAGGCCGATGTCCTCCGGTTGCAGCGCCTGCCTGCGGTGGCGCAGGAACGCCGCCATCCCCGCCCTGTCGATCATCCCGGACTCCTTCCCGCCGCCCCCTTTCTATCCGCCGCGCGGACCCGGAGCCACGGACCGCCAGTCCCCCTTTCCGGTGACTCGGATCGGCAGGTCCTGGATAAGTCCCCGCCGCTGGACGAGCGTGGGAGACGTCCACGACGAGCAGGGAGACACTCCGATGCCCCGGAAGAAGATCGACATCACCGTCCCGTCCCTGGCGGGCAAGCGCGCCGTCGTCACCGGCGCCAGCGACGGCGTCGGACTCGGCATCGCCGCGCGACTGGCGGCGGCCGGGGCCGAGGTCGTCATGCCCGTGCGCAACCAGCGCAAGGGCGAGGCCGCGATCGCCACCATCCGCACCGCGGTCCCCGACGCCGAAGTGAGCCTGCGCGCGCTGGACCTCTCGTCCCTGCGCTCGGTCGCCGCGCTCGGCGAGACGCTGGGCGAGGAGGGCGAGCCGGTCCACATCCTCGTCAACAACGCCGGCGTCATGACCCCGCCGAGCCGCCAGAGCACCGAGGACGGGTTTGAACTGCAGTTCGGCACCAACCACCTGGGTCACGTCGCCCTCGTCAACCACCTGATGCCGCTGCTGCGGGCGGGCAGCGCGCGCGTCACCTCCCAGATCAGCATCTCGGCCGACCGGAACGCGATCAACTGGGACGACCTCAACTGGGAGCGCTCGTACAGCGGCGGCAAGGCCTACAGCCAGTCCAAGATCGCCCTCGGCCTGTGGGGGCTGGAGCTGAACCGGCGCAGCGAGGCCGAGGGCTGGGGCATCACCAGCAATCTGTCGCACCCCGGGGTGGCCCCGACCAGCCTGCTCGCCGCCCGCCCCGAGGTCGGCCGGACCAGCGACACCCTCGGCGTGCGCCTCATCCGGGCCCTCTCCCGGCGGGGAATCCTGGTCGGCACCGTCGAGACCGCCCAGCTCCCGGCCCTCTACGCCGCGACCTCCCCGGAGGCCCGCCCCGGCAGGCTCTACGGCCCCAGCGGCCCGGCCCACCTCGGCGGAGCGCCCGCCGAGCAGGCGATCTACAGCAGGCTGCGCGGCGCGGAGGACGCGCGGCGGGTCTGGCAGGTCTCCCAGGACCTCATCGACCAGGCCCACGCCCGCCGTCCTTGACGCAACTGAACGGTTGCCATAAAGTCGCAACCGTTCAGTTGCCTCACTGTGGGAGTGGCGTCATGGGTTTTCCCGACCGGATCGAACGCGAAGTCGACCTCCAGCAGCCGCCCGCGGTGGTGTGGGCGGCCCTCACCACGGCCGAGGGTCTGGCCTCCTGGTTCGGCGACACCGCCGAGATCGACCTGCGGCCGGGCGGCGCGGGCCTGCTGACCTGGGCGGGCGGGGACCGCGGCGACTTCACGGTGCAGCGCGTCGAGGAGCCCGTCGCCTTCGGGTTCACCTGGGGCATCTACGGCCTGCCCGACGACGACCCCCGGCGCACCTACGTCGAGTTCACCCTGGAGGCCCGCGGCGACGGCACCCGGCTGCGCGTGGTCGAGACCGGGTTCGCCCAGCTGCCCGAGGACGCCCACAAGGTCGCCTTCGACGGCAACGTGAACGGCTGGTCGGAGAAGCTGGCCGCCCTCACCGCCCATGTCGGCTGATCAGGAAGCCACCGCCGAACTGGTCTTCGCCGCGCTGGCCGACCCGACCCGGCGCGGCGTGCTCTCCGCGCTGGCGCAGAGCGGCCCCGCGACGGTGACCGACCTGGCGGGCAGGCTGCCCATCAGCAGGCAGGCCGTCGCCAAGCACCTGGCCCTGCTCGCCGAAGCGGGCCTGGTGGCCCCGGTTCCCGGCGAACGCCGCCGGATCAGGTACCACCTGCGGTCGGCGCCGATGCGCGTGGCCCAGCGGTACCTGGCCGCCCTCGCCCGCGACTGGGACGACCCGCTCGACGCCCTCAAGGCCCACCTGGACTCCACGACCTGAAGGAGAACCATGGACATCCCGCCGATCGTGTCCGAAGAGGAGTGGCAGGCCGAGCGCGAGCGCCTGCTGGTGCTGGAGAAGGAGCACACCCGAGCGGGCGACGCCCTGGCGGCGGCGCGCCGTCGCATGCCGTGGCTGCCCGTGGGCGAGCACTACCGCTTCGACACCCCGGACGGCACGAAGACCCTCGTCGACCTCTTCGACGGCCGCAGGCAGCTGATCGTCTACCGCGCCTTCTTCGCCCCGGACGTCGAGGGCTGGCCCGAGCGCGCGTGCAAGGGCTGCTCGCTGGTCGCCGACCAGGTCGCCAACCCCGCCCACCTCAACGCCCGCGACACCACACTGGTCTTCGCCTCCCGCGCGCCGCAGCCGCTGATCGCCGACCTCAAGCGCCGCATGGACTGGACCGTGCCCTGGGTCTCGATAACCGACGACTTCGACGTCGACTTCGGCGTCGACCAGTGGCACGGCACCAACGCCTTCATCCGCCACGACGGCCAGGTGTTCCGCACCTACTTCGTGGACAACCGCGGCGACGAGAAGATGGGCGGCACCTGGTCCTACCTCGACATCACCGCCCTGGGCCGCCAGGAGGACTGGGAGGACTCCCCCGCGGGCTACCCCCAGTCCGCGCCGTACGAGTGGTGGAACTGGCACGACAGCTACGCGAGCTGACCCCCAAGGACACGACCATGCGCTTCCCCACCGAACACCGCCATGACGACGGCGTCGGCGAAGGCCACGTCGCCCTCGACGGTATCCCGGCGCCCTGCCCGAGGCGGTGCAACCGGTCGGGCACTCCGGCGGGGTGATCTCCATCGGCGTCCGGCCGGCCGCGACCGAGCCCCGCATCGCGGCGTGCGTCCTGTTCGCCGGGAGCTACGTGCCGCGGCCATCATCGACGAGGCTTGTGGCGTCACCATCCCCCTGCACGCCACCATGGGCGGCCACACCGGCGTCCCGGCCCACGCGGCCGAGGCGGGCAACCGGTTCTTCACCCGACACCTGAGGCCCAGCTCGGCTCCCACACCACCGCCGGACGCGGCCGGGCGGCGCGCTCGGCCCTGAGCCACGCCCTCAGGCCGGCGAGCCCCGGGTGGTCGTTGGCGACCGAGAAGACCGGGCAGTGCGGGTAGACCGGCGTGGGATCGCGCAGCGGGATGCGGCGCAGGTCGTAGTGGGCGGGCCAGAGGTAGCGGTCGCCGGAGCCGATGGCGGTGGCGGTGGCGGTGGCGGTGGCGGTGGCGGTGGCGGTGGCGAAGTCGGCCGAGGCGGCCAGTTCCTCCAGCAGGGCCTCGTCGCCGAAGTGCGGGCCGCGGCCGTCGACCGAGAGCCCGAACTCGGCGGCGAGGTCCAGGTAGAACCGCGCCCACTCGGTGCCCGGCACGATCCCCGGCACCCAGACGCGGTGCCCGCCAGCTCGCGCGGTCGCAGGACCGCACGGGCCGCCAGGGGATGCCGGGGTCCGACGAGCAGGTGGACCTCGCTGTCGACCGCGCGTGTGACGCGCAGCTCCGGCCACGGCTCCCGCGGCGGCACCGCCCGGAAGGACACCACGTCAACCCGCTCCAGCACAGCGATCCGCTTCGACACCGCCTGCTGCGTGACCGCCAGGTCGAGCGCCGCGTCCCGGAGACTCCCCGCCTCCGCGGCGACGACGAAGGTCACCGACCTGGCCTCGCGCCTGAACACCCCGCCCTTCCACGACACCACCCGCGCCGGTCGTCCCGGAAGACGGCGTCTGGCTGGGCGCGAACGTCGCCGTGCTGCCGGGCGTGACGATCGGCCGCGACTCCGTGGTCGGCGCGGGCTCCGTGGTCACCAGGGACATCGCGCCGAACACCCTCATGACCGGTGCAGCGGCGTCGGCCCGCCGCACCTGGAGCCACCGAGCTGCTCCAGTCCTTTGTAGAGGTGGTGGGCCATCGGACCGCCGTCTCGGCAGCCATCCGATTGACGGCGCCGGTCACGGGGTACACCACGGTGACGAACCGAGCGAAGGAGACGCGGTGGCCGGCCTGCTTGGCAAGATCAAGAACTTCCTGCGCAGCCCGAGAGGACAGCAGATGGCTGGTCGGGCGCGCCAGATGGCGCAAGACCCCCGCAACCGCGACCGCGTGGGCAAGGCGATGCGGCGGTTCCGGGGTCCGCGATAGTCGATCCCCCACGGTGACGCTCAGCGTCGCAGGACTGACGAGTCTGCTGCCGGTTCCGGCAGCAGACTCGTCTTTTCAGCGTGTGGCGCGGAACTGCGCGGCGTGCTCCTGCGCCCACTGCGCGAAGGTCCGCGCGGGTGTTCCGGTGACCTCCTCGACGGTGGGCAGCACGACATCGGCGACCTCCGGCGGGTTCGTGGCCAGCTGGATGCCGAACTCGACGTAGTCCTCGTCGTACCCGAAGCCGCGCAGCCGGGCGCGCTCCTGCTCCTGGTCCAGATGCACGAACTCGATGTCCTGGCCGGTGGCCTCGGCGAGCACCCGGGTGCGCTGCGCCGGGGTCAGGGCCTCGGGGCCGGTGACCGGGTAGCTGCGCCCCTCGTGGCCCGCGTGGGTGAGCGCGGTGGCGGCGACCGCGGCGATGTCGGCCTCGTGCACCACCGCACTGGCGAAGGTGGCGTGCATGGACACGGTGCGCCGCGAGCGGATCTCCTCGGCCCACTCCAGGGCGTTGCCCATGAACTCCCCCGGCCGAACCTGGGTCCAGCCGATCGCGCTGGCGGCCAAGGCGCTTTCGACACTGGTGGGTTCCCAGCCGCCCAGAACCGTGGCACGGGCGATGCCGTGGCGTTCGGCGAGGGCGACGATCTCAGCGCCGTTGGCCAGATCGCCGTCACCGCCGAAGGTGATCAGGTGGACCGCCTCGACACCCGCGAAGGCCGCATCGAGGGTCGCGACGTCGGTCAGATCGCCTGCCACGACCTCCACCCCGGCAGGCAGGCGCGCCGCGGCGGGCGTGCGGGAGAGCGCGCGGACGTGATGCCCGGCTCCGAGCAGCTGGGCGACAACGTGGCGACCGACCGTGCCGGTCGCTCCGGTGACGAGGATGCGCATTGAGGTCCTTTCGTGCGGGTGGCAGAGCCCATCCTGACCGACCTTGTGGCCGCTATACGTCCACAAGTCGGCATAGGGTGGAGTTCATGTCGACCGGCACCCGCGTCCTCGAACTCCTCGGGCTGCTGCAGAACCGACGCCACTGGCCCGGCCACGAGCTGGCCCGCCGCCTCGGCGTCAGCCAGCGCACACTCCGCCGCGACATCGACGGCCTGCAGGAACTCGGCTACCCGATCACCGCCACGAGGGGCACCGGCGGCGGCTACCAGCTCGGCCCCGGTGCGTCGCTGCCGCCTCTGGTCCTCAGCGAGGACGAGGCCGCCGCCGTCGTCATGGGCCTGCAGGAGGTCACCCGCGGCCCCTCCCCCGCCTCGGCCGACGCCGCGCTCAACGCCATGGCCAAGATCGTCCAGGTGCTCCCGCTGCGCATCCGCCGCCGCATCGACAGCCTGCGCGCCATCGCCACCCCGGCGCGCACCCCCTCGACGGGGCCGGGCGACATCACCTCGCTGACCACCCTCGCCCTGGCCTGCCGCGACAACGAGACCGTGGCGTTCACCTACCGCACCCGCACCGGCCACACCGCCACCAGAACCGTCCACCCGCACCGCGTGGTCCGCGTCGAGAATCGCCTGTACCTGCTCGCCTGGGACCTCGACCGCACCGACTGGCGCACTTTCCGCCTGGACCGCCTCAACCGGGCAACCCGCACCGGGGCGAGCTTCGCCCCCCGCCCCCTCCCCACCGACGACCCCGCCGAGTACGTGCGCACCCGACTCACCGCCCAGCCCGCCAGGTACCCCGTCCACGCCACAGTCACCGCCCCGGCCGAGCGGGTCCGAGCCGAGATCGCCCACTACGGCACCGTCACCCCCATCGACGCGACCTCCTGCCGGGTGGAGATCGCCGCCGACTCCCTCGCCTGGGCCACCTTCTGCCTCGGCGCGATCGAAGCCCCCGTGGTGATCCACAGCCCCCCGGAAGCCATCACCTACATGCGCACCTGGGGCGAACGCCTCATCGCGGGCACCCCCAAGACACCGTGATGTTCAGCGATCGAGCGGACCTCGCGCAGGTCGGGATCAACGGCGTCGCGCGTTGACAGTGTGGCGTTATGCCGTTGAGAACGCACAGAAGGGCGACGCGCGGGTCGGGTGGTGGGGGTGCCCAAGGGGGACAGTGACCCCTCGACCGTGGGGCTGGCGTCGATCGCCCCGCCCGCAGCGATCTGCTGGTAGTGCAAGTGTGGCGCGTAGTGACCACCGCTACCGCCGACCGTGCCGATCCTGGTCCCCCGCGACACCGCCATCGACTCACCCGCGCCACGCGCCATCGTGGCAAGGTGGGCGTAGCGGGTCATGGTGCCATCCCCATGAGTGACGACCACGCACCCGCCGTAGGCCAAGCCCCCACTTACAACATCAACAACCACAAGACCTCACCCACCAACCCTTGACACCCAACTAACCATCACCTTCGCAAGCTGTGGACAACCGTCAGGCCACAGAGTGCTGGGGCGCTTGGTAAGTCCGCCGACGGCAATCCGCCCTGGCGGCGGTGTTCCGCCGGCTTTGGCGGCGCGCAGACTCAGGCGGTCCTCGCTGATCCCGACGGCGGCGGTGTCTGGGGAGGATCACCGCGAAGCGACCTCCGGGCACCCGTTCCCCTGACGCCCACCGGACTCCCGGCCCAGATCCCCGATCATCAGCTCACACCGAGGAGTGCCCGCGGGCCCAGACGTGTCATGGATGTTCTCCACATTCAGGATCGCCAAGCTCCGAGTGTTGGCGATCCGCGACGTCCGGAAGCTGATCAGCCCCGTGGCGCCCTGGAACTCCAGCTCCCGGAACACCATCGACACAGAAGCCCGATTCGGAACCACCGTCAGGTAATCACGCCGTAGCGTCCGGACAGCCTCCACATAGAACCCAGCGGCGTCGTAGGCCACCCCTACCCGCTCACCCGCCCAGGTGGCCAACGGCTGCTGGTCCTCCTCCAGATCCACGAACACCTCCCGGCGCAACTGCGCATACCCGGCGCAGAAGGCGTCCAGCGCCGGCGTAGCTCCCGGCAACGCCCCTGGAGCCCCCGCGACGCAACGATCCCCCGCGATCACCACCTGCGCCCCCAGCGAAACGTAGGACATCCGGACCCCGTTCAAGTGGTTGACCCGGCGGCCCGGCGCGTGCGCGACGAACCGGGACACGGAGTCGTCGGCGACGATGCGGGGCAGGCGGGTGGGGTCGGCGCACTGACGGCGCAGCGCTTGGACGAAGTCGCTGAAGTCGACTTCGCGGCCGGCGTAGAAGGCGATTTCGCTGCGGCGGTCGGTGGTGTCGTCGCACTGGAGGGCGAGCTCGGCGGCGGAGGTGGTCCAGCCCTGGACGCCGACCTTGATGTTGGCCTTCCTGAGGGCCTTGGCGGTGACGTCGACCAGGGTGGTCGCGTAGTTGTTGGCGCCGTCGAGCGGCGGGTGGAAGATCGTCACCCGAGTAGCCCGGGTGCGCTGGGCGAGTCGGGTGATCAGGTCGGCTTGGACGGTGTTGTCGGGCACCAGTTGGAAGTACTGGGCGGAAAGAGTGCCGAGGCCGACGGCGGTGAGTGTGCTGCCGAGGGCGGGGATGCCCCGCATGCCCAGTTCGCGGATAGCGGTCTCGGTCGTGTCGACGCTGCGGTCCAGGCCGATGACGCCCAGGATCGTCGGATCGGACTCGATCAGGGGGATGATCATGTCGGTGACCAGGATGTCGGCGGCGGCCATGCCGGTGCCGCCGTTGGCGATGATGACGCGCAGCAGCGGTTCGGCGCGGGAGGTGGAGGTGTTCTGCTCGCGCTGGCGGATCAGCAGGCCCTCCACCTCCTCGGCGACGGAGTGCTCGGTGGCCGGGACGTTGCCGTTGACGGTCAGGCCGGCGAGATAGACGACGGTGACCAACGGGCGGTCGTCGGTCTCGCTGTGCAAACGGTCAGCGACCTCGTTCTGCTCGAACACCTCCAACTGCGCGCGTTGCAGCCGCGGGTTGGTGCTGAACACCTGTCCCGCGTTGTCGCTGTAGCCGATGCACTGGTCTTTGCCGTCGATGTGCACCACCTGGGTGGCGATGCCGCCGGACACGGCGCGGAAGAACGCGCACCCGGCGCCCCAGTGGTTCGACATCGTGACCGTGACCGGGGTCAGCGCGGCCACCAGCACGACCGCGGCGATCACCTCGGCGACGCCGCGGCGGGCGGGCCACGGCACCGGCGGCGGGGCGACGTCGTCACCGGCCTCCCACACCTCGGCGTCACCGGCGTCCAGCGCGCCTGGGACCCCCGCGGCGGGCAGCGTGACGAACAGGTAGCGGGCGTCGGAGGCGAGCTTCTGCCTGCTACCGGGCAGCCGCCGCTTCCAGGCGACGAGCGCGTCGCGGGCGTCCGTCGGCCGGGACGGCTCCGCCACGTGCTCCGGCCTCGGCACACCTGGCGGCGGGCTGTGCGCCTCGGCGACGACCAGCAGCGGGTCCAGCTCGCCGGTCTCGTTGCGCACCTCGTTGATCAGGCGCAGCAACTCCCATCCGCCGTCGGCGTGGGCGTTGTCCAGCAGCGCGGTGACGTGCGCGGTGCGCCGCCAGCCCGCGCGGCGCGGCAAGAACCCCCACCACGTGCGGCGGTACGCCAGCCGCAGATCCTCCAGGAAAGCGTGCACCAGCAGCTTGTGCAGCTGGTCGGTGTTCTCGTCGGCGCGCCGGCTCACGGTGAGCCGCTCGGCGAAGCGCAGGAAGTCCGGGGAGTGCTTGGGCACCATGTACGGCTGGCGCAGCAGCCATCGGCGCTCGCGGGCCAGGCCGGGCACCCGGTCGCGGCCCCAGTAGACGCCGACGAGGTAGCCCGCCAGCTTGAGCGTCGCCACGACCAGCGCGACCCGCTCCCCGGCCCGGTCGGCGGTGTCCTGCGCGCCCAGCGACGGCTTGCGCGCCCACGCCCGCAGCAGCTCCTTGACCGGTTCCTCGCCGCGCGCCTGACGGGGCGGGAGGGTGCTGGTGGTGAGCAGGTGGACCAAGCGGTAGTTGTCGAACCGTGTGAGCGAGCCCTTGCGCCCGAACTGGCCCTTGGCGAGGCGCTCGTAGATGGCGTGCAGCAGCGGCAGCACCGGGCCGGGCTCGACGGGCTTGGCGATGTCGACCACGACGTGCGGCACCCGGGTCGGCCCTTCCTCGAACGCGGCGCCGAGCTGGGCGGTGAACCCGTCCGCAGGACCATCGCGGAGCAGGCACACCATCGGCAGCGGCAGGTCGCCGCGCATGAGCAGCCGCTCGTCGCGCTGGAAGAAGCCGGGTCGCCTGCACAGTGTGCGGACGAACGTGACCAACGCGTGTATGCCGGGGAACACCGGTTCGGACAAGACCAGCTCACCTGCATCCGGGGCCGACGATAGAGATCAACGAAGCTATCAGCGGCACTCGGGAGGAGTCCCGGGTTTGCTCATCAACGAAACCATCGGGTGCTCCCGAACGGGTGCTCAACTCGCGTCGGGACCCTGCGAGCCCGTGCCGGGTCTGCTGGATGCAACGCGCCGCCACCGACCACACCCACCCCAGCCGAGACGACAACCTCTGTGGCACCTACCGCGACCGTGGCCGCCCTCGCAATCCTCAAGCAGGAATGGCGCAGGGCACTCGACCCGAGCGCGAACCACCCTGCCCGCTCCGCCCCCTCCGATCTCGGCACACCTCTTGCAGCGCCACTGCTTCGACGGCGTCGGAGTCGGGTCGGCGGACGCCCTGACGGGGTTGATCCAGAGCTGATACAATGCGAGTGCATCGCAAAAACGAGAGGGACCATGCCCAAGCAGGTGGACCATCAGCAGCGGCGAGGGCAGATCGCGGAGGCGGTCTGTCGGCTCGCGGGGCGAGAAGGGTTGGACGCGGTCTCGTTGCGGCAGGTCGCGGCTGAGGCCGGGGTGTCCATGGGGCGGGTGCAGCACTACTTCACCACCAAGGACGAGATGTTGCTGTTCGCCTTCCAGGCGATCAGCGAGCGGGTTGAGCGGCGCATCGCCGCGGCGGTGGCCGGAATCGGGGAGAACCCGAGTGCTCGGGACGCGGTGCGGGCGTTGTTGCGCGAGTTGCTGCCGTTGAGCGAGTCGGCTCGGGCGGAGGCGCCGGTGTTGGTCGCGTTTCTCGCCCGGGCGGTGGTCGAACCCGGCATCGCCGAACCCCTGCGCGCGGGGGGCGTGGGTCTTCAGGAACTCCTCGCCGAGCAGATTCGCTCCGCGTCGGGCGACGTCGACGCCACGCGCGAGGCCGTGTCCTTGCTCGCCCTCGTTGACGGCCTGATGCCCCAAGTGCTTATCGGGCAGATCGACGCCGGCGCCGCCGCTGCCGCGCTGGACTACCAGTTGGATCGAATCTTCGGTGGGAGCCCTCGTGCGCGTTGACAGAGATCTTCCCGTGGTCGCCGCCGATGGCACCACCCTGCTCGTCGATCACATCCACGCCGAAGGGGAGAGCAGCGGCGTGGTGGTGTGGATCCGGACCCCCTACGGCCGCAAGCAGATCACCTCCATGGCGAAGCGGTTCGCCCGTCGCGGCGCGGATGTGGTCATCGAAGCCACCCGGGGCACCGATGGTTCAGGCGGGGCGTTCGACGGGTTGACCTACGACGCCGGTGACGTGACCGCCGTGCTGCGGTGGTTGCGGGTGCAGCCGTGGTTCGCGGGCGCGATCGTCACCTGGGGGATCAGTGCGATCGGCCGAGCGAGCTGGTTCCTGGCGGGGGCGGAGATCCCCGAATGGCGGCTGGCGATCGTCCAGGACGCCCCGTCGGAGCTGCGGGATGGGCTCTTCTTCCCCGGTGGCGCCGTCGCCGGGACGGTGATGCTCGGGTTCGTTCACGCGGTGCGGTGGCAGGCAGACCACCCGAACGCCTCGGCGCTGCGCGGCATGGCCGCGTCGGTCCGCGGAACCCGCAAGGTGAAGCGGGTGCTCGCCGACCTGCCGTTGGGCACGGCGGACGAACGTCTGCTCGGGCACCGCGTCGACTACTTCCAGGAGTGGCTCGCCCACGAGAACGACGATGAGTACTGGGCGCGGTTCAACCTACGGTCAGGCGCGTCCGGGATGCCCGCTCTGGTGCACCTGGCGACTGGTTGGTACGACACCTGCCTGGCGTCAACCCTCGCCGACTACGCAGCCCTGCGCGCGGCAGGCAAACGAGTGCGGTTGATCATCGGCCCCTGGTACCACGGCCGCGGCGCGGTGGACCGGCCCTATCGCGACGACGTCGACACCTGGATCGACGCCGCCGCGCGCGACACCTCCCCGACCGACAGCGCACCGGTCCGCTTACACGTCAGCGGCGCCGACGAGTGGCGCGACCTGCCTGACTGGCCTCCTCCCGGCCACCATCCCACCGCCTGGCACCTGCAACCTCACGGGGGCCTGTCACCCAACCCGGCACCGGACTCCCCACCGGACCGCTTCCGCTACGACCCTGCCGATCCCACTCCCGCCGTCGGCGGAGCCGGGGAGAACTGGGACGGCACGGCCGGGGCGAAGGACAACCGCCGACTGGAAGCCCGCCACGACGTCCTCACCTTCACCAGCGACCCCCTGCCCGCCGATCTCGAGGTGATCGGCCCGGTGACGGCATCGATCACCATGCGCTCGACCTCCGAGCACCTCGACCTGGTCCTCCGTCTCTGCGACGTAGCCCCCAACGGCCGCTCCACGAACCTCTGCGACGGCGCTCGCAGAATCCGCCCCGACAACACACCCCCAGCACCAGACCACACCCGCACCGTCACCATCGACCTCACCGCCACCGCCCACCGCTTCCACGCGGGCCACCGCATCCGCCTACACATCTCCGGAGGCGCCCACCCCCGCCTGACCCGCAACACCTGCACAGGCGAACCCCTGACCACCGCGACCACCACCCGCCCCACCGACCAAGAAATCCTCCACACCACCGAACACCCGTCCATCCTCACCCTGCCAACAGCACACCCCCACAGGTGAACAGCAACGCCGCCCAGAACGACGCGACTCAACCGGGACCACGCGTCAACACCGACATCAGACGGAAGCAGATGTCCATCTGGTCAAGTGACGTGCTCCGATAACCGCTCCAAGCCTCACCCTCAGCTGTCCTCGATGACCTGCGGAGAGGAGGTGGAGTCGTGGCCACACCGTGAAGTCGCGGCGATGGCTTGTCACGTTCTGCACGCGGCGACGACTACCCCTACCTCACCCTGCCAAGTCGCCACCCACAACGTCCCCGCACCAGGACCGACCCGCTGGTCGACTACTACCAAAGCCCTTCACCTCCGATACCGCCACCCTCACCGCCCCCACAACCTCCGCCCCGCCGCCTACTCAACCTGGCTCAACGCCGAAGTCCCCGCCACCACCGTCGCCGAATGGGCAGGCCCCTCCGTCGAGGTACTCCTGCGCACTTACGCCAACTGCCTCGACGGCACCGCCCCACCATGGAACGCCTCATCGACACCGCCCTCGGCCAGGGCCAAAAGTTGGGGCCGAAATAGGGCCCAAACCGCCCGCCAACAGCCGCTCAGAGCCCCCCACACCCGGACACCCACGCGCAAACGCAAACAACCCGCTGACCCTACTTACGCTGTTCAGCGGGTTGTTCGCGTCTGTGCCCCCGGCAGGATTCGAACCTGCGCTCCCGCCTCCGGAGGGCAAGTCGAGTCGTCTCCAACGTCTCTACCAGCACTTTCGTCGTCACCGACGTCCCGATCGTACCTCAGACTCCGTGTCTCCCAAGAGTTCTCATGGCACGTACATGGCACGCGGCGGAGTCGAGAGTGCCTGATCCGACAGCAGCTTCCAAGGGTGTCGGTGTTCGTTCGAAAGTCTGCGTTGGTCTCCGATCTGACTTCAATCGAGGGCTCCGGCGGCCCGCGCCCCCTGTCCTCGGCGGTCCTCGCGGCGCAGGCTGATCGGGATGACCGTGATGGTGCGGCCGTCGACCTCGCGGGTCTCGGGCTCGCCCTCGGTGAATCGGAACCTGCGGTTCATCAGCCGCACCGCCTCGTTGTGGGTCAGTACCTCGCCGCCGAGCACGTCCACACCGAGTTCGTCGAACGCGTAGTTGGTGGCCTCTCGCATTACCGCCATCCAGGCCAGCATCGCAGTGCCCTCGGCGGTGGTGGTCTCGTTGTCGAGGAAGAACCCCCACTGCGCGGAGCGCTCGTCGATGTCGAAGAAGTTCACGATCCCCAGCGCGCGGCCGTCGTACTCGAAGACCAGGACGCGGCGGCTCGGGTCCACCAGCACCCGCTCCCACCACGCACGGTGCTCGTCCGGGGTGATCACATGCTGGTTGATGCTGACCTCGCGGTTGGCGGCCTGGTTGCGCCACTCGCGCATGGCCTGCACGTCGCGTTCCTCGGCGGGACGCAGCACGCCTGCCTCCTTGGGAGCTCGTGTCGATGGCGGCGATTCAGGTCGCCGACCGGCGTGCCGTTAGTCTGCTCGCCATGAGATCTGTGTCCCGCGAGCGGGTCCGCGCTCTGATGGGCGAGGTCCTCAGTGCGCAGGGGAAGACCCTGCCCGACGACGACGCCACCCCACTTGCCGACATCAGGTTCCGATCGCTGGACTTCTCCGAGCTGGTGCTGCGGGTCGAGGACGAGGTGGACGACGAGCTGAACTTCGACGCCGCCGGACTGCGGCGCATCACCACCGTGGGCGACGTCCTGGACCTGATAGCGGAGATCGCGAGCCGGTGACCGAGCAGGCCGGACTGGGGAACGCGCTCATCGACGGGCGGACCGGCACGCAGACGACCTGGGCCGACCTCCCTGGCACCGAGATCCCGGCACCTGCCGCAGTCGTCGTGGAACGGTCCTTCGACGCCCTCCCGCACGTCCTGGCCCACGCTCGGACCGGTGCGGAGTCCATGATCGTCGCCGCAGGCAGGCTGGGGGCGGACCTGCAAGACGAACTGCTCGCGGACGGGTTCAACCTCGTCCACCCGAGCGGGGTCACCGCCGCCCCGAAGCCCCGCGCACCGCAGGACGGGCGGATGTGGCTGTTGACGTCCGGCTCCACCGGCAGGCCCAAGCGGATCGGCCACACTCTGGCCTCGCTGACCACAGTCTCCGGCGACCTGCCCCCGCGCCGCTGGCTGTGCCCCTACTCGCCCGGCACGTACGCCTGGTGGCAGGTGGTCACGCTGGGGCTGGGCTCGGCGGGCCAGGACCTCGTCGTCGTGGACCCGGCCGATCTGGACGGCTGGGTCGACGCGGGCATCGAGCACGGCGTCACCGCCGCGTCGGGCACCCCGACGTTCTGGCGGCAGACGATCATGGCCCACCGCGACCGGCTCGCCGAGGTGCCGCTGACGCAGATCACCCTCGGCGGCGAGCCTGTCGACCAAGCGGTGCTGGACCAGCTCCGCGGGCTGTTCCCGCTGGCGCGGATCTCGTGGATCTACGCATCCTCCGAGGTCGGCGCCTCGATCGTGGTGCACGACGGGCGGGCCGGGTTCCCGGTCGAGTGGCTGGGACGCGCCACGGAGGGAAGGCCGGTCCTCGCGGTCGACGACGGCGAACTGGTCATCACCTCCCCGCACCATGGCGAAGGGCTGGGGGGCGTGGTGCGGACCGGTGACGCGGTGGTCGTCGAGGACGGCCGGGTCCTCATCACCGGGCGAATCGACTCCGACGAGATCAACGTGGGTGGCAACAAAGTCTCGGCCGGCGTGGTCCGGAGCGTGCTGCAGAGCCATCCACAGGTCGCCTGGGCACACGTGCGCGGGCGCAGGTCACCACTGGTCGGCAGCCTCGTCGTCGCCGAAGTGGTGCTCCGGTCGGGCGCGGACGAACCGGACGCGGTCGGCGAACTCAGCCGGTGGTGCCGCGAGCGGCTGCCGGAACACGGCGTCCCCCGCAGGATCACGCTGCTGGACGCCATCCCGGCGAAGGAAACCTTGAAGAGCGATGTCTGACGAACTCACCCCCGTGCCCCCGGCAACCACCGTGCTGATCTCCGGCGCCTCCCGCGGCCTCGGCCTGGCCGTGGTCACCGACCTCATCGAGCGCGGCGTGCGAGTCGCCGCGTTCGCCCGCACGGTCACCCCGGAACTCGACAACCTCGCCGCCCGCTTCCCGGACCACGCCCACTTCGGGCCGGTGGACATCACCGATGCCGCGGCCTCCCAGGCGTTCGTCAAAGAGGTCGAGGCGAGGTTCGGCGTGGTCGACGCACTGGTCAACAACGCCGCGGTCGGCCAGGACTCGCTGCATGTGCACACCCGGGTGGACCGGATCGAGCAGATCATCGAGACGAACCTGACCGCGCCGCTCGTGCTCACCCGCTTCTGGCTGCGCCGCCTGCTCGGCAAGGGCAGGCGCGGCCGCCTGGTCAACGTGACGTCCATCTGCGGCCAGCGCGGCTACCCGGGACTGGTCGCGTACTCCGCGACCAAGGGCGGCCTGGACGCTGCCACCCGCTCGCTGGCCCGGGAACTGTCCGGACGGGTGCTCGCGAACGCGGTCGCGCCGGGCTTCTTCGCCTCCGAGATGTCAGCGGTGCTCGGCCAGACCCAGCTCGACGCGATCCTGCGACGCACACCGTCAGGGCGGCTGACCACGCCCGAGGAGGTCGTGCCCGTCATCCGCATGCTGCTGCTGGACGACACCAACATCAACGGCCAATCGATCGTGATCGACGGTGCAGGCTCCATCTGAATCGCGGACGCAGCGGACCCTGCAGCACCTTCGCATCGCCAAGAGCCTGCCGGACGCGGTGACCCGCTCCCACCTCGCCGACGACCGCGTCGTCGGCTGGTACGGCGACTCGGGGGTCGTCATCGACGGCGAGATCGCCGACCAGCAGGTCCCTCGCGCGCTGGCCGCCCGGTTCGGCACTGATTCTGACCCGGCGGAGTTCTGGGTGCGCTGGACCCAGGCCGAGTGCGCCGCCAAACTCGCCGATGTCCCCATCGCACTATGGATCACGCGAAACGGACTCACCGCGGCGTCCCACGACGTCATCACCTTGCGGCTCGATGACGTGGTCGTATCGGTAGGGTTCCCCGGTTCTTGAGCAGATCTCATCTGTCCCTGGCAAGGAAAAGCGGCTTGCCGTGCGGCTGTGGCGCTAACATCATCCAATCGTCGGACGGAGGTGGCAGCATTCTCTGCGGCGTTCAGATTCCGATCTGCCTCGCGGATCTCGTCAAATCAATTGAGCACGGCTTCTCTGTAGCGCTAAACGGCGCCGATAATGTCGATTGCTTCGAGTAATTGCCCCACGCAATCGCCCGGCAAGCATCATCACGCAGGCGCCGATATCGCCGTCAATGAAGCAGTGCCGCAGTCCCACGTGAGCGGCCTTGCCGATCACCAGAACTCCGCCGCCACGTGCGCCCGGTGAATAGCGCGATCAACTCCCGGTGCAGCGTGGACGGCGGGACGTAAACCCACAGGTAGATTGCCTCGTGAGTTATCCGACCTGCCCCCCGCCTGCGTCATCGCGCGCCAATCGGCCCGCGATCGAAGCCGGTGACCAGCCAATCCGTCACCGAGATCGGGATGCACGCCGGATGTCGGACAAGTTGACGCGCCGAGCACGCTCGTCCAAACATCACGGCACAGTCAGGTAGGGCGCTGTTGCATCGTAATCCAGCGTTTCAGGTACCAGCACAACGGGCCTGCCGGTGACCTCGTGCACCAGCACCATCAGCCGCATGATGTCGTAAACGTCCTCCGGAGTAGTAGCATCTCTCGGATCGCCCTGAAGATCGATAGCATCGGCCGAACTTGGCGTCGAGGTCCAAACTTGACGGCCGACGGGGAAAGCCACGCTGTAGCGACCCTCGACGTCAGCAAACAGCTCCGCGGCAAACTTCACCCCTTCATCGCACTCGAGGTCGGTGACAGTGATGTCGTAGCCGGCCTCGATGAGCGCAGCGAGCACCCGAGGCCACGTGCCCTCCGGCACCGCGCCGACGAACAACTCGATCAGTTCACCGTCCGCTACTGCGAAAGCAGCGAGCAACTTCTCAACTTCAGGTGACATCACGGGTCCAAGAATCCGATGAACTGACCAGATTGAGTCCATCTCGCGCCGACAGTGGGCAGCTTGAAGTCGAACACCGGACCGTGGATGCTGTGGGTCCATACCTGCAGAGCTGACCGCGGATTCGTCAGCAAGTCGACTGCCATCTGACCGCCCAATTGGTTATGGAGCCGGCCGGGCGCTGGAGTCAGGTTCGACCCAGGCCGGTTCATGTGCTTCTGGTACGCACGACCCGCTGGCGATGGGCCCTTACCCTTTGCGGTAGTGGCACTACTAGCCAAGGAGTCTAGGTCAGGCTTCGGCGTCCCGCCAGCACTGCAATCGCAGGACGCTGCGTGGCCAGGCTTCGAACCGCCGCAGTTGTGGACCAAGACCGGGTCGCGGCCAGCGAGAACGTGGTAGGTGTGCAGGTCGGCGACAGTAAGATTGTGCACCCGTTGGGTCTTGGTGCTCGCCTCGACAGCCGTGATCTGAGTACGAGTGCCTGTCGAGGTGTGTAGCCACATACCGGGCTTGAGCTTCTTGGCGGGGAGCCATGCCTTCAGATCCGCAACCCAGAACGGGTGTCCGTCGGTGGCCACCACTGTCCCTGTGGACCGGCCATCTGCGTCGCCGCTCTCGGTTACGGCGGTCGCAGTGCGCTCGGTGGCCGTTATGCGCACGAGTTGCTTGTAACCGTCGCCTACGATCAGGCCCACGACCTCGCGGCCACCAGACTCGCCAGTCTCGGGATCAGTAGCCAGTACCTCGTCGCCGAGGTTGATCTGCGAGATCGGCTTGCTGGTCCCATCAGCCATCTGTACCTGGGTCTCGGGCGTGAAGCTGTTGCCCACGCAGGAGTCGCCGACATCGGCTTTCTTACCTGCCGCGCCGCCTACATCGTCGACTTGTCGCGCCCCCGCGGAACCGACATCGTCTGCCTGACGCGCGGCGACGGCACCAACGTCGTCAAGCTTTGGAGCGGCTGCGGCGGCGTGGGCGGCGGAGTCCAGGATTCGGTCGGCTTCTCGAACCTCGTCAAACCATTTGAACACCGCTTTACCGGCCCGCCAGACGGCGCCGATGATGTCGCCTGCTTCGAGCAGTTTGCTCCACGGAATCGCTCCGGCGACCATCATCACGCAGGCGCCGATATCGCCGTTCGTGAAGCAGTTGCGAATGTCGTTGATCCCGAGAACCTCCATGAGGATCTCGCCGCCCGCCTCGACCACAACCTCGAGGAGACTCTTTTCCTTGACCTTCTTGGCCCAGGTGACCTTCTCCTCACTCGGCCCGGCAGGCTGAGATTGGCCGTTCGAGGGTGGTGGCGCACCGCCGCCGAGCTGAACCCCATTGTTCGGCGTATCGCGGTTCTTGCACTGGTCCCGGTGGCGCTGGCAGTAGTCGTAGCCTTCCGGGTCATACAACCCGCTGGGGTCGCTGCGGCTGACCGGGTTGTTGTGTCCGTAGGCGTACCCGTTCATCTGTTGGGCGTCGCGCAGGTCGACGATGGGGTCAGCGGAGATGAACCGGCCGAGTTCAGGGTCGTACTCGCGTGCTCCGAGGTGTGTCAGCCCAGTCGACTTGTCCTCGACGCCACCGATGAATCCCTTGCTGCCCGGCCACACGGCCGGTGTGATTCCGCGGGTCTCCCCGAACGGCATCGACGACCGGCGGGTCGCGGCCAGCGTGGACCCGTCAATAGCCCGGTCGCCGGTTCCGTGGTGGTCCGCCAGAACGTAGTTGACCTTGCCGTCGGCGGTGCGTACCGCTGTCGCGCCTCCGGCGTCGATGTAGCGGGTACCGCGCACTGTGGCGGTCGCCGTGTCGAGCCGGTACTCGCTCCCACCGAGATACAGCGTCGTGGCGCCGGGCTCGCGGCGGATCAACCGGTCGCCGGAAGCGTCGTAGAGGAACTCGGTGACTGAGCTTCCCTTGGTGACCTTTGACAGATGGCCCTCGGCGTCCCACTCCAGGGTCTGTTCGACGCCTGCGACGTTGCGCTGGGTGGTGTTCCCGGCGTCGTCGTAGCCGAAGGTGTCCTGGCGGGCGCCATCCGGACCTGTGCGGGTCACCGACCGCAGGGTGTCTGATTGGGGCTGTCCTGCGGCGGGATAGGCGTAGGTGTTGGTGACGTTCTTCGCGGGGTCGCCGCTGGGGTCGTGGTGGATCTCGGTCGTGCGGTTGCCGACCTTGTCGAACTCGTAGGACCGCCAGTAGGGCTGCGGTCCGCCGACCGTTCCTCCGGCGCCCGTCGACGGTTCGGCCGCGCAGTTGTCGGTGGCGGTCCAGGCGTCGGTCATGCGCTTGAGGTAGTCGAGGCGGAAGCACTGGGTGTCGGCGACGACACCAGGCTCCTGTGACGTGATGGAGGTGATGTTGCCGTACGGGTCGTAGTCCCAGGTCCGGGTTTCCAGATGGGTGGGAGCGACGTCGCGGTCGGTGTCGACCTGGGTCAGCCTGCGGGTGCCCTCCTCGTACTTGTACGAGTTGTAG
The DNA here is from genome assembly GCF_042657845.1 of Actinokineospora guangxiensis. Taxonomy (NCBI): domain Bacteria; kingdom Bacillati; phylum Actinomycetota; class Actinomycetes; order Pseudonocardiales; family Pseudonocardiaceae; genus Actinokineospora; species Actinokineospora guangxiensis. The sequence continues at coordinate 151,714 of NZ_JBHSKF010000015.1, read as the reverse complement.
ATCTGCTTGCCAGGCCCGCCCAGCTGATGCCGCAGAACCTCGCCATACCGCCCGTAGGTGGTGTTCGACAGGTAGAGCTGGCCTGCCAGTCCCTTGATCGAGATGGGGAGTTCGAGAGCGTCGTAGCTGTAGGTGACCGTTTCGGATGGCAGGCCGCCCTTGGCCGGGTACTTCTTGGTCGCGGGCAATCCGGTCGCGGTGTAGGTGGTGCTGAAGGTGTAGGACCCTTGCAGCGCACCCTCCGACGCGGGAATGGTCGCTGTGACGCCCAGTGGCCGGTAGGCCGCGTCGTAGCCGGTGACGGCGGTGCTGTAGGCGTTGGTTCCGACGTATCGGGTCGAGGTGGCCAACGCCCCCTTGACCGCGGTTCCGTCCGCCAGCGTGTCGAACGTCCACTCGGCGCGCTTGGCCCCGGTCTGCGAGTCGTCGCGGACGGTGGTCTTGCGGCCGAGATCGTCGTAGGTGTAGGCGACGGTTTCGCCGCGGGCATCGGTGGTGGTGACGAGTTCGTCCTCGTCGTTGTAGCTCATGGTGGTGGCGCCGCGGTCAGGATCGATCGCCTTGATCTGCCTGCCGCGAAGGTCGTACTCGAAGCTTCGGACGCGTCCGCCTGAGTCGGTCACCTTCGCGAGTCGGCCCTTGCGGTCGTACTCGTACTTCGTCGAGTCATAAGCGCCCGTCGGAGCCTGTCCGTGGAACTCGCGCAGTTCCGCGTCGCGGCCGAGGGCGTCCTTGACCGTCATCATCGTGGTGCCACCTTGCGGAGGCTGCTGGGCGAGCCACTCTCCGCCGTAGGTGGTCGTGGTGCGCCGCTTCTCCACGGCGTAGCTGTGGAATGCCTCGACCGTGGGACGTCCCATGCCGTCGTAGCTGTAGACCATCTGGGCGGGGACGTTGGCGTCGCCGACGGCGAGGATCGCGCCGGAGGGGGCCTGGTCGTTGTAGTAGGGCGCGTTCTTCTTCCACACCAAGCCGCGGGTGTCGTAGAAGATGTCGGTCAGTAGCCGGCCGCCGCCTGCGGCGGGTTGCTGGGTTTGGCGCAGCCGCAGCAGTCCGTCGTAGATTTCATGTCCGGTGCGGTACGCCCCGTCCGACTTTAGCGTTTTCGTGGTGACCACGACTGGGGCGTTGGGCCCGATCTGGTAGCTGAAATCGCTGTTGGGTGTGGTGGGGTTGGTGGCCTTGTCCCGGCCCGGCAGCCACACCTGAGTGAGCCTGCCGATCGGGTCATAGCTGAGGTCGGTGCGGCGGTTGTTCTGATCGACCAGCGCGGTCGGCACGCCTCGGGCGGGGTCCAAGTACTTGGTGCTGACGTGGCCCAGCGGGTTGGTGGACGCGATCGTGGTGACCAGACCGGTCGTCGCCGGGGTACGGGTGTAGGAGGTCGTGCTCTTCTTGCCCGCGGCGTCATAGGACTCGATGGGCCTGCCGTAGGTGTCGAAGACGGTGCGTGAGGTGGTGGCGTAGCGGGCGGTTCCTCCTGCGGGCCAGTCCATCAGCTCGTCGACTCGGGTCACGTCGCCACGCGTGGGCATAGCACCGTGAGTGGTTGAGCCGTCGAAGAACGTGCGGGTTTCGGAGACCACATCCGCCGGACGCGACGGCGTCGCCGCGCAGGAGACCGCGACTTTCTCGATCCGGTTGGTGGCGTTGAGTATCCAGGCGCCTGTGTTGCGGGTGTAGTAGAACCGGGTGCAGCTGTCGTCGGAGCTGGTCGCCGTGTCGCCGAGTTCGCTGACCGAGGTGGGAATGCCGTACTGGTCGTAGGTGTGCACCACACCCGCGCGACGCCATGTCCCGTCCGACATTCGAGACTTCGACCGGGTCTCCGCCATCGCGGTCACCCTCGAGGTCAAGGAAGCCAGGCCAGGTCGGGCACGAGTGGCGGTGACGCTGCCACGCCAAGGCGTGTTCAGCGTGGATGACACCACTGATCCGCCGTCCCGTTCGTAGTACACGGTCTCCCGTGCCATCCCGCTGTACTCGGGTGCGTCCGCTATCTCGTGGCCATCGGAGTCGACGACGGAGACGTTGCGTGTCCCCGACGGGAGCTTGTCCCCGTCCATGCCTTGGAAGTACAGCGTCTCGGCCCGCGAGATCGGATCCGGCGCGGCGCCAACCCTGGTTCGGACACGTGCGTAGCCGCGGTACTGGTTCCAGGTTCGGCGCTCCGGCTTGGCCAGCTCGTTGTGGTCATACGCCCAAGCAGGGCTGCCGACGAACTCGTAGTTGGTCTCCTTGGTGACCTGGCCGCCGGTGCGGTCCTGTTCGAGGACCTTGACCGCCACATACTTGTGGAAGTAGTCCTTGATCGGGTCGAGAGATCCTTCTGGGGTCCAGTAGACCGGGTAGCAGCGCTTGTTGTTGCTCTCGTCCGGTCCCGGCATGTTCACCGGCTCGAGCCTGGAACACTCCTTCGGTGAGTACGTGACACCGATGACGCTGCCGGTTTCGGTGTACACAGCGTTCACCCGGTACCGGTTGATCGCCGGGAGGTTCTCGAAGGCGTCGACCCGGTTCTCCATCTGTTCGCCTTGGAAGGTCACCGGCGCCATCGCCTGGGTTCCGCCTGCGAAACCAGTGCGGGTGATCTTGGCCAGCCACAGGCTGGGTGTGCTCACGTCACCGGTCAGAGGGAACTGGTGCGTCAGCGCCCAGCCGTCCACCTGGCGGTAGCCCGTGTCGTCGCTCTTGCGCACAAACGTGTTGATCGCCGCGAGTCGCTTCCGCGTCCAGAAGGTCGGTGAGAAGCGGTTGGTGCACTGCTCGGTCGACTTGCAGTTCTGGTCTACAGGAACGTCCGGCCAGCGCGCGGCGTTCGCCGTGGTGAAGTTGGCGTCAGTGCAGTCGACCGATGGGTTGGCCGAGGTGCACCGCTCGGCCGCGATGAACTCGATCTTTGCGGGGGCGGCGCCGGCGTACTCCGAACCGTTGCGCTGTCCGTACTCGACACGCAGCAGGTGGCCACCGCGGGTGTACGCGACGGGCGCGGTCTTGACGTTCAGGCCGTAGTGGTTGGTTTCCTTGGCGTAGAAGTAGCTCATCGAGTTGCCGCGCGGATCCACGACGTGGTCGAGGTTCCACCGCCACCCCTGCTGGCACCACGACGACGCGAAACTGGCACCTCTGCACGGCTCGCCGGAGTTGTTGCCGAAGACCGGGACCGTCCAGGTCGACCCGGTCTCCGGCTTGTCGGTCGTCCAGTTCGGAAGCCTGTTGCGACCGAAGAAGTACTGGGTGCCGTCGACAGTGGTGACTTTCCAGTACTCGCCGTCGTTGTCGCCGTTGGAGGCGCCGCTCAGCCGCTCCACGCGCGAGCCGTCATCGTTGGCGGGCCGCCACGCTCCGGTGGCATCGTCGCGGACCAGTTCGGTCGTGCGGCCGTTCAGCGACAGCGTGGCGTTCTCGGTGAACCAGCACTGGTCTCCGGTCTTTACCGTGTTGTTGTGATCACCGGTCATGTCCTCCGAACACGCCTGGTAACGACGCTCGACATAGCCAGGCCAGTAATCCCACCCGTCGCCGACCCAGGACGGCTGATTGTTCGTCGAAACCTGACGCCCGTCCACGCTGCCCGACGAGTACCCCAGACCGATCTGCGGTGACGGCCCACCCAGCGACGGCGGCACCTTGATCGGATAGCTCCACCCGAAGTCACCCGAGGAGCCACCCGCCGACCACGACCCCGACGGCGCCAGAGACGACGCCGAGTACGTCCCACCGCTCCCGGACGGGCCAGCCGCGGCAGCCACCACCGATTCGCCCGCAGCAGCCACCGGAACCGCCGCGGTGAGCGTGTGATTCTTGCTGTCGTTACGCGTCGGCAGCGGAGTGCCCCGGGTGCATTCCGGTCGCTCGGGAGAGGTGAGTGCACACGACGGCAAGCTGATCAACCGCAGCCTGGTCGACCAATCACCACCGACAGCGTGCCGAAACTGCGAATAGTCGACCTCAACGGACAGTCGGCCCGGGCTCCTCACGCCGTCCGTCCGGGCAACGCCGAACAGCACACCGGTGACACCGGCACGCTGCGCGGTCGGCTGGTCCTTGACCGAGATCCGCGCCCGCTGGGGCTGACCGTCTTTGGACTTCGCAGCCCGCACGGAGCCGATAGCCACCGGCACCCGATCGGACTGTGCCTGCTGCCCTGGCCTGACCGTCGCTAGGTCGAAGTTGGCTGTGCCCGCGGAAGGCCACCGGACCTGCTCGTTCTGCCACTCTTTGCCAACCGGTGTCGGCTCAAGTGGCTTGACGGCGACTGGCTGCCCAGAGATGGACTTCTCGCGCTGCAGCTCTGGCAACTTGACCTCAGCGGCCGCCACCGGCGCGAGGGGAACCAGTAGCCCAGCCAGCAGCGCGGTGCTGATGCCAGTTACACCGATGCTCCTGACCCACCCGATACGCCGTCTGGGCGCATGCGAGCCAGCATGATCAATCACGGGTCCCCCACCTCGCGACAAAGCAAAGCCCCACGCCGCCAGACAGGCGGCACGAAGAGGCATCGTGCCATAGCCCCAGCGGAGACGGATGTGAAGCAGATCTCATCCTCGACGTCGGTCCATGAGGTAGAACTACTGGCCGTGGCGCACGCTTTCTAAGCCTGGGGCCGCCGCAGCCTGGGGACATCAAACTTGACGAGACTCGTCGTGCTTGCACGCCATGCGACGGGAAGGGAAGGCCCGTCATGGGCATTCGACGTAGACTTGGCCACACCAGATCGGCCGTAGTGCTCAAGCTTGGCGTCCTGGTGGCGGCAAGTATTGCCCTTCCGACGCAGTGGTCCGCCTCGGCCGACGACAGCGTGATGCGAGGCCCAGCGGTGCTTGACGAAGCACACGCGATGATCGAAGCCCGGCGAACCGGCAAGCCAGTCGAGATCGGCTCCCTGACCACGGAAACCACGCTCGTGACCGCCAACCCTGGTGGCACGATGACAATGACGTCCACTGCGCGTCCGGTTCGGGTGCGTCAGAACGACGAATGGGTTCCGGTCGACACCACGTTGGTCTTCACCAAGGACGGCCGCGTCGCTCCCAAGGCAGCCGCGGTCGCCACCACCTTCTCCGGCGGCGACGCTGGACCGATGGCCACTATCGCCGACAAGGGCAGGCAAATCGGGCTGCGCTGGCCTGGAGATCTTCCGCCGCCAACCCTGACCGGCAACGTCGCGACGTACGCCGAGGTGCTCCCAGGAGTCGACCTTCTGCTCAAGTCCGAGGCCGAGGGGTTTGACCAGGTTCTGGTGGTGAAGACGCGACAAGCGGCGAACAACCCCCAGCTGGCCAACCTCCGGTTCACCTATGAGGCACAAGGATTGCTGGTGCACGCCGGACGCGGTGACAACATCCGTGTCACCGACCGAGCAGGGAACGCCGTGTTCGGCGGGCCAGCACCCGAGATGTGGGACTCCTCAGGCATGGCGGTGGCAGCGGGGCCCGCGCGGTCTGCCGCCGCGTTCGAGTCCGGAACGGGCGCCAAGCGCGCCCTTGCACGCGCCACCCTCAAGGACGGCGCGATTCACCTCGCACCCGATCGCTCGCTCCTGACAGGCAAAGCCACCAAATTCCCCGTGTACATCGATCCGACCTTCAAGGGTTCGAAGTACGCTTGGACGTTTGTGTCCGAGCCCTACCCCAACCAGTCTTACTGGAACTCCAGCGACATTGCGCGAGTCGGTTGGTCGACACAGGAGAACATTCGAGCCAGGTCCTTCTTCCGCCTGAATACGAATGGCCTAGGTGGAAAGCAGATCATCAAAGCCACGATGTCCGCCCCCTTGGTGTACTCCTGGTCGTGCACCCCGCGCGAGGTCGCACTCTGGGCCACCAACGGCATCAGTAGCGCCACCACTTGGAACAATCAGCCCAAGTGGAACTACGAAATGGACCGCAAGAACGAGGCCAAGGGATGGAGCAGTTCGTGCCCCGGCGGCGATGTCGAGTTCAACGCCATCAGGCAGGTCAAGGACGCGGCCAAGTACAACTGGGCGAACGTCACCATGGGCCTGCGGGCTCCGAACGAATCCGACACCTACGCGTGGAAGAAGTTCGGCAACAACCCCATTCTTAGCGTCGAGTACGACTCACCACCGATCACGCCGGACGGAATGAAAACCTCACCAGGAACTCCCTGCGTCGGCGGCAAGATCGGCAACAGCGACGTGACCCTCGAAGCGCGGCCACGTGACCCCGACGGCGGAACCGTCACCGCCGAGTTCTCCTTCTGGAAGGCCGGGGGAGCGACGACGACACGATCAGTAAACGCCACCAGTGGCAACCCGGCGCGTACGGTCGTATCTCGGACTATTCTTACCGAGGGGCTTTGGTACTGGAAGGTCAGAACTTACTCGACCGGCGACTACTCCGCATACACCGCCACATGCAGCTTCACCATCGACAAATCGACGCCTATCGCCGATATCGACGTGTCATCGACGGCCTACCCGGTCTACGCCGAACCAGACTGGCAAACCAGCGCCGTTCCCGCAGGCACCCCAGGTGCTTTCACCCTTGACGCCAAAGGGCAAACAGACGTCACCGGATTCTACGTCGGTATCGACGACTCCGCGCCGACTTACCGAGTCGCCACGAACCAGCCCGGCGGGACCGCAACCGTCACTTTGCTGCCGTTCCAATCCGGTCCCGGGTCGGTGTACATCCAACCTGTTGACAGTGCGGGAAACCGATCCGTCTCCATCGACAGTGACCACACGTTCTTCGCCACAACTCCGCCAGACCACGCCCACAACGGCGACCTCAACGGTGACGCGAAGACCGACATGCTTGCCATCGCAGACGATGGCAGGGTCTGCCTCTACCTGAGCAAGGGTGACTCCACCGGCGGTTTCCTCGGCGGTGACGCCTGTGCCTACAAGGTCGACGCCAACCGCAACGGCTTCAAACCGTTCCGCGCCGGACGGTTGGACCCCGACGGATACAATGACCTGCTCGTCGTCGCGAACGGTGAACTCAAACTCCACCGCGGCACCGGCGCAGGCGGGTACATCGCCGGCGGCGAGCCGGTTTACACCGACAACGACGAACCCGTCACCGGCTGGGGCATCTACAACATGGCGTTCTCCCCGGGCGACTGGAACGGCGACCAGTTCCCCGACGTCATGACCCGCGATGCGAACGGCGCTCTCTGGCTGCACGCAAACGACGGCTACGGACGACTCATGCCGAGAACCCAGGTCGGCTCAGGGTGGGGGATCTTCAACCGCGTATTCGGCGCAGGTGACATGGACGGCGACGGCGACACCGACATCCTCGCCCGCACCACCTCAGGCGACCTGCGGCTCTATCAGGGTAACGGTGCAGGAGGTTGGCAAACCGGCCATGGTGTCACCATCGGCACCAGCTGGAACACCTACAGCGACCAACTCTTCAGCCCAGGAGACTGGAACGGCGACGGCACCGCCGACGTCATGGGCGTCAATGCGGCAGGCGACATGCGCGCCTACTACGTCAACCAAACAGCACCGTCCTACTTCTCCAATGCAGCAGGCGGAACCATCATCGGCCGCGCCTGGACCTTGTACGACTGGGTCATCTAGTCCAGGCCCGAACCCAGACGAACCTGGCGTCACCGAGCCGAGCCAGGTATCACGCCTCGGGCTATCGAGGAGCGTCAGGACGAACTCCAGCCGCCTCAGCACGGACTGCTACCTTGCGGGTTCCGATCGGGTGATGAACTTTCCTCCTTGGGGTTGGCGTGACGATCGCGTCGACGCCGTCGACTGGCGTGTCCGTAGCCCAGCCCGGCCGGATGACTACACCTCGCTGGATGTTCGTGGTGGTTGGGCTCGGCGCGCTGTTTCTCCTGGTTGTGCGGGCAGCGTGGTTCTTCACGATCGACGACGCTCTGATCACGTTCAGGTACTCGGCGAACCTGGCCGCGGGCCACGGCCCGGTGTGGAACGTCGGCGAGGACCCGGTTGAGGGCTTCACGAACTTCCTGTGGATGCTCTGGCACACCCCGTTCGCAGCGCTCGGACTGAGTCTGCCGACAGTGGCGAAGTTGACCGCCCTTGCCGCAGGCACGGCGATCTTGGTCATGCTCGTCGTCACGCCTGGCAGCGGGGTGGACTACCATCCAACCCCGCGCGCGAGATCCGAACCGCAGTCGCCGGAGTCCTCGACGCCGTCGCCACGGCCTGGGGCCTGAAGCCCGGCACCGTCGCGCAACTCGCCGCGGCGGTCCAGGACGCCATCGTCTCCGGCATCCGACCAGAGCTGCTCACCGATCACCTCGTCAGCAACCCCGTCGGGGCCTCCTCACCGATCGCGGTCCTGCGCTCCCGACTCCAGGGCCTGCGCGCCTCCCAACCCACCACCGGCAAACCTCCCCGGCCGGCCTGGTGCGGCGACTGCGACCCGACCACCCGACACCGCGAAACCGACGACGGCCGCCCCTTCCGATGCCCCCGCTGCCACCCCCTCGCAGCACCCCAAGCACCGAACGAAGGGAAAACACCATGATCCAACCGCAAACGCAGTGCGATTGCCTCAATGCTGCGGACCGTCGGCCGTTGACGGTTCAGGAGTTCTGCGCGGAACTCAACATCTCCCGGTCCACCTTCTACGAATGGCGCGCGGTGCAACGCGCGCCCCGGTGCATCAAGTTGCCCAACGGCTCGATCCGCATTCAGCGAGCCGACTACGAAACCTGGCTCGACCAGCTCTTGGAGCGCGGGCCGGTTTAGCACAGAGCGCCTGGCTCAACTTCAGTCTTCATATCGCTCCATCCTGATCTTCGGAAGGACAGCCGTTGCCAGATCTTTCATATGATGTACAGATCTTTCAGATCTATACTTACCAAGGAAAACGGCAGAACACATACAGGGTGCGATGGGAGGTGGCCAAGAAGCGATTCAGTGAGAATCTAGAATCCGAGAACCACGCGAGCAATCTGCATTCCGAGCTCACTCTCGCAGCACGGCGGGGCGAAGCTTTCTGAGTCGACGACGGCCTGCCAGTTTCCATGGCACGAAAGGCAGCCGATATCCCCTGGTTCACACTCGCCCGCGACTACGCTGACATGAAATGGGCCGACAGCGCCGCGACAACCAGACGCACTCATGCCGAAGCTCTCATGACAGCCACTCTCGCAATGTTGTCGACCACGCGCGGACGCCCCGACGACCTCACCCTGCGCCGCGCCCTGAGGCGCTGGGCTTTCAACCCCGTATTGCGCGAAGGTCCGGACGTCCCGGCCGAGATCCAGCACGCGCTCGCCTGGCTCCAGCGGTCCACCAAGCCCGTCTCCACGCTGCGCCGCGACGAGAACGTCCGTGCGCTCCTGAGCGCATTGAGGCGCAACCTGGACGGCGCCCTGGCTGCGGCATCAGTGGCCAACCGCAAGCGCCGCATCATCAACGCGCTCCTCGAGTACGCGGTCAAAGAACGCGAACTGTTGGAACGCAACCCCATCCCAGCCGCCAGGAAAGCAGCGTCAGCCCCGAAGACCACCATGGCGATCGACCGTCGCCGCGTCCTGAACCCGGTGCAGGCCCGCAGCCTGTTCAAGGCCGTGGGGGAACAAGCACGCAGCGGGCCTCGTCTCGTCGCGTTCTTCGGCTGCCTCTACTTCGCCGGACTACGCCCAGAAGAAGCCGTCGCCCTCCGGCGCCGCAACCTCGACCTCCCCGTCAAGGGCTGGGGAACGATCCACCTCGAACGCAGCGAACCCCACGCCGGTCGCGAGTGGACCGACAGCGGAAAGAACCGAGACTTGAGGCCCCTCAAGCAAAGAGATGAGGACGAGGTACGGCCCGTGCCGTGCCCACCTGAGCTCACTGCGATGCTGCACCACCACATTAAGAGCTTCGGAATCAGCCAGGACGGCAGGATCTTCCGCGGCGAACGCAACGACAACGAACTACCCAAGCTGACCATCGTCCGCGCCTGGAAGCGAGCCCGCACCGACACCTTCACACCAGAGGTCGCCGCCAGCCCACTCGGCGCCACTCCCTACGACCTCCGCCACGCCGCCTGCTCCACCTGGCTCAACGCCGGCGTACCCGCCACCACCGTCGCCGACTGGGCCGGCCACTCCGTCGACGTCCTCCTCAGCACCTACGCCCGCTGCATCGACGGCACCACCCGCACCATGCAGACCATGATCGACGCCGTTCTGGGCACCACCTGAGCCACCAACCCCTCGCGTCGAACCTGCCAGACCCACACGCATGCCCTCTCCCCCAGCACCTCGCCCGAGAGGCGCCGCGACGACAGGTCCTCTCCCAGACCAGCCCACCAACCGCCCCGAAACTTGGGCACAGTTTGGGCACAGACCCCCCGCAAACAGCCGCTCAGAGCCCCCCACAACCGGACACCCGCGCGCAAACGCAAACAACCCGCTGACCCTGTTTACGCTGGTCAGCGGGTTGTTGACGTCTGTGCCCCCGGCAGGATTCGAACCTGCGCTCCCGCCTCCGGAGGGCGGTGCTCTATCCCCTGAGCTACGGGGGCGGCATGTGGGGGAAGCCTAGCGCACAGGGGTCGGGACCACTAAATCCGGCCCCTGTGCAGCTAGAACCGCCCTACTTGACGCCACCGGCGGTGAGGCCGGCGACGATGCGGCGTTGGAAGAGCAGGACCAGGATGACCAGCGGGATCGTGACGATCACGCCTGCGGCCATCTGGGTGCCGAAGGGGGCGTCGAAGTTGGTTTGGCCGGTGAATTGGCTGGTGATCACCGGGGCCGTCTTCAGTTCCTGCTTGTTCACCACCGACAGGGCGATGATGAACTCGTTCCACGCGGCGATGAAGGTGATGATCGCGGTGGTGAACACGCCCGGGGCGGCCAGGGGGAGGATGACCTTCCGGAAGGCCTGGGCGGGGGTGCAGCCGTCGATCTGGGCGGCTTCTTCCAGTTCCGTGGGCATCTGGCGGAAGAACGCTGTCAGGTTCCAGACGGCCAGGGGCAGGGCGAAGCTCATGCTGGGGACGATCATCGCCTGGTAGGTGTTGAACCAGCCGATGGCGTTGAACAGCTCCAGCAGCGGCACCAGCAGGGAGATGCCGGGGAACATCGACGTCGTGATGATGACCGCCAGGACCAGGTTCTTGAACCGGAAGTCCAGGCGGGCCAGGGCGTAGGCGGTGAGGATGCCGATGATCAGCACCAGCACCGTGGTGACGCCCGCGACGATGAAGCTGTTGCCGAGTGCGCGCAGGAAGCCGTTCTGCGGGGAGAACGCGGCCTGGTAGCTCTCGACGCTCAGCGGGGCCGGGACCGGGGAGCCGGAGAAGAGATCCGAGGTCCGGCGGAAGCTGGAGACCAGCATCCAGTAGAACGGGGCCAGGCAGTAGATGACGATCGCGGCGATGCCCAGGTAGGGCAGCCACACCTTGGCCTTGGCCCACGCCGCGTTGGGCGGGGCGCTGGGGGCGGGCCTGGTGGGGGGCGGCGGGGTGATGGTCGCGGTCACTTGTTCTTCCCCGTCCTGGCGCCGATGACGTCGGCGCCGAGCAGCTTGACGAAGACGAAGGCGACCGTGGCCACGTAGACGAACAGGGTCACCGAGTACGCCGAGGCCTCGCCGTAGTTGCCGAACTTGACCGCTTCCTCGAACGCCAGCACCGTCACGGTGTCGGTCGCGGATTTGCCTGGGCCGATCAACGTGTAGGGCAGGTCGAACATGCGCAGGGTGTCGAGGATGCGGAACAGCACGGCGACCAGCAGGGCCGGCTTGACCAGTGGCAGCGTGATCGACCAGAAGGTCTTCCACGGGGTGGCGCCGTCGAGCTTGGCGGCCTCGTAGACCTCGTTGGAGATCACCTGCAGGCCCGCGAGGACCAGCAGGCCGATGAACGGCGCCGTCTTCCAGGTGTCGGCGATGACGACGGCCAGCCAGGCCGCGCCGCCGTCGGCGGTCCACAGGATGGACTCGCCGGGCACCAGGTCGTTGGCCACGCCGTCGGCCTGGAAGATCCAGCGCCACAGCAGGCCCGCGATGGCGGTGGGCACGGCCCACGGCACCAGGATGGCGGCGCGCACCAGGGCGCGGCCGCGGAAGGCCCGGTGCATCACCAGCGCCATCAGCACGCCGATGACCACTTCCAGGGTCACGGCGACGAAGGTGAAGCTGGTGGTGTTCCACAGCGCGTTGAGGAAACGGTCGCCCGTCTCGCCGCGGAACATGTCGAGGAAGTTGTCCAGGCCGACGAACTCGTCGCCCTGGATCACGAACCCGGTCTCCGGGTCGATGCCGTCGCCCTGGCGGTAGAACGCCAGGCGGATCGCGGAGATGATCGGGTAGGCGACGACCAGCAGCAGGACTATCAGGGTTGGGGAAACGAGGAGCGCGGCGAGCCGCCCGACACCCGCGCGGCGGCCCGCGCTCGGGGGTGTGGCTTCGGGTTTGGGATCGACCGGAGCTCCGACCGTCGTGGTCATGGGTCCTCCAGAGACCGGTCCCGGGGGTTCGTGACCCCCGGGACCGGATTCGCGTCGATCAGCTCGCGGTCAGCTGTTCCAGCTTGGTTTGCAGCGACGCCAGGGCGTCCTGCGGCGTGGCCTGGCCGCTCATCGCGGAGTAGGCCGCCTCCTGGATCGCGGTGGAGACCTCCTGGTACTTGACCACCGAGGGGCGCTTCTTGGCGTTCTCGATGGAGGCCTTCAGCCCCGGCAGGTACGGGAACTTCTCGACCAGCGCGGGGTCGTCGTACAGCGACGCCATGCTGGGCGCCTTGGAGGTGGCCTCCAGGTTGGCGCGCTGCTGCTCCTCGCCGGTCATGAACTTGATGAAGTCCACGGACGTCTTCTTGTTCGGCGCGAAGGCGCTGATGGCGAGGTTGTGGCCACCCAGGGTGGAGGCGCCGGGGCCGCTGGCGCCCGGCAGCGGGGCGACGTCGAACTTGCCCGCGACCTTCGAGGAGCCGTCGGTGGCGTTGGCCAGCGCGTACTGGTACGGCCACTGGCGGTGGAAGATGAGCTGACCGGCCTGGAAGTCGCGGCGGCCTTCCTCTTCCTTGTACGTGCGGGCCTTCTCCGGGATGGTGCCGTCCTTGAGGCCGTCGACCAGGAACTGCAGGCCCTGCGCCGCCTCGGGGGTGTTGACGGTCGGCTTGCCGTCCTCGCCGACGACGGCGCCACCGGCGGAGTTGACCGCCTCGCTGAAGTTGACCGTCAGGCCCTCGTACTTCTCGTACTGGCCCGCGAAGCAGTTCAGCGCCTTGTTCTCCGGCTTGGCCTTGATCTTCTCGCAGGTCTCCTTCATCTCGGCCCACGTCGTCGGCGCCTTGGCGCCCACGGAGTCGAGGAGGTCCTTGCGGTAGTAGAGAAGGCCGCCGTCGGAGGTGGCGGGCACGGCGTAGAGCTTGTTGAAGTACTTGGCGGTCTCCACCGTCGCCGGCAGGAACGTGTCCAGCGGGAACTCCGCCTCCGGCAGCGGGACGACCCACTGGTTCGCGGCGAACTCGGCGGTCCAGATCACGTCCAGGGTGAGCACCGAGTAGGCGTCGGACTGGGTCTGGGCGTTCTGCACCATCTGCTGGCGCTGGGCGTCAGCGGACTCCGGCAGCTCGATGATGGTGACCTTCTGGTCGGGGTTTTGCTTGTTCCACGCGTCGACCTGGTTCTGCAGGTTGCCCGAGGTGTCCTTGCCGGACACGAGGGTGATCGGGCCGACCCCCTCCAGGGCCGCTGGCGCTCCGTTGCCCCCGCCGCCCTGGGTGGGCGCGGGGTCTCCGCCGCAGGCGGCCGCGGTCGCGAAGACCGTGGCGATGGCGGCGAGACGGAACGCGGTGGAACGGAAAGACTTGCGCACGGGAGTGGTCCCTACTGCCCGGTGCGTCGGCACGGCGCCTCCAACTATGAATCGGTTCAGAGACGGTGCGGTAGCGATTCACGCGCTCCGCACCGTCGCGGTGACGTGCACTGTGCACCGCTGACCCCACGCGGGGTACCGCACGGTGGACGTTCGTTACAGATTCTTGACGGATCTTGAAATCCTTTCGCGCGAGACTCTGGTGTTGCGCGCCCCCGTGAGGCATGCTGTGCCACTGAGCCGTCTGAATGCATTCACGGCGGAAGTTTTCCGAGGAGGACGAGGTGGCCGAGGTCCGGTACGAGTCGGCATCGAGGGTCTACGCGGGTTCCCCGCCGGTCCGGGCGGTCGACCGACTTGAGCTGTCGGTGGAAGACGGCGAGTTCCTGGTGCTGGTCGGGCCGTCGGGTTCCGGCAAGTCGACCGCGCTGCGCATGCTGGCCGGGCTTGAGGACATCGACGAGGGCGCGATCCACATCGGCGCCCGCGACGTCACGCACGTCCCGCCGAAGGGACGCGACATCGCGATGGTGTTCCAGTCCTACGCGCTGTACCCGCACATGACGGTCGCGCAGAACATGGGCTTCGCGCTCAAGCTGCAGGGCCTGCCGAAGGCGCAGATCCAGGAGAAGGTCACCGAGGCGGCCAAGCTGCTGGACCTGGAGAAGTACCTCGCGCGCAAGCCGAAAGCGCTTTCTGGCGGTCAGCGACAGCGTGTCGCGATGGGTCGCGCCATCGTCCGCGACCCCGCGGTCTTCCTCATGGACGAGCCGCTGTCGAACCTCGACGCCAAGCTGCGCGTGGAGACCCGCGCCAACATCGCCGCGCTGCAGCGGCGGCTGGGCACCACGACCATCTACGTCACCCACGACCAGGTCGAGGCCATGACCATGGGCCACCGCGTCGCGGTGCTCAAGGACGGCCTGCTCCAGCAGTGCGACACCCCGCGCGCGCTGTACGACTCCCCGGCGAACGCGTTCGTGGCGGGCTTCATCGGCAGCCCCGCGATGAACCTGCGCGAGGCGGCCGTGCGCGGCAACGGCCTCGTCCTCGGCGACATGACCGTCCCGCTGACCCGCGACGCCTTCGCCGCCGTCGGCAGGCACAACCTGCAGTCGGTGACCCTGGGCGTGCGCCCCGAATCGCTGAGCCTGGCCCCGGCCGACACCGCCAACGCCTTCGACCTCACCGTCGAGCTGGTCGAGGAGCTGGGCGCCGACGCCCTGGTCCACGGCACCGTGACCGGCGAGTCCGGCGCCCGCCTGGTGATGCGCGTCGACGGCCGCACCCCGCCCGCCCTCGGCCAGGTCGTCCGCGTGACCCTGCGCCACCCGGAGGAGACCCACCTCTTCCACCCGGAGAACGGCGACCGCCTGATCTGAGTCCGTCCCGAAGCGGGCCGTCCCCTCGTGGGCGCGGCCCGCTTCGGCGTTTCCGGGGTGTGTCGGGGACACACGGCGGTAACCGGCGCGTTCACACCAGGGCGCGGGCGACCTCGGCCGGGGAGGGCATCGCGGCGATCTCGGCGGCGAGGGCGCGGGCGGCGGCGCGGTGGTCGTCGCTGCGCAGGAGGGCGCGGGCGGCCTCGGCAATGGTGTCGAGGGTGTCGGGCGTGTCGGGTGTGTCGGGCGTGACCGTGCGGGCGGCGCCTGCGGCGGTGAGGGCTTCGGCGTTGGCGAACTGGTCGGCGCCTTGCGGGAGCAGCAGTTGCGGGACGCCCGCGGCGAGGGCGCCGAGGGTGGTGCCGCTGCCCGCGTGGTGGACGACGAGGTCGGCGTGGCCGATGACGGCGTCCTGCGGCAGCCAGGTGTGGGCGGTGGTGTTGGGCGGCAGCGGGCCGAGGTCGGCGGGTGGGACGCGGCCCGCGGCGACGACGAGGCGCGCGGCGAGCGGGGACAGGGCGGCGATGGCGGTGGTCAGGAGTCCGGGTGTGCCGAAGACCGTGCCGAGCGTGAGGTAGATGATCGACCCTGCGTCATCGTCCGTGCCGGTCAGGTCGGGCACGGGAGCGGGGTCGGGGAGGCCGGTGGGGCGCATCGGGACGCGGGACTCGGCGAGGAAGTCCTTGTCCTGCAGCGACGGCGGGCAGATGTCGATGTGCGGCAGGCCGGTGCCGGTGGGGCGGACCATGCCGATGCCCTCGGGGTAGAGCCTGCCGAAGCCGTGCCAGATGGTCCGGATGCCTGTCGCCGCCTCCGCCACCCCCGGGACGCCCCAGCCCGCGACGACGAGGTCGGGGGCCAGGCGCCGCAGGTCATCGGCGATGTCCTCGGCGTAGATCTCGTGGACGGCGAAGCCGGGGCTGAAAGGGGCGAGGCCGTTGGCCAGCAGAACCGGGTGCGCGCCTTCGCCCGCCGCGAACCGCACGTCGTGGCCGTCGGCGCGCAGTGCCGCGGCCAAGGGGATCATCGGGTGGAGGTGGCCGGGGGTGGACAGGCCCGCGAAGAGGACGCGCACGCGCGCGAACCTACCGGGCCTGCCCGTCCCCTGACCGCGGCGCGGGCTGGAAACCGCGCAGGCGCAGGCTGTTGGTCACCACGAAGACCGAGCTGACGGCCATCGCCGCGCCGGCGAGCATCGGGTTGAGCAGGCCCGCCGCGGCGAGCGGGAGGGCGGCGACGTTGTAGGCGAAGGCCCAGAACAGATTGCCCTTGATGGTGCTCAGCGTGCGCCGGGACAGGCGGATGGCGTCGACGGCGGCCAGCAGGTCGCCGCGGACCAGCGTCAGGTCGGCGGCCTCGATGGCGGCGTCGGTGCCGGTGCCCATGGCCAGGCCGAGGTCGGACTGGGCGAGGGCGGCGGCGTCGTTGACGCCGTCGCCGACCATGGCGACCACGCGGCCCTCGGACTGCAGGCGCTTGACCGCGTCGACCTTGTCGGCGGGCAGCACCTCGGCGATGACCTCCTCGATGCCGACCTCAGCGGCGACGGCCTCGGCGGCGGCGGTGTTGTCGCCGGTGAGCAGGACCGGGGTGAGCCCGAGCCCGCGCAGCCCCCGGATCGCCTCGGCCGAGGTCGGCTTCACCGTGTCGGCGACGACCAGGACCGCGCGGGCCGCGCCGTCCCAGCCGACGGCGACGGCGGTGCGGCCCAGGGATTCCGCGTCCTCCTTGGCCTTCACCAGGTCATCGGGCAGCCGCAGCGCCCACTGCACCAGCAGCGCGGCCCGGCCGACGACGACCGCGTGCCCTTCGACGACCCCCTGCACGCCCAGGCCCGCGGTGTTGGCGAAGTCCGACACCGGCGGCACCTCGCCCGCCGCGTCGGCGATGGCCCTGGCGACGGGGTGCTCGGAGGCGTGCTCGACCGCGCCCGCCAGCCGCAGGGCGTCCTCGCGCGAGGTGCCCGGCGCGGTGACGACCTCGATGAGGCTCATCTGGCCGGTGGTCACGGTCCCGGTCTTGTCCAGCACGACGGTGTCCACGCGGCGGGTGGACTCCAGGACCTCGGGTCCGCGGATGAGCACGCCGAGCTGCGCGCCGCGGCCGGTGCCGACGAGCAGCGCCGTGGGCGTGGCCAGGCCGAGCGCGCACGGGCAGGCGATGATCAGCACGGCGACGGCGGCGGTGAACGCCGCGGACGGGCTGCCGCCCGCGCCGAGCCAGAACGCCAGGGTGGCGGCGGCCAGCGCGATGACGACCGGCACGAACACCCCGGACACGCGGTCGGCCAGGCGCTGCACCTCGGCCTTGCCGGTCTGCGCCTCCTCGACCAGGCGGGCCATGCGGGCCAGCTGCGTGTCCGCGCCGATCCGCTCGGCGCGCACGACGAGCCTGCCGCCCGCGTTGACCGTCCCCCCGACGACCGGGGCCCCCGGACCGACCTCGACCGGCACGGACTCGCCGGTCACCATGCTCGCGTCCACGGCCGACGCGCCGTCGGTGACGGTGCCGTCGGTGGCGACCTTCTCCCCCGGCCGCACCACGAACTCGTCGCCGACGGCAAGCTGCTCGACCGGCACCCTGACCTCGCGTCCGCCGCGCAGCACGGCGACGTCCTTGGCGCCCAGCTCCAGCAGCGCCCGCAGCGCCGACCCGGCGCGGCGCTTGGCCCTGGCCTCGAAGTAGCGGCCCGCCAGGATGAACGTGGTGACGCCCGCGGCGACTTCCAGGTAGATGTTGGCGTCGCCGCTCATCCGCTCGATGGTGAAGCGGAACGGGTGCGTCATGCCGGGTTCGCCCGCGCTGCCCCAGAGCAGCGCGTACAGCGACCAGAGGAACGCCGCGACCGTGCCCATGGAGATGAGCGTGTCCATGGTCGCCGCGCCGTGGCGCAGGTTGGCCCAGGCGGCGCGGTGGAACGGCCACGCCGCCCACACCACGACGGGCGCGGCGAGCGCCAGCGAGATCCACTGCCAGTAGGTGAACTGGAACGCGGGCACCATGGCCAACGCGATGACGGGCACCGACAGCACGGCCGCGCCGACGAGGCGGTGGCGCAGGGCGCGCAGGTCGTCTTCCGGCTCGGCGGTCTCGGGTTCGGCCGCGGGCAGGATCGCGGTGTAGCCGGCGGCCTCGACCTGGCCGACGAGCACGGCGGGGTCGAGGTCGGCGGGGAAGACGACCTTGGCCTTCTCGGTGGCGTAGTTGACGGTGGCGGTGACGCCGTCGAGCTTGTTGAGCTTGCGCTCGACGCGGTTGGCGCAGGAGGCGCAGGTCATGCCGCCGATGGCGAGTTCGATCTGGGTCGTCACCGCGATCACCCGTGCCCGTGGTCGTCGCCCGCGGTCATGGTGAACTCGGCGGTGCGCACCGTGCCGTCGTGCTGGAAGTCGAGGAAGAGGCGGTAGGTCCCGGCCGAGGGGACCTCGACGCCGAAGCCGATGTCCGGGCCCGCCTTGGTCGTCCCGTCGCCCGGGGTGCCGTTCGGGTGGGCGTGGACGTAGGGCAGGTCGCCTTTGCGCAGCACGACCAGGTGCCCGTACGCGCCGAGGTAGGGCTCCAGGTCGGTGACCGGGACGCCGCCGCGGCTGATGGTGGCGGTGAGGTCGGGGAACTGGCCGCGCAGGGTGACCTGGTAGCCGTCGACGGTGTCCTGTGTGGAGTCCGCGTGCTCGACGCGCTGGAACGTGCCGTCGGCGAAGAGGTCGATGCCGAGGGTCTGGCGCTGGCCGCCCTTGGGCACGAAGTCGGCGAAGGCGCGGTAGACCCCTGCCCTGCCGACCGACAGCGGGATCTTCCAGGTGCCGTCGGGGGCCATCTCCGGGTGCAGGTGCTGGTACTCGACCAGGTCGCGGCGCACGACGACGAGGTGCATGCGCTTCTCGTGGGAGTTCTCGAAGGCGGTGACCGCTTCGCCGTCCGGGCCGGTGATCGTGTAGCGGAAGTTCCCGCCGTCGACACCGACCATGGGCGAGCTGATCGAGTAGCCGTTCGCGCTGCTCGCGAGCCCGACCAGCGCGTGCTCCCCCGGCCCGTGCGCGTCGCCGCCCCCGTGGGCTCCTCCGGCCCCGTGCGGCGGCGGCTGCGGCGTGGCGGCGGACAGCGGGCCGACCGCCGCGCCGACGGCCCACGCCCCGGCGGCGACCAGCGCGACCGCCGCGCCGTACGCGGCGAGCTTGCTTGCGGTGTTCACGACACTCCCCGGTTCACGACGTCAATGATACCCCCTGCGGGTACCCGGTCCGTTCTTTATACCCCCTGGGGGTACCGACGACAAGGGCGACCCCCAGTGCGCAGATATGTGACTGGGGTCACATGACTGGAATGGTCGAGGATGTCGAGAACCCGGCGACGGCTCCGTCCCTGGGGCACGATCAGCCGCGAGGGCCGATCACCCGAGGAGGAAACCCGAGATGAAGTACCTGATGCTGAAGCACTACCGCGGCGGCCCGACCCCGACCGTCCCCTTCGCCCCGATGGACCAGTGGACGCCGGACGAGGTCGACGCGCACCTGACCTACATGCGCGACTTCGCCGCCCGCCTGGAAGAGTCCGGCGAGTACGTCGACGGCCAGGCGCTCTCGCCGGAGGGCGCGTTCGTCCGCTTCGACGGCGAAGGCCGCCCGCCGGTGACCGACGGCCCGTTCGCCGAGACCAAGGACCTCATCGCGGGCTGGATGGTCATCGACGTCGAGTCCTGGGACCGGGCGGTCGAGCTGGCCGGGGAGCTCTCGGCCGCGCCGGGCCCCGGCGGCGTGCCGCTGCAGGAGTGGCTGGAGGTCCGCCCGTTCTTCACCGGAGCCCCCGCGGTGACGGAGTAGCACCGGTGAGCGAGCTGCGGGAGCTGGTGCCCGCGGTGATCGGCGTCCTCGTCCGGCGCGGGGCGGACTTCGCCTCGGCCGAGGACGCCGTTCAGGAAGCGCTGATCAGCGCCGTGGCGGCGAAGGAGCCGCCGCACGAGCTGAAGGCGTGGCTGATCGCCGTCGCGTGGCGCAAGTTCCTCGACGCGGTGCGCGCCGAGAAGTCCCGGCGCGAGCGTGAGCTGGCGGTGGACGCCGAGCCGCGGGGCGGCCCGGTGCCCGCCACCGACGACACGCTGCGCCTGTACTTCCTGTGCGCGCACCCGTCGCTGCCGCCGGGCGCGGCGGTCGCGCTGACGCTGCGCGCCGTCGGCGGGCTGACGACCAGGCAGATCGCGCGGGCCTACCTGGTGCCCGAGGCGACGATGGCGCAGCGGATCACCCGCGCCAAGCGCCGCGTCGCCGACGTCCGCCTGGACGAGCCCGGCGACCTGGCGACGGTGCTGCGCGTGCTGTACCTGGTGTTCAACGAGGGCTACGGCGGCGACGTCGACCTGGCGGCCGAGGCCATCCGCCTGGCCCGCCAGCTCGCCGCCCTCTCCGCCGAGCCCGAGGCCGCGGGCCTGCTCGCCCTGATGCTGCTGCACCACGCCCGCCGCGCCTCCCGCACGGGGCCCGGCGGGCGGCTGGTCCCGCTGGCCGAGCAGGACCGCGGGCTCTGGGACACCGCGCTGATCGCCGAGGGCGTCACCGTTCTGCAGACCGCGCTCTCCCGCGACCGGCTCGGCGAGTACCAGGCCCAGGCCGCCATCGCCGCCCTGCACGCCGACGCGCCCACGGCCGCGGAGACGGACTGGCCGCAGATCGTGGAGTGGTACGACGAACTCGTCCGCCTGACCGACAGCCCGGTGGTGCGTCTCAACCGCGCGGTCGCGCTCTGCGAGGCCGACGGCCCCGGCCGCGCCTTCGCCGCCCTGGCCGACCTGGACCCGTCCCTGCCCCGCTACACCGCCGTCCTCGCGCACCTGCACGAGCGCGCGGGCAACCTCGCCGACGCCGCGGACCTCTACGTCGAGGCCGCCCGCGCCGCCACCAGCGAGGCCGAGCACGCCCACCTCACCCGCCAGGCCGCCCGTCTGCGCCACGACGGGCGGTGATCCCCTCGTCGTCCCAGGCGCGCCGCGGCGGCGACCAGTTCGCCCGCGGGGCAGAGGCGCCGAATGCCGCCTTGGCGACGCTCAGCGCCCAGCGGGGCGGTACTTGCGCGCCGCGAAGTCGTGGGCCTCCCTGATCAGCGGCATCGCGGCGTCCACTGTGGCCTGTGACGGGTTCACGACGCAGATCCAGTGCTGCGGGGCGTACACCGGGTGCGGCATCAGCACGTCCTCGGCGGCGTGGTCGACCGGGCCTTCCGCGCTGAAGCGGGCGCGGTAGGTGGCCTTGGTCAGGCCGAGGTTGAGCCGGTAGGCGCCGGGACGGTCGAGGTTGGAGGCCGAGTCGTAGCGGTCGGCGGTGACGACGGTGGCGAACGGGAAGCGGCGGTTGTAGGGGACGTCGTCATGCGGGTCGTAGATGAGGAACGTGTCGCCCTGGCTCTCCATGGCGATCACGCCGTCCAACTCCGCGAGCAGCAGGCCGATCAACTGACTGTCATCCATGCCTTCAATTGTCTCATTGATCAGCAGGTAGAGAGTTGAACGAGATGCACCAGCGATATCCCGGCGAAAGTATCAACTAGCATGTGAAGATGCCGCGCATCTCCCAGCTCGCCAGGACAGCGGGTGTCACCCCCCAGCAGATCCGCAACTACCTCGACCGCGGACTCCTGCCGCCCGCCGAGCGCGCAGGCAACGGCTACCGCGTCCTCACCGACGCCCACGCCCGCGCCCTGCGCACCGTGCGCGCCCTCGCCGCCGGCCACGGCTGGGCCCGCGCCCAGGAGATCATGCGCGCGGTCCACTCAGGACGTCTCGGGGACGCGCTCGCCGCCGTCGACGCGGGCCACGCCGACCTGACCGCCGAGCGCGCCGAGATCGCCAGGGCGAGGGCCGCCTTCACCGCCGTCGCCGGGACGCCCCGGCCGAGGGCGCCGCTGCGCATCGGCGAGCTGGGCCGCGACATCGGGGTCGACACGCCACTGCTGCGCCAGTGGGAGGAGCGCGGCCTGCTCTCCCCCACCCGCGACAGCGCGGGCTACCGCGTCTACGACGCGTCCGAGCAGCGGATCGCGCGCCTGGTCGCGGTGCTGCGCCGGGGCGGCTACCCGTTCGGCATCATCGCCGCGGCCACCGCCGCCCTGCGCACCGACGACGACCCCGCGCGCGCACTGGCCGAGCTGGCCGGCCGCGACCGCGACCTGCGCCTGCTCAGCCGCGCCCGCCTGCGCGGGTCCGCCGCCCTCTCCGACTACCTCGACAGCGACCCGGCGCCCCCGCCGTAGCGGGAGCGCCGGGACCACCGGCCTCAGACCGGCTGGGCCACCTTCCCGATCACCTGCTCCCCGTAGGCGCGCAGCGTCGCCTCCCGGTCGTCGTGCATCAGGTAGACGGCGAACTGGTCGACGCCCAGCGACGCCAGCTCCGCCAGCCGGTCCACGTGCGCCGACGCCGGACCGAGCAGGCAGAAGCGGTCCACGATCTCGTCCGGGACGAAGTCCGTCGAGCGGTTGCCCGCCTTGCCGTGGTGGGCGTAGTCGTAGCCCTCCCGGCCGCGGATGTAGTCGGTCAGCTCCTTGGGCACCGGACCGGAGTCGCCGTAGCGGGCGACCAGGTCGGCGACGTGGTTGCCGACCATGCCGCCGAACCAGCGCAGCTGGTCGCGCTGGTGGGCCAGGTCGTCGCCGACGTAGGCGGGCGCGGCCACGCAGATGGTGATGCCGCCGGGATCGCGCCCGGCCGCCGCCGCCGCCGAGCGCACCGCCTCGATCGTCCACTTGGCGATGGCCGGGTCCGCGGTCTGCAGGATGAAGCCGTCGGCCTGCTCGCCGACCAGCTTCAGCGCCTTGGGCCCGTAGGCGGCCATCCACATCTCCAGCCGCCCGTCGCGCACCCACGGGATGCGCACCGGGGCACCGTGCAGCACCGCCTCCCGGCCCTCGGCCAGCTCGCGGATGACGTGCATCGAGTCGGCCAGCACCGCCAGCGAGGCGGGTTTCTGCCCGATCACCCGGCGCGCGGAGTCCCCGCGCCCGATCCCGCACACCGTGCGGTTGCCGAACATGTCGTTGAGCGTGGCGAACAGCGACGCCGTCACCGACCAGTCCCGGGTGCTGGGGTTGGTCACCATCGGCCCGACGACCAGGTCCCGGGTCGCGGCGAGGATCTGGGAGTAGATGACGAACGGCTCCTGCCAGAGCACGCACGAGTCGAACGTCCACCCGTAGCCGAAGCCGCGCTCCTCGGCCTCCACCATCAGCCGCACGACGTCGCGCGCGGGTGGGTCGGTCTGCAGCACCAGCCCGAAGTCCATGGCACTCCTCTCAGAGCAGGTACTGGTTGAGGTCGCGTTCGAGGAACTCGCCGTGCCCCTCGCGACCGTGGAAGGACCCGCGGTCGACCACGACCGAGCCCCGGGAGAGCACCGTCTCCACCTTGCCGATCAGCTCCATGCCCTCGTAGGCGGAGTAGTCGACGTTCATGTGGTGGGTCTCGGCGGAGAGCACCTGGGTGGCCTTGGGGTCGTAGACGACGATGTCGGCGTCCGAGCCGGGGGCGATGACGCCCTTGCGCGGGTAGAGGCCGAACATCCGCGCCGGGGTCGTGGCGCTGATCTCCACCCACCGCGACAGCGAGATCTCCCCGCGCACGACGCCCTGGTGCAGCAGGTCCATACGGTGCTCGACGCCGGGCATCCCGTTGGGGATCTTGGAGAAGTCGCCGCGGCCCAGCTCCTTCTGCCCGACGAAGCAGAACGGGCAGTGGTCGGTGGAGACCACCGACAGGTCGTTGGTGCGCAGGCCGCGCCACAGGTCCAGCTGGTGGTCGGCCGGGCGCAGCGGCGGCGAGCAGACGAACTTGGCGCCCTCGAAGCCCGGCCGTGCCATGTCCTCTATGGACAGGAACAGGTACTGCGGGCAGGTCTCGGCGAACACGTTCTGCCCGGTGTCGCGCGCGGTGGTCACCGCCTCCAGCGCCTGCCGCGAGGACAGGTGCACGATGTAGAGCGGCGCGCCGGTCACCGCGGCGAGCTGGATGGCGCGGTGGGTGGCCTCGCCCTCCAGCTCCGGCGGGCGGGTCAGCGAGTGGTACACCGGGTCGGTGCGGCCCTCGGCGAGCGCCTGGGCGACGAGCTGGTCGATCGCGATGCCGTTCTCGGCGTGCATCATGATCGTGGAGCCGATCTCGCGGGCCTTCTGCATCGCGCGCAGGATCTCGCCGTCGGTGGAGTAGAAGACGCCGGGGTAGGCCATGAACATCTTGAAGCTGTTCACCCCGGCCGCCACGCACGACTCCATCTCCTTGAGCGTGGTGTCGTTGACGTCGGAGACGATCATGTGGAAGGAGTAGTCGACGGCGCAGTGCCCGCCCGCCTTCTCGTGCCACTTGTCCATCGCGGACAGCAGCGAGGTCCCCTTGGCCTGCACGGCGAAGTCGATGATCGTCGTGGTGCCGCCCCAGGCCGCGGCGGCGGTGCCGGTGGCGAAGGTGTCGACCGACGCGGTGCCGCCGAAGGGCATCTCCATGTGCGTGTGGGCGTCGATGCCGCCGGGCAGCACGTACCTGCCGGTGGCGTCGATGACCCGGTCGGCGGTGACGCCCAGGGCGGCGGCCAGCCCGGGAGCGGTGACCGCGGCGATGGTCTCGCCCTCGACCAGGACGTCGGCGGCGAACCCGCCGCCGGAGTTGACGACGGTGCCGCCGCTGATCAGGGTGCGCATCAGGCCTCCGTCAGCGAGGTGTAGGTGTCGGGCCTGCGGTCGCGGTAGAACGCCCACAGGTCGCGCACCTCGTTCAGCAGGTCCATGTCGAGGTCGCGGACGACGATCTCCTCGTCGGTGTCGGAGGCGGCCTCGCCGACGAGCTGCCCGCGCGGGTCGGCGAAGTAGGACTGGCCGTAGAAGTCGTTCTCGCCCAGCGGCTCCACGCCGACCCGGTTGATGGTCCCCACGAAGTACTCGTTGGCCACGGCCGCGGCGGGCTGCTCCAGGCGCCACAGGTACTCCGAGAGCCCGCGGCTGGTCGCCGAGGGGTTGAACACGATCTTCGCTCCGGCCAGGCCGAGCGCCCGCCAGCCCTCCGGGAAGTGCCGCTCGTAGCAGATGTAGACCCCGATGCGGCCCACCGCGGTGTCGAACACCGGGTAGCCCAGGTTCCCTGGCTTGAAGTAGAACTTCTCCCAGAAGCCCTTCACCTGCGGGATGTGGTTCTTGCGGTGCTTGCCGAGGTAGGTGCCGTCGGCGTCGATCACCGCGGCGGTGTTGTAGTAGACGCCCGGCTGCTCCTGCTCGTACATGGGCACGACCAGCACCACCCCGTGCTGCTCGGCCACCTCGCACATCAGGCGCGTCGTCGGGCCGTCCGGGATCGCCTCGGTGTAGGAGTAGTAGTCGGCGTCCTGGACCTGGCAGAAGTACGGGCCGTAGAACAGTTCCTGCAAGCAGACGACCTGGGCGCCCTGCGACGCCGCGGTGGCGATGGCCGAGACCGCGTTGGCGATCATCGACTCCTTGTCGCCGGTCCAGCGCTGCTGGACGAGTCCGGCTCGTACGATCACGTGCTTTCCCCTCTCGGTTGTGCTGTGCGGAAGCGTCGGGATTGTCAGGAGGAGGCGGGCTCGGCGGCCACCCCGGTCACCCGATCGCGTCGATTCGCGCTGCTCCAGGTCAGCGCCAGGAACACCAGCAGCGCGGCGGCCAGGCCGACGGCCCAGCTGTAGTCGTAGAGCGGCTTGAGGAACGGGATCAGGCCGTCCTCGGGGAAGGGGCCCTGACCGGGGCGGGAGTAGGCGCCGCCGACGGCCAGCACCATGCCGACGGCGGTGGCCACCAGCGCGGGGACGCTGTAGCCGCCGGTGAACCAGTAGCGGCCTTCGCGCAGGTAGAGGGCGGGCAGGTCGAGCTGGGTGCGGTGCAGCAGCCAGTAGCCGCCGATCAGCACGCCCGCGACCGCGCCGAGCAGGCCGCCGTAGGTCTGCAGCCAGGTGAAGATGTAGATCTCCGGGCTCTCGTACAGGTACCAGGGCATGATCACGATGCCCAGCACGCCGGTGATGACCGCGCCGCCGCGGCGGGTGATGGTCCTGGGCGCGAGGTTAGAGAAGTCGTAGGACGGGCTGACGACGTTGGCGGCGACGTTGACCGACAGGGTCGCCACGAGCACGGTGAACAGCCCCAGCGCGACGACGAAGGCGTTGTCGAAGCGGCTGGCCAGCTCGATCGGGTCCCAGATCGGCACGCCGTAGATGACCACCGTGCCCGAGGTGATGATGATCGACAGGATCGCGAAGAACGACATCGTCGTCGGCAGGCCGAGGGTCTGGCCGAGGACCTGCTGCTTCTGGCCCGCCCCGAAGCGGGTGAAGTCGGGCATGTTGAGCGAGAGCGTCGACCAGAACGCCACCATCGCCATCAGCGACGGGAAGAAGATCGCCCAGAACTCCGCGCCCCAGCCCAGCGTCGAGGGCTGCGACAGGATCGGCCCGAACCCGCCTGCCTCGACCAGCACCCAGACCAGCAGCACCACGGCGACGACGATGACGAACGGCGCCGCCCAGTTCTCGAAGCGCCGCAGCGTGTCCATCCCCCGCCAGATGATCCACATCTCGATCGCCCAGAACAGCAGGAACGACGCCCACAGCGTCCACGGCTTCCCGGCCACCAGCGCCGCGTTCTCCCACCAGCCGCCGAGCAGCTTGCTGGCGATGACGTGCACGCCGGCCCCGCCGATCCAGGTCTGGATGCCGAACCACCCGCAGGCGATGAACGCCCGCAGCAGCGCGGGGACGTTCGCGCCGCGGATGCCGTAGAAGGCGCGGGCGAAGACCGGGAACGGGATGCCGTACTTGGTCCCGGCGTGGCTGTTGAGCAGCATCGGGATGAGCACGAGCAGGTTGCCGAGGGTGATGGTGAGGAACGCCTGCACCCAGTCCATGCCCAGCGCGATCAGCCCGGCGGCGAGGGTGTAGCTGGGGATGTTGTGGGCCATGCCGACCCACAGCGCGGTGAAGTTGTAGGTCGTCCACTTGCGCTCGGCGATCGGCACGGGCGCCAGTTCGGGGTTGGAGTACGGGCTGTCGGCGACGGCGGCGGGGTCCACCAGCTCGACCCGGCCGTCCGGGTGGGCGGTCGTCCCGGTTCCCAGTTCCATCCGGGCATGGTGGTGGTGTCCCGCCGGTCGCGGGCAGCGTCACTGTGTGCGAGGTTGGCCCCTACCGCACACATTCTGTCCATTGCGCGGAGTGGCGATCGGTGCTCGAAATCCCGCTGTTACCTGGGGTTGACCCAATCGGGTGACAGCGGGGTGTGCCCCTGCCCGATGTCGAATGCGAGCAGCGCCACATGCAGCGAGAGCACCGACTCGGAGTCGTCCAGGGACACGCCGAGGACCTGCTCGACGCGGGCCAGCTGCTGGTAGTAGGCGGTGCGCGAGAGGTGCGCGGCCGTCGCGGCGGCGGACTTGTTGCCGCCGTGCTCGCAGTAGTGGCGCAGGGCGTCGAGCAGCCTGCTGCCGTGCGCGGCGTCGCGGGCCAGCAGCGGGCCCAGCTCGCGCTCGGCGAAGGCGGCGACCCGGTCGTCGCCCGCGAGCAGGTGCAGCAGGCCGCGGAGCCGGACGTCGTCCAGGCGGTGGTAGGCGGCGTCGGGGGCGCGCAGCGCGGCCTGGGCGACGTGCGCGGCCTCGACCAGGCTGCGGCGGGCGTCGGCGGCGGCGGTGACCGTGCTGCCCACGGCGACGACGACCGGGAGGGCGGCGGCCTGGTGGGTCTCGGTGGCCAGGCGGGTGAGGACGGTGTCCGGGTCGGCCTGGGGGGTGAGGGAGAGCAGGGCGCGGACGCTGGTGTCGTCCACGATGCCGACCAGGGCGGCGACGCGGGCGCGGCGGGCGGCCAGCGCGGTGGCCTCGGCGAGGTCGCGCAGCACCTCGTGGGTGGCCATGGAGCGGGTGGTGGCGACCGTGCGGGGGCGCACCGACAGGCCGATGAGCTGGCGGCGCTCCAGGGGGACGCCGAGGGCGACGCTGTGCGCGGTGATCTCCGGGCGGGGGTCGGTGAGCAGGTCGGCCAGCAGGGTTCGGTGGGCGTGGCGCTCCAGGCTCTCGCGGTCGCGGGCCACCAGGCGGTGCACCGCGAGGGCGGAGGCGGCGCGCTCGGCGATGACGCGCAGGCGGTGCACCGGCTCCTGCGGGCACAGCAGCACCAGCCGCCCCCAGTGGTGCCCGCGCGCGCCGACCACCGTCACCAGCCAGCCTGCGTCCTCGTCGTAGCCGGTGCGGTCGGCGACGCTGACCGCGCGGGAGCGCCGCGCCCAGTCGGCGAGCAGGTCGCCCGGGTCGAGGCCGGCGGTGTCGTAGGCGAGCACGTCGTGGGCCAGGGTCTCCAGCACGACCGGAAGGTTCGATGCCCTGGTGACCTCGCGCAGCACTTCGACCGGCTCGGCGCCCGCCACCGTCAGCGCGGTGAAGGTCTCGTGGACCTGCTCGGCGGCGCGCAGCTCGGCCATCTGCGCGTCCAGGATCAGGCCGACGACGGCCTCGGTGACCGCGACGAAGCGGGTCTCGCGGGCGAGGGTGACCAGCGGCAGGCCGTGCCGCTCGGCGGCGTCGACCAGGGCGGGCGGCAGCGCGCCGCGCCAGTGCCGCACCAGCTCGACCACGAGCCCGGCGATGCCCGCCGAGGCCAGCTCCTCGACGTAGCGGGTCAGCCCGGCGTGGTCGTCGGGCAGGACGATGCCGGTGGTGAGGACCAGCTCGCCGCCGCGCAGCAGGGCGGCGATGTCGACGACCTCGGCGGCGTGCACCCACCGCACCCGCCGGTCCAGGCCGGCCGCGCCCGCCACCAGGCGCGGTCCGCCCGCCCGCACGACGGGCAGCGACAGCGCGTCCGCGACGGTCGGGTACACGCGACAGAGTGTAAGGCCGCGACCGTGATCGCGATGCACTTTGACCGTGGCGGCTCGCCGCACCGCGCACGACACTTCCCCGTATGACCCTGATCGAGCGCCACCGCGCCGTGCTCCCGAACTGGCTGGCCCTCTACTACGCCGACCCGATCGAGATCGTCAGCGGCCACGGGCGCCGGGTGACCGACGCGAACGGCAAGAGCTACCTCGACTTCTTCGCGGGCATCCTCACCAACGCCCTGGGCTACGACGTGGCCGAGGTCGGCGACGCGGTCCGCAAGCAGCTCGACACCGGGATCATGCACACCTCCACGCTCTACCTGATCCGCGCGCAGGTGGAGCTGGCCGAGAAGATCGCGGCGCTCTCCGGCATCCCGGACGCCAAGGTGTTCTTCACCAACTCCGGCACCGAGGCCAACGAGACCGCGCTGATGCTGGCCACCCAGCACCGCCGCTCCAACCAGGTGCTGGCGATGCGCAACTCCTACCACGGCCGCGCCTTCGCCACCGTCGGCGTGACGGGCAACCGGGGCTGGTCGGCCAGCGCGCTGTCGCCGGTGCGGGTGAGCTACGTGCACGGCGGCTACCGCTACCGCGGCCCGTTCGCCGGGCTCTCCGACGCCGACTACATCAAGGCCTGCACCGAGGACCTGCGCGAGGTCATCACCACGATGACCTCCGGCGACGTCGCCTGCATGATCGCCGAGCCGATCCAGGGCGTCGGCGGCTTCTGCGTGCCGCCGGACGGCCTCTACGGCTCCTTCGCCGAGGTGCTGGCCGAGCACGGCATCCTGTTCATCTCCGATGAGGTGCAGACCGGCTGGGGCCGCACGGGCGAGCACTTCTGGGGCATCGGCGCGCACGGGGTGACGCCGGACATGATGACCTTCGCCAAGGGCCTGGGCAACGGTCTGGCGATCGGCGGCGTCGTCGCCCGCGCCGAGGTGATGGACTGCCTCAACGCCAACTCGATCTCCACCTTCGGCGGCAACCCGGTGGCCACGGTCGGCGCGGCGGCGGTGCTGGACTACATCGCCGACCACGACCTGCAGGCCAGCGCGGCCGAGCTGGGCGACCGGCTGCTGGCCGGGCTGCGCGCGCTGGAGGTCCCCGCGGTGGGCGACGTGCGCGGCAAGGGCCTGATGGTGGGCATCGAGCTGATCGAGCCGGACGGCGCGCCCGCGCCCGCGAAGGCGGTGGCGGTCCTGGAGGCCTGCCGGGCGCGCGGGCTGCTCGTCGGCAAGGGCGGCCTGCACAACAACGTGATCCGCCTGGCACCGCCGATGACGGTGACCGCCGACGAGGTGGACGAGGCGCTGGACGCCCTCACGGGCGCGTTGGGAGAGCTGTGAGGATCACGCACTGGATCTCGGGCAAGCCGTGGACCGGGACGTCCGCGCGCGCCGGGGACGTCTTCGACCCGAACACCGGGGCCGTCGCGCACACCGTCGACTTCGCCGCCCAGTCCGAAGTGGACGAGGCGGTGGCCGCGGCGTCGGCCGCGCTGCCCGGCTGGCGCGACACGTCGCTGGCGGCCCGCTCGTCGGTGCTCTTCGAGTTCCGCCGCCTGCTGAACGACAAGCGCGACGAGCTGGCCGGGATCGTCTCCGCCGAGCACGGCAAGGTGCTCGACGACGCGCGCGGGGAGGTGCAGCGCGCCCTGGAGGCCGTCGACTTCGCCTGCGGGGTGCCGCACCTGCTCAAGGGCGGCTTCAGCGAGAACGCCTCGCGCGGGGTGGACGTGTACTCCATCCGCCAGCCGCTGGGCGTGGTGGCGGTGATCTCGCCGTTCAACTTCCCGGCGATGGTGCCGCTGTGGTTCGTGCCCAACGCCATCGCCTGCGGCAACACCGTGGTGCTCAAGCCGTCGGAGAAGGACCCGTCGGCGGCGAACTTCCTGGCCGGGCTGTGGTCGGCGGCCGGGCTGCCCGACGGCGTGCTCAACGTGCTGCACGGCGACAAGGCCGCCGTCGACGGGCTGCTGGAGCACCCGGACGTGCGCGGCGTGTCGTTCGTCGGCTCGACCCCGATCGCGCGCTACGTCTACGAGACCGGGACGCGCAACGGCAAGCGGGTGCAGGCGCTCGGCGGGGCGAAGAACCACATGGTCGTGCTCCCCGACGCCGACCTCGACCTGGCCGCCGACGCGGCGGTCTCGGCCGGGTTCGGCTCGGCGGGCGAGCGCTGCATGGCGGTCTCGGTCGTGGTCGCCGTGGGCGGGGTGGGCGATGAGCTTCTCGCGCGCATCTCCTCGCGCGTCGAGGGCCTGCGGGTCGGCCCCGGCCGCGACATGGGCCCGCTGATCACCGCGGCGCACCGGGACAAGGTCGCGTCCTATCTGGACACCGGGGTCGCCGAGGGGGCCCGGCTGGTCATCGACGGGCGCGGGCACCAGGTCGACGGCGAGGACTCCGGCTTCTGGCTCGGCCCGTCGCTGTTCGACGGCGTGCGGCCGGGGATGTCGGTCTACACCGACGAGATCTTCGGACCGGTGCTGTCGGTGGTGCGCGCGGAGAGCTACGCCGAGGCGGTGGAGCTGATCAACGCCAACGCCTACGGCAACGGCACCGCCATCTTCACCAACGACGGCGGCGCCGCGCGCCGGTTCCAGAACGAGGTCGAGGTCGGCATGGTGGGGGTGAACGTGCCCATCCCGGTCCCGGTCGGCTACTACAGCTTCGGCGGCTGGAAGGACTCCCTGTTCGGCGACTCGCACGCCTACGGCCCCGACGGCATCCACTTCTTCACCAGGACCAAGGTCGTGACCAGCCGGTGGCTGGACCCCTCGCACGGCGGGATCAACCTGGGCTTCCCGAGGAACGTCTAGGCCGTGTTTCCGGTGAACTGGCGCGGCTCTCGCGTGCCCCACATCGGAAACACGGGCTAGGTCAGGGCGCGGCCCGCGCGGCGGCGACTTCCCGGAAGTGGCGGCCGGCGCGCGGGCCGTGGGCGGGCGAGGCGAGAGTGCCTAGTCGCCGCGGGCCAGTGACCGCAGCAGGGCCGGGGTTTCCGGGCCGCGGTCCAGGTCGAGTTTCGCGGGCACCAGGTGGGTGTCCGGGCGGGCGAGGGCGGCGTCCAGCAGGCGCATCGCCTCGGGGTGGGTGAGGGTGCCCGGGGTGGGGTCGCTGGACCAGTCGCCCCAGGCGAGGCTGGAGCCGGGCAGGCCGCGGGCGCGGCGGTGCTCGGCGAGGGCGTCGAGGAAGGTGTCGGCGGCGGCGTGGGCGGCGTGGCCCGCGGCGCCGAG
Organism: Actinokineospora guangxiensis; assembly: GCF_042657845.1. Classification (NCBI taxonomy): domain Bacteria; kingdom Bacillati; phylum Actinomycetota; class Actinomycetes; order Pseudonocardiales; family Pseudonocardiaceae; genus Actinokineospora; species Actinokineospora guangxiensis. The sequence goes on along the minus strand of NZ_JBHSKF010000015.1, from coordinate 119,463 downwards.
GACGCCGGAGGCCGAGGAGAACAGGACGAAGGCCGAGAGGTCCATGTCGGCGGTGACGGCGTCCAGGTGCAGCGCGCCCGCCACGCGGGGGGCCAGAACGCGGTCGATGCGCTCGGCGGTCTGTTCGCTGAGCAGGGCGTTGTCGCCGGTGGCCGCCAGGTGGAAGACGCCGTGCAGCGGCAGGCGCGGGTCGATGCCCGCCAGCACGCGCTCCAGGTCGGCGCGGTTGGCCACGTCGCAGCGGGGCACGCGCACCGACTGGGCGCCTGCGTCCAGCAGCGCGCCGACCACCGCGCCCGCGCCCGGCTCGAACGGGCCCTCCGGCGAGGTCAGCACCAGGTGCCTGACCCCGTAGCGGCGCACCAGGTGCTGGGCGAGCAGCCTGCCCAGCTCGGTCGTGCCGTCGGTGATCAGCACCGTCCCGGCCGGGCCGAGCGGGCGCGGCGGGGCGTCCGGGTCGACGGCGCGGGCCAGGCGCACGGCGCGCACGACGCCGTCGCGGACCACGAGTTCGGGTTCGTCGGCGACCGAGAGCGCCGCGGCGATGTCGGCGCCCGGCGGGGCGTCGATGAGGCGCAGGCGGGTGCCGTGCTCCGCGCGCGCGGCGCGCACCAGGCCGCGGACGGGGGCGGCGGCCAGGCCGCCGCGGGTCACCCACACCAGCTCGGTGTCGGCCAGGCGCGGATCGGCCACCAGGTTCTGCAGCACGTCGAGCGCGCCCACCGCGGTCAGCCGCACGGCGGCGGCGACGTCGGCGATCTCCGGCGCGGGGACCTCGATCACCAGCCGCGACGGCGGTGGGCCCGAGCCCAGCGCGGGCAGGTCGGCCAGAGTCCAGGTGCTGCCCGCCTGCACCGGCACGGCGGCGGTCGCGGCCACCGGCACCGAGTCCACCCGGTACAGGTGCCGGGCCGGGTCGCCCGCGCGGACCTGTTCCTCGGTGACCGCGCGCAGGCCCAGCTCGTCGACGTAGGCGACGGGCAGGTCCTCCTCGTCGGTCACCCACAGCCGCGCGACGCTGTGGTCGCCGCGGTCGGACAGGTCCAGCCGGAAGCGCAGGTACGTGCCCGAGGCCCCGTAGAGCGCCACCCCGCGCCAGGAGACCGGCATGAGCAGCCCGTCTCCGGGGCGCAGCGCGGCGAGCGCGTGCAGGGCCGCGTCCAGCAGCGCCGGGTGCACGCCGTCGAAGTCGCCCTCCAGCTGCTCGGGCACCCGCACCACCCCGAAGACGGTGTCCGTCCCGACCCGCACGACCTCGCTGAGCCCGTGGAACGCCGGGCCGCAGACCAGGCCCTGCTCGGCCAGGCGCCGGTGCACGGTGCTCGCCGGGACGGTCACGCCGTCCGGGATCTCCGTCCAGCCCGGCTCGTGGTCGGTCCACGCGGTGACGACGGTGCCGACGGCGTGCAGGGTCCAGCCGTCCGGGGCGTCCTCCGGCTGGGAGTAGACCGCGATCGGGCGCAGGCCGTCGGTCTCGGCGCCGAGGGTCACCCGCAGCCGCAGGTAGCCGGTCTCGGGCAGCACGAGCGGGCGGGCCAGCGACAGCTCGCCGATGCCCGCCGCGCCGACCTGGTCGGCCGCGGCGGCGGCCAGCTCGACCAGCCCGGCGCCGGGCATCACCGTCGAGCCGAAGAGGCAGTGATCGCCCAGCCACGGGTGCGTGCTCAGCGACAGCCGTCCGGTGAACAGGTGGCCTTGGCCGTCGGTGGTGCTGGTGACCGCGTCCAGCCACGGGTGCGGCAGCGCCTCCGGGCTCCCCGGGCGCAGGTCGCCCTCCGAGCGCGCGGCGGGCAGCCAGTAGCGCTCGCGGCGGAACGCGGGCGGCGGCAGGTCGGCGCGGCGCGCGCCGCGGCCGTCGAACACCGCCGCCCAGTCGACCTCCTGGCCTGAGACGTGCAGCGCGCCGAGCGCGGTCAGCACGTCGCGGGTCTCGTCGGGGCCGCGCAGGCTCGCGGTGAACAGGCTGGGCGAGTCGGCGGGCAGGCAGGCCAGCACGGTGGCCGTCGACACCGGGCCGGGGCCGCACTCCAGGTAGCCGCCGATGCCCGCGTCCTCCAGCACCCGGATCGCCTCGGCGAAGCGGACCGCGCCGCCGAGCTGGTCGATCCAGTACCCGGGGTCGCGCACCCCGGCGCCGGGGGCGAGGTCCGGGCCCATCCACTCCGCGGTCACGGCGCTGACCATCGGCAGCTCGGGCGCTGCGGCCGGGCAGGAGCGCACGACCGCGCCATAGGCGGCCAGCATCGTGCCCGCCACGGGGTTGGCCGTGGACACCGCCATCCTGCGCACCGCGACGCCGAGCTCGGCCATCCGGTCGACGACCTCCAGCACCGCGGCCTCGGACCCGGCGACGACGGTCTCCTCCGGTGAGCCCGCCGCGACCACCGCGACGTCCACATCGGACAGGATGCTGATGGTGTCGGCCTCGGTGAGCGGCAGGGCGGCCATGGCCCCGCCGGAGTGCGCGGCCAGCAGCCTGCCGCGCGCGGTGACGAGCCGGGCGGCGTCGGGCAGCGCCAGGACCCCGGCGACGTGCGCGGCCGACAGCTCGCCCACGGCGTGCCCGGTGACCGCGGAGGGCAGCACGCCCCAGGACACCCACAGGCGGAACAGCGCGACCTGCACGGCGAACAGCGCGGGCTGCGCCACCGCCGGGTCGTGCAGCAGCGCCTCGGCGGCCGGGTCGCCGTCGGCGCCGAAGACGAGCGCGCACACGTCCTCGGCCAGGCCGGGGTCGAACTCGGCGCACACGGCGTCGAAGGCGTCGGCGAAGACGCCGAACGCCGAGTACGGCGCCCGTCCCGTGCCCAGGCGCTGCACGCCCTGGCCGGTGAACACCACGGCGAGCCCGCCGTCGGCGGCGCGGTCGGCGGGAACCATCCCGTCGGCGAGGTCGCGCAGCCCGGCCACCAACTCGGCGCGGGTGCTCGCGGTGACGCAGGCCCGCACGGGGAACGCGGTGCGGTGCAGGGCGGCCGTCGCGGCGACGTCGAGCACGCTCGCGTCGGAGCAGGCCAGGTGCTCGGCCCAGGCGCGGGCCAGGTCGCGGACGGCGGTCTCGTCGTGCCCGGAAAGCACCACGGGGTAGGCGAACCCGTCGGAGTCGGTGACCCGGGGCGCGGGCGCCGACGGCGCCTCCTCGACCACCAGGTGCGCGCCGGTGCCGCCCATGCCGAAGGCCGACACGCCCGCCCGCCGGGGCCTCGTGCCGCGCCGCCACGGCACCGGGCCGCTCAGCAGCCTCAGCTCGCCCACCAGGTCGGCCGACGGGCGCGCGGCGTGGGCGGTGGGCGGCAGGGTCTGCTCCCGCAGCGCCAGCACCACCTTGATCAGGCCGGTGACGCCCGCGGCCGCCTGGGTGTGGCCGAGGTTCGACTTCACCGAACCGATCCACAGAGGACGGTCCCGGTCGGCGTGCACGGCGGCCAGGGCGGCGGCCTCGGCGGCGTCGGCGGCGGGCTCGCCGCTGCCGTGCGCCTCGACGGCGTCGACCTCGGCCGGGTCGAGTGCCGCGTCGGCGAGCGCGGCGGCGATCACGGCGGCCTGGTCCTCGCCGACGGCCGAGCCGCGCAGGACGGCGAGCACGTCGTCGCCGTCGGCGATGGCCGCGGCGAGGGTCTTGAGCACGACGACGCCGCAGCCCTCGGCCCAGCCCGCGCCGTCGGCGTCGGCGGAGAAGCTCTTGCAGCGCCCGTCGGCGGCGTTGGCCCCGCGCGGGGAGTCCAGGTAGGCGGCGGGGGTGGTCATCACCGTCACCCCGCCCGCGACGGCGACCGCGCACTCGCCCGAGCGCAGCGCCGACACGGCCAGGTGCAGCGCGACCAGCGACGACGAGCAGGCGGTGTCGACGGTGAGCTCGGGCCCGCGCAGGCCCAGCGCCGCCGCCACCCGCGCGGCGAGCCCGTCGGTGTGCGCGCCCGCGGCGACGCGGCGCTCCGGGTAGCCGGTGGCGCCGAGGTAGAGGCCGACCGGCGCGGCGCAGGCCGGGGACGCCCCGACGCCTGCGCGCTCCAGCGCCTCCCACACGGTCTCGATCGCGATGCGGCGCTCAGGCTCCATCGCCTGCGCGGCAAGCGGGGAGACGCCGAAGAAGGAGGCGTCGAAGCGGTCCGCGCCGTCCAGGAAGCCGCCCGCGGCCACCCCGGCGTCCCGCAGGTCGAGCCCGTCCCAGCGGGCGGGGAACGGCCCGATCGCGTCGCCGCCGTCGGCCAGCAACCGCCACAGCGCGTCCGGGCTCTCGATCCCCCCGGGCAGTCGACAGGCCAACGCGGTCACGGCGATCGGCTCGGAACCCGGCATGCGCCCTCTCCCCACTCCCGACCCCGGACCACGGCGGTCCGGGTGTCCGGCGGCCCGCGCCCGCCTCCCCCGAGGACGGATGGAGGGCGGTGATGCCCTCCGAGGTCGCTGGTCCGTGATGTCCGAAAGATAAAACCGACCGCCCGGTTTGTCAACGACGGTGGTCACCCATCCCACGGCGGGCCTCAAAGGTCTGGTTTCAAACCTGAGTACGCGGCCAAAATCGGGCCTCAGCAGGGAATCTACCAAGCTCGTGTGAACGCGGGGAGTCCGCGCGGGCAAACTGCCTGCGCGAAACTCCCGCCTCCAAGTGATCCCGGTCACGTGAGCGGCCCCACAAAGCGGAAGAACAAACCTACCAGGCGGTTTCTTTTTCGCCGGTTTGGTGTCAGGATCTCTCTCGCGGAACCTCGACCGCACCGCTCACGGAAGGGGCAGACCAACAGTGGCACAGCAGCAGCGGGCGGAGCGGACCCGCACCCAGATCCTCGACGCCGCCGCGACGGTGATCGACCAGCACGGCTTCCAGGGTGCGCGGCTCTCCGGCATCCTCGCCGAGGCGGGCGTGACCAAGGGCGCGTTCTACTTCCACTTCTCCTCCAAGGAGGAGCTGGCGCACGCGCTCGTCGACGAGCAGTTCGCCATCGACACCGCACCACCGGAGGACGAGACCCTCGGACTCCAGCAGGTCATCGACATCACCCACTACTTCGCGCACGCCCTGCAGACCAACGTGCGGGTGCGCGCCAGCGTCCGCCTCACCGTCGAGACCGGGAGCTTCATCGCGCCCCGGCCCGAGCCGTACCTGCGCTGGATCGGCGTCGCCCGCAGGCACCTGGAAGCCGCCCGCGAGCGCGGCGACCTCTACCCGGAGCTGGACCCGACCGTGATCGCCACCTGGGCCTCCGGCTCGTTCCTCGGCATCCAGGTCCAGTCCGAGGTGCTCACCAGCCGCGCCGACATCCACGAGCGCATCACCGACATGTGGCGCATCGCGCTGCCCGGCCTGGTGCCGCCGTGGCGCCTGGCGACCTTCTCCCCGTCCGGCACGGTTCCCCCTGCCGAGCTCTCCGGAGGACCCCATGCGGTTACAGCAGTTGAAGTTGGTGTGTCTCAACCTTGACGGCGTCCTGCTCCCGGACACCTTCAGCCCCGTCCTGCACCGCCTCCTGACCGAGCACGGCGTCGAGTACACCGGCGAGCTGGAGCGGCTGCTGCTCTCCCAGCCCCGCGAGGTCGCGGGCGCGATCATCGCCTCGGCCGCGCGGCTGCCGTGGACCTGGCAGCAGGTCGCCGCCGCGTTCTTCGCCGAGCGCGAGCGCTACCTGGCCGAGCACCCGCTGACGCTGTCCAAGGGCGCGGGCGAGCTGATCGAGATGCTCTCGGAGACCGGCGCGACGCTGATCTGCTACGGCGGCATGGACCGCGCCGCCTACGACGAGTTCGTCGGCCCGTGGCGCCACCACTTCGCCGCGCCGCAGTACATCAGCACCAACGACTTCCGGCCCGGCATCAGGGAGATGGCCGCCTACTACGGCGCCGAGCACTCCCAGACCCTGTTCGTCGACGACGTGAACCGCTTCGCCGAGTACGCCAGGGACGCGGGCGTGGCCTTCATCGGGATGCCCGCCGACCACCCGCACAGCTTCCAGCGCGAGCACATGCTGCAGACCGGGGTGCGCCACCTCGTCTGGTCGCTGCCGGACATCGATGAGGCGCTGCTGGCGCAGGTCGACGCCGAAGCCGCCGAGGGCTCCATCTGGCGCTAGACCGTGTTTCCGATGTGGGGGGCGTGAGAGTCGGCCAGCAGGCGCTCGGACAGCTCCCACAGCGCTTCGGCGCGCGCGGGGTCCGAGGCGTAGGCGAGGTGGTGGCCGGCGGGCAGGTCGTGCGCGGTGGGCCAGGGCGCGGTGGGCGCGCAGTCCTCCACGATGCGCCCGCCCAGACCCGGCGTGACCGCCGCCCACACGGCGCTCGCCGCCGCCTGCCGGACCGTCTTCCAGCCCGCGCTCACCCGCGGCCTGCCCCGCTCGTCCAGCCAGCCCTCGGCGCGCAGCTGCTCGTCGCTGAAGTCGCGGACGATCTTGGTGAGCACCATGCCGGGCAGGACAGCGGTCGCGGTGTGCGGTGTGCGGCGGTCCAGTTCGGCGGCGAAGAGGGCGTTGGCGGTCTTGGACTGGCCGTAGGCGCGCCAGCGGTCGAACGGCCGGGTGCGCCAGTTCGGGTCGGCGAGGTCGACGTCGGCGCGGCGGTGCGCGCGCGAGGAGAGCACCACGACCCGGGCCTCGGCCAGCGGCAGGCGCCGGGTCAGGGCGAAGTGGCCGAGGTGGTTGACGCCGAAGTGCGTCTCGAAGCCCAGCGCGGTGCGGGTCAGCCCGGTGGTGAGCACCCCGGCGTTGAGCACCAGGATCGTGAACGGCCGGTCGGCCGGGAAGGCGGCTATCGATGCCGGGTCGGCGAGGTCGAGCGCGGCGAAGCCGACCCGCCCCTTGCCGGTCGAGCGCGCGGCGACGGCCTCCCCTCGGTTGCGGTCGCGGCCGGTGATCAGCACGTCGGCCCCGACCGCGGCCAGGGCGCGGGCGATCTCCTGGCCGATGCCGGACGTGCCGCCGGTGACGAGGGCGTGGTGGCCGGTCAGGTCCTGCCCGGCGAGCACGTCGTCGGCGGTGGTGTCGCTGCCCATCTGTCTCCCCCCTGTGCTCCCCCAGGGCGGACATCGGAGGGTAGCCGCCGGAAGTGACGAGGACAGGACCGTTTCGCGAATGTGCCTCCGCTTCGCCGGGAACGCTCCCGAACGCGCAGCCGTCCACACTGGACCGGACCGGCGAGGTGATCAAGACCACTGGACCGGGCGGGGCGGGGTCGGTATCCTGGAGGCGCGAAGGGGAGTACCCCCCGGCTCGCGGCCGTCACTACGGCAGGTCCACACCTGTCCGGCCCGAGCGCCGCCCGTCGAGGCGGTGGGGAGACCTTCGGTCGAATCGAGACCGGAGGGCCACCATGCGCCGAACCATTTCCGCCGTTGCCGCCGTCGTCGCCGGTGCCGTGCTGCTCACGGGATGCTCCGCGCTGCAGGAGGCCGCCGACACCGTCACCGCCGCCGACCGGGCGCTGACCACGGCCCAGGTGTGCGCGCAGGCCATCGGCGCCATCGACTTCAGCATCTCGACCGACCCGCAGACCGCGCTGGAGCAGACCGAGAACGCCGCAGGCGAGCTGTCCACTTTGGCCACCCAGGCCGGGGACGCCACGGTGGCCGACGCGATCTCCGGGGTGGCCACGACGCTGTCGAACGTCACCCTGGACGACCTGGTGAGCCCGCTGGAGTGGGTCGGCGACCGGACCGCCGCCGCCGCGGACGTGCTCAACGCCTGCGCGGGGTTCTGACCATCGGGGGATAGAGGGCGCCCGGTCTGCTCACTGAGCGGCCGGGCGCCTGTTCCGTGGCGCGACGCTCGTCCGCCACCACCTGCTTCATCGACACCGGGGATTCACCCCCCATCTCCGTCAAGCCGTCGGCAGGGTGAAGCGGCCGAAGACCCAGTTGCCGGGGGCGGCGGGATCGTCGCCTGCCCAGAACTGGGTCCAGAGTTCGGTGAAGTCCTCGCGGGAGAGGTGGCCGTCGGCGTCGTCGTCGAGGATGTCGAAGACGGCGTCGGTGTCGGCGCGGCGGCCGCTCCACGCCTCGATGAGGGCTCGGTACTCGGTCGCGGAGATCAGGTCGTCGCGGTTGGCGTCGGCGGCGTCGAAGAGGGCCGAGGCGGTGGCGGTGACGCTGCCGAGCATGGCCGGGAGGCGGTCCACGAGGGTCATCACCTCCTCGACGGTCACGCGGTCGTCGTGGTCGGTGTCGGCGACCTCGGCCAGGGCGGTCCACCAGCCGAGCATGATCGCGGCCACCCGGTCGTGGTCGGCGGGCGTCGAGCCGCGCAGCTCGGCCCACCGCTCGGTGATGGACCGGAAGTCCGCCTCGGTGAGGTAGCCGTCGCCGTCGCCGTCCATGGACCGGAACACCGCCGACACCTTGCCGCGCTGAAGCCGGCTGCTCATCGCGCCCCTTCCGCCGAATGGATCACCCAGGCTGCACCTGTCCCCCACCGGCCGGACAGCGCCACTCGGGCACGACGCCACCACGTCCGGGTGACAGAAACGCAACGGATGGTCACCCGCCGCTGATCCTTTCGCCCGAATCATTGACAAGCGCCTGTGAGAGCGCTTACATCGTTCCAGTTTGTTCACCCCGGCAACAAACGAACGCACGGAACCCCGGGTCGACAAGGAGGTCCCCACCGTGCAGACCCTGCGCCGCAAACGCTTGTCCCTGGCCATCGCCGCAGCGACCACCCTGGTCGTGGTCCCCCTCGCACTCTCCGCCAACGCCGCCGTCCCGCCGCCGTCCAACGGCTGGTCGCTGGTCTGGAGCGATGACTTCACCGGCTCCGCCAACACCCTTCCGTCGTCGTCGAACTGGATCATCGACATCGGCCACGGCTACCCCGGCGGCCCCGCCAACTGGGGCACCGGCGAAGTCCAGTACTACACCAACAGCACGCAGAACCTCGGCCTCGACGGCCAGGGCAACCTGCGCATCACCCCGCGCCGCGACGCCAACGGCAACTGGACGTCCGGGCGCATCGAGACCCAGCGGTCGAACTTCCGGCCACCGGCGGGCGGCATCATGGCGATGGAGAGCCGCCTGCAGATGCCCAACGTCACCGGCAGCGCCGCCATCGGCTACTGGCCCGCGTTCTGGGCACTCGGCGCGCCCTACCGCGGCAACTACTGGAACTGGCCCGGCATCGGCGAGTTCGACGTCATGGAGAACGTCAACGGCCTGAACTCCGTGTGGGGCGTGCTGCACTGCGGCGTCGCGCCGGGCGGGGACTGCAACGAGAGCACCGGCCTGGGCGCCAGCCGCACCTGCCCCGGGTCCGCCTGCCAGGGCAACTTCCACACCTACCGCTTCGAGTGGGACACCAGCATCTCGCCCAACGAGTTCCGCTGGTCGGTGGACGGGCAGGTGTACCACCGCCTGACCCAGGCCCAGTTCAGCGCCACGACCTGGTCGAACATGACCAACCACCAGGGCTACTTCATGCTGCTGAACCTGGCCATGGGCGGGGCGTTCCCCAACGCCCTGCACGGCGGGTCGACCCCGGTCGCCAGCACCCAGCCCGGCCACCCGCTGGTCGTGGACTACGTCGCCGTCTACACCAAGGGCGGCGGCACGACCCCGCCGACGACCACCACGACCCCGCCCCCCGGCAACGGCGGCAGCGCGTACTCGACCATCCAGGCCGAGGCGTACTCCCAGCAGGGCGGCACCGGCGTGGAGACCACGACCGACACCGGCGGCGGCCAGAACCTGAGCCACCTCGCCAACGGCGACTGGGCGCTCTACCGGGGCATCGACTTCGGTTCCTCGCCCGCGCGGCAGTTCTCCGCGCGCGCGGCCTCCGGCATCGGCGGCGGCGCGTCCGGACTGGTCGAAGTGCGGCTGGGCAGCCGGACCAGCACCCCGATCGGCAGCTTCGCCATCGGCAACACCGGGGGCTGGCAGAGCTGGCGGACGATCCCGACGAACATCAGCGGCGTGACCGGACGGCACGACGTGTACCTGACCTTCACCAGCGGTCAGCCGAACGATTTCGTGAACGTCAACTGGTTCACGTTCGCGCGCTGACCACCGGCGGGCCCCGCCGCCGGTCCCACGGCGGGGCCCGCCGTCATTCAACCAGACAAAAGATCAACACAGCCGTGAGACCGCTCTCACGGCCGATTCACCGGAAGTTCCCAGATGGAGGCACGGAATATGCGCAGAGCAGGACGCACGCGCGCCGCGGCCGGGCTGCTGATCGGCGGCTTGGTCCTCACGGCGTGCTCGGGCGGCGGCGACGGGGACCAGCAGACGCAGGGCGACCCCAACGCCCCCGTCACCCTCACGATCAACGTCTTCGGCGACAACTTCTCGCTGCCGAGCGACCGCTCGGTCTACGACGAGTACGAGAAGCTGAACCCGAACGTCACGATCGTGGAGAACCGCAGCGACTTCGGCGCCCACCACCAGAACCTGCAGGCCCGCCTCACCGCGGGCACCGGCACGGCGGACCTGGAGCTGATCGAGGTCGGCCAGGTCGCGGGCTACGTCGGGCAGACCGAGAAGTTCATCAACTTCAAGGACCAGGGCGTCGACACCTCGGCGTGGACGGACTCCACGCTGGCCCGTGCCTCCAACCCGGACAAGACCGCGCTGATCGGCCTGCCGACCGACATCGGCGGCCTGGCCATGTGCTACCGCACCGACCTGTTCGAGCAGGCGGGCCTGCCCACCGCGCGCGACGAGGTCTCCAAGCTCTGGCCGACCTGGGACGCCTACGTGGCCACCGGCCAGAAGTTCCTGGACAAGGCCCCGGCCAAGACCAAGTGGTTCGACGCGGGCGGGCACACCTTCACCGGCATCCTGGGCAACGAGCAGGAGACCTTCTACAACGCCAACGGCGATCTGATCGTCGCGCAGAACCCCAAGGTCAAGGACGCCTGGAACCTGACCGTGCAGGCCATCAAGAACGGCCAGTCCGCGGCGCTGCCGGAGTTCACCCCCGAGTGGAACACCGGCTTCCAGCAGGGCCAGTTCGCCACGATCACCTGCCCCGCCTGGATGATGGGCTACATCAAGTCCAACGCCAAGGACACCGAGGGCAAGTGGGACATCGCCCAGATCCCCGGCGGCTCGGGCAACTGGGGCGGCTCGTACGTGAGCGTCCCCGCCTCCGGCAAGAACACCGCCGCCGCCGTCGAGCTGGCCAAGTGGCTGACCGCCCCGGAGCAGGCCGTGAAGCTGTTCCAGAAGATCGGCAACTTCCCGAGCCAGAAGGCGACCTGGGAGCAGCCGGAGGTCAAGGACTTCAAGGCCGAGTTCTTCAACGACGCCCCGGCGGGCACGATCTTCCCGGCCTCGCTGGCCAACGCCCCCGTCCAGGTCGCAGGGCCGCAGAGCGGCGTCATCGGCAACACCTTCGCCACCGCGCTCAACGGCGTCGAGCAGGGCGGAAACCCCGATGAGGCCTGGGACAAGGCGCTGACCGACATCGAAGCGGCAGCGGGCACGGGATGACCCGCACCGCCCTCCGCGAGCCGTCGTCGGGTGACCGGCGGCGGCTCGCGGAACCCGATGAGAAGCGGCAGCGGTGGAAGCACCGGCTCTACCGCTGGGACGTCAAGGGCTCGCCGTACGCCTACGTCGCGCCGTTCTTCCTGCTGTTCGGCGTCTTCGGCGTCTTCCCGCTGGCCTACACCGCGCTGATCTCCACCACCGCGTGGAACACCCGCAACCCGGGCAGCGAGGACAAGTCGGTCGGGTTCGACAACTACACCAACCTGCTCGGCGACGAGAACTTCTGGAACGCGCTGGTCAACACCCTCGGCATCGGGGTGTTCTCCACGGTGCCGCAGCTGCTGTTGGCCCTGGGCATCGCGCACCTGCTGAACTACAAGCTGCGCGGGCGCCTGGTGCTGCGCATGGGCGTGCTGGTGCCGTACGTGACCTCGGTGACCGCGGTCGCGCTGATCTTCAACCAGATGTTCGCCCGCGACTTCGGCCTGCTGAACTGGCTGCTGTCGCCGTTCACCGACGCCCCGATCGACTGGCGGGCGAGCACGGTGGCCAGCTGGTTCGCCGTCTCGGTGATGGTCACCTGGCACTGGACCGGCTACAACGCGCTGATCTACCTGGCGGCGATGCAGACGATCCCGAACGAGCTCTACGAGTCCGCGGCCATCGACGGCGCGAGCCGCTGGCGGCAGTTCTGGTCGATCACCATCCCGAGCCTGCGGCCGACGATCATCTTCACCGTGATCGTCTCCACGGTCGGCGCGCTGCAACTCTTCGCCGAACCGTTCCTGTTCGACACGACGAGAAACCACAACGGCGGGGCCGAACGCCAGTTCCAGACCGTCGTCCTGTACCTGTACCAGCAGTTCTGGACCAACGGCCGCTACGGCTACGGCGCGGCGATCGCCTGGACGCTGTTCATCGTCACCGTGGTCATCGTGCTGGTGAACTTCTTCATCGTCCGCAAGATCCGGACGTCGGAGTGAGGTGGGCATGAGTTCCAAAGCGAATGGGGCGAAGTGGCCCACGTACACGCTGCTGATCGGCATCGTGCTGATCTCGATCTTCCCGCTGTACTGGTCGATCGTGGTGTCCTCGCGCGACCAGAGCTCGGTCGGCAGCTACCCGCCGCCGCTGGTGCCGGGCGGCAACCTGTGGGAGAACCTCACAGCCGCCTACGAACAGGGCAACTTCGGGCTGGCGCTGATGAACTCGGTGATCGTGGCCGGTTCGATCACCGTGGCGGTGGTGTTCACCTCCACGCTGGCCGGGTTCGCCTTCGCCAAGCTGCGCTTCAAGGGCCGCGACGCGCTCTTCGGCACGGTCGTGGCCACGATGCTGGTGCCCACCCAGCTGGCGATCATCCCGCTGTACATCATGGTGACGCAGTGGTTCGGCTGGGCGAACGACCTGCGCGGGGTGATCGTGCCCGCCCTGGTCACCGCGTTCGGGGTGTTCTTCATGCGGCAGTACCTCGCCAGCGCGGTCTCCCACGAGCTGCTGGAGGCGGGCAGGCTCGACGGCGCGAGCACGTGGCGCATCTACTGGAACGTCGTCATGCCGCTGGCCCGGCCGGGGGCGGCCGTGCTGGGGCTGCTGACGTTCATCACCTACTGGAACGACCTCTTCTGGCCGCTCATCCTGCTCAACACGCAGAACCCGACGGTGCAGGTGGCCATCGCCAACACCGCGGGCGGCATCGAGGTCGACTACTCGCTGGTGCTGGCGGGGACGGTGATCGCCACCTTCCCGATGGTGATCGTGTTCCTGCTGCTCGGGCGTCAGATCATCGGAGGGATCATGCAGGGGGCGGTCAAGGGATGAGCGGGGACGGGACTCGGAAGGTGTTCCCGGAGGACTTCCTCTGGGGCGCGGCCACGGCCGCCTTCCAGATCGAGGGCGCCGCGGCGTCGCGGGGGAAGTCCATCTGGGACACCTTCTCCCACACCCCCGGCAAGGTCCACAACGGCGACACCGGCGACGTGGCCACCGACCACTACCGCCTCTTCCGCGACGACGTGGCGCTGATGGCCGACCTCGGCCTGCGCGCCTACCGGTTCTCGGTGTCCTGGCCGCGGGTGGCCGCGGGCGACCTGGGCTTCTACTCGGCGCTGGTGGACGAGCTGCTCACGCACGGGATCAAGCCCGTGCTGACGCTCTACCACTGGGACCTGCCGCAGGAGCTGGAGGACGCGGGCGGCTGGACCAACCGCGACACCGCGGCCCGCTTCGCCGAGTACGCCACGGTGGTGGCGGACGCGCTCGGCGACCGGGTGCCGATGTGGACGACGCTGAACGAGCCGTGGTGCTCGGCGTTCCTCGGCTACGGCAGCGGCCTGCACGCGCCGGGGCGCACCGAGCCGCTGGCCGCGCTGCAGGCCGCGCATCACCTGCTGCTCGCGCACGGCTGGGGCGTGCAGGCGCTGCGCGGCGCGCTGCCCGCGGACACCTCGGTCTCCCTCGCGCTGAACCCGCAGCCGGTGTCGGCGGCGGACGACTCGGCCGAGGCCGCCGAGGCGACCCGGCGCATCGACGCCGTCGGCAACCGGATCTTCTACGGCCCGCTGTTCCGCGGCGGCTACCCGGAGGACCTGATCGCCGACACCGCGGGCGTCACCGACTGGTCGTTCGTGCGCGAGGGCGACCTGGCCGCGATCGGCACGCCGATCGACGCCCTCGGCGTCAACTACTACGCGACGTCCTTCGCCGAGGGGTTCGGCGAGCCGAGCACCCCGTCGCCGTGGCCGGGCAGCGAGCACGTGCGCTTCGCGCCGGTGCGCCCGCCGGTGACGGAGATGGACTGGTCCATCGATCCGGCCGGGCTCACCAAGCTGCTCGTGGACATCCACGCCGAGTACGGCGTGCCGCTGATGGTCACCGAGAACGGCGCGGCCTTCCCCGACACCGTCGTCGACGGCGCGGTGCACGACCCCGACCGGGTGGACTACCTGCGCACGCACATCGGGGCGGTGCACGACGCCATCACCGCGGGCGCCGACCTGCGGGGGTACTTCGTCTGGTCCCTGATGGACAACTTCGAGTGGTCCTACGGGTACGCCAAACGGTTCGGTATCGTTCACGTGGACTACGCGACCCAGCGCCGGGTGTGGAAGGACAGCGCCCACTGGTACCGCGAGGTGATCAAAGCGAACGGGACATGACGACCGAACGGCAGCCCACCCTGGACACCGTCGCCGCCGAGGCGGGGGTGTCCAGGGCGACGGTGTCCCGGGTGATCAACGGATCACCCCGGGTCTCACCGGAAGCGCGCGACCTGGTGGAAGGCACGATCGCCCGCCTGGGCTACGTGCCGAACCGGGCCGCGCGCACGCTCGCGTCCCGGCGCACCGACTCGGTGGCCCTGGTGCTGCGCGAGGCCGACGCCACGGTCCTGGCGGACCCGTACCTGTCGGCGGTCATCATCGCCACCAGCCAGGCCCTGGTCGGCACCGGCGTGCAGCTGGTCCTGGTGAACGCCCAGAACGACGCCGAGCACCAGCGCGTCGGCGAGTACGTCCGCAGCGGCCACGTCGACGGCGTGCTGCTCGCCTCCATGCACGCCGACGACCCGCTGCCCCAGATGCTCGTCGGCTCCGGGGTGCCGGTGGTGGTCAGCGGCAGGCCGGAGCGCCACATCCCCGGCCTGGTCTACGTCGACAGCGACAACGTCGGCGGCGGCCAGCTGGCCACCGAGCGCCTGCTGTCGGCGGGCCGCACCCGCGTCGCCCACATCGCCGGTCCCCCCGACATGACCGCCGCCGCCGACCGCCTCACCGGCTACCACCGCGCGCTGGCCCGCGCCGGCGTGCGGGCGGGCCCGGTCGCCTTCGGCGACTTCACCCGGGCCTCCGGCGAATCCGCCATGGCCGACCTGCTGTCCAGGGGCGCCGAGGTCGACGCCGTCTTCGCCGCCAACGACATGATGGCCATCGGGGCCCTGCGCGCCCTGCGCGCCACCGGCCGCCGGGTCCCGGACGACGTCTCCCTGGTGGGCTACGACGACATCGAGCTGGCCCAGCACACGGAGCCGTCGCTGACCACGGTCCGCCAGCCGGTGGTCCACCAGGCCCGCACGATGACGGAACTCCTGCTCCTGCAGATCGGCGGCCAGCCCCCCGGCGACCCCGTCGTCCTCCCGACCGACCTGGTCCCCCGCGACTCCGGCTGACCAGGCCCTCCCCCAACCATCCACAGGCCGCCAGTTCGACGGTGCGACGCGCTGTCCTGGCCGGATAACCTGGCGGCGGGGGGCCGGATACTTCGCCTGCGGGAGCCGAGCGGCTCTCGGGGTGCCGCACCCGATGCCGGTTCCGCCGTCGAGCCCGCCACGGGCGTTCCGTGTACTCGCGAGTATCGCCGCGACCGGGGGTGTCCAGCGTTCAGTGACGAACACCTCACCGCGCAGCCCCTAGCTGGCCAATCCCCGACCCCTGCCCGGTTTGCCACCCCGTCGGGGTTGGTGCCCAACTCCCCGGCTGGTTTGCTAGGCCCGATCCGCCCGGTCCCCCAGCCTTTGGAGCTGCCGCATGTCCTTGTCCGTAGCCGACGACGGGTCCTCAGCGACCGACTCCGGCCCCCCGTCACCCGGCAGTCCCAAGCCCGTCCACGGCGCCCCCCGCGGGACGTGGCCGCAGGTGGGGACCTACCTCTTCATCCTCGTGCCCTTCCTCGCCCTCATCGCGGCCGTGCCGTTCGCGTGGGGCTGGGGGCTGGGCTGGGTGGACATCGGCCTGGCGGCGTTCTTCTACACGTTCACCTGCCTGGGGGTGACGGTCGGGTTCCACCGGTACTTCACGCATGGGGCGTTCAAGGCGCCGCGGGCGGTGCGGGTGGGGCTGGCGATCGTGGGCAGCATGGCGCTGCAGGGGCCGATCATGCACTGGGTGGCCGACCACCGGCGCCACCACGCCTTCGCCGACCGGGCCGGGGACCCGCACTCGCCGTGGGCGTTCGGGACCTCGCCCGCCGCGCTGGTCAAGGGGTTCTGGCACGCGCACATGGGGTGGGTGTTCGACCGCAACCTCACCAACCAGGAGCGCTTCGCCCCCGACCTGATCGCCGATGACGACATCCGCCGCGTGCACCGCCAGTTCGGCCTGTGGACGGCGGTCACGCTGCTCGCGCCCGCGGTGCTCGGCGGGCTGATCACCTGGTCGTGGTGGGGCGCGGTCACCGCGTTCTTCTGGGCGGGGCTGGTGCGGGTGTCGTTTCTGCACCACGTGACGTGGTCGGTGAACTCGATCTGCCACATGGTGGGCGAGCGCCCCTTCAAGTCCCGGGACAAGGCGACCAACTTCTGGCCCCTGGCGGTGCTGTCGATGGGCGAGGCCTGGCACAACCTGCACCACGCCGACCCGACCTGCGCCCGGCACGGCGTGCGCCGCTTCGAGATCGACATCTCGGCCCGGACGATCTGGATCATGGAGAAGCTGGGCTGGGTCACCGACGTCCGCTGGCCGACGCCCCAGCGGCTCGCCAAGCTCAAGGCTTAGTACTACGACCGTAGTACTGCACCCGAAGTACTCCACGTTCACCACCTACGGCCATAGCACTACGAACGTAGTGCTATGGCCGTAGTTCTGTGTTCGCAGCACGCCGGGTGGAGCACTGCGGTTGCAGCACTCCACCCGAAGCCTGCGAGCGAGCGCGGCGGATGCGGAACGGGCGCGCAGCGAGCGGGGCGGGCGCGGCAGGCAGGCGCAGCCGGCGGGCGGGCGCGGCCGGGATGGATGGCGGCGGCCGAGAGCGCAACAGCGGGGATCATGTTAAGAAGCTTTGACACAGTGTCTGAGTTTCTTTACATTGGCGACCATGAAAGCCATCGTCCAGGATCGCTATGGGATCGACGCGCTGCAGCTTGCCGACCTCGCGCGGCCCGTTCCGGGGCCGGAGGAGATCCTCGTCCGGGTGCGGGCGGCGGGGGTCGATACCGGGGTGCATCACGTCGTCACCGGGACCCCGTACCTGATCCGGGTGCTCGGCTACGGCCTGCGCGGGCCGAAGGCGCGGGTGCCCGGACTCGACGCGGCGGGGACCGTCGAAGCCGTTGGGGCGCGGGTCAGCCGGTTCAAGCCTGGTGACGAGGTGTTCGGCTCCGACGGGGGGACCTTCGCCGAGTACGCCGCGGTCAAGGCCGAGCGGTTCGCGCACATGCCCACCGGGCTGTCCTTCGAGGAGGCCGCCGCGCTCCCCAACTCCGGGGTCACCGCGCTGCAGGCGGTGCGCGGCCGGGTCGTCGCGGGCGGGCGGGTGCTGGTCATCGGGGCGGGCGGCGGTGTGGGGACCTTCGCCGTGCAGCTCGCCAGAGCGGCGGGCGGGCGGGTCACCGGTGTGTGCGGGCCGGGCAAGGCGGAGCTGGTGGCGGGTCTGGGCGCCGAGGTGGTCGACTACACCAAGCAGGAGATCACCGGGCGCTACGACCTCATCGTCGACACCGCGGGCAACCGCCGGGTGCTGGCGCTGCGGCGCCTGCTCACCGCGCGGGGCGTGCTCGTCATCGTCGGCGGGGACGGTGGCGGCAGGCTCATCGGCGGCATCCAGCGCAACCTCTGGGCGGCACTGACCTCGGCGGTCTCCAGCCAGAAGCTGACCGCCTTCATCACCCGCATGAACGCGGCCGACCTCGACACCCTGCGCGCGCACGTCGAGGCGGGAGAGGTCGCTCCCGTCATCGGCCGCACCCACGACCTGGCCGACGCCGCCGCCGCTCTCGGCCACATCGCCACCGGCCACGCCACCGGCAAGGTCGTGCTCACCGTCGGCTGAGGACAGCTGTCACGTTTCTGTCCACGCGCTGACGTTCCCCGCACCCCACCCCGCGCTGTCTGCTGGACACCAGCGCGCCGGGCGCGGGAAGCGGGGCACCAGGGATGCGGTGGCAAGACCGGTACCGGGTGACCGGGAGGCTGGGCGCGGGCCCCATGGGAGAGGTCGTCGGCGCCGTGTGCGGCGACGGCGGGCCCGCCGAGGTGGCGGTCAAGATCCTCCGCCACGACCTGGCCACCCGCCCCGCGACCGCGCCCCGGCTGCGCGACCTCGTCGCCGAGGTGCACGGCGTCGGCGGGGAGCACTTGGTCGCCGTGCGGGACTGCTTCCGCGACGGCGACGTCGTCGGGCTGGTGATGGATCTGGCCCCGGGGCAGTCGCTGCGCCGCGGGCTCGCCGCCGGAGGGCCGATGGCGCCCGCGCGGGTGGCCGAGATCGGCGCGGGCGTCGCGCGCGCGCTCGCCGTGCTGCACCGCAGGCGGTTCGCGCACTTGGCGGTCAAGCCGGAGAACGTCCTGGTCGACGGTGACCGGGTCAAGCTGACCGGGCACTGCCTGGTGCCGCTGCTGCTCGCCGAGTCGGGTCCGCAGGCCGTGCTGGTCAACACCCCGCAGTACACCGCGCCGGAGATCCCGCTCGGACGGCCCGTCGGGCCCGAGGCCGACCTGTACTCCCTCGGCGTCGTGCTCTACGAGCTGAGCTGCGGCGTGCCGCCGTTCGCGGGCCGGGGCACCGACGAGCTGCCGCACCTGCTGCCCTCGCGCCCGCCCGGCATGCCCGACCCGCTCTGGGCGCTGGTCGCCGCGCTGCTGGCGAAGGACCCGGCGCTGCGGCCGCCCGCCGAGCGCGCCGCCACCGATCTCGCCGCGGCCCGCACCGCGCTGTCCGGCCTGCCGTCGGCCGCGGCGCTGCCGGAGCCGCCGCTGCCCCTCGATCCCCGGCGCGGCCGCTTCGCCGGGGTGGTGGCAGGCGTGGCCGCGCTGGGCCTGCTCTCCCCCGCCCACACCGCCGATCTGGCCGACCCCGACCTGCCCGCCCCGACGACCCTCGCGCGCGCCGTCGCCGTGCCGCAGACCCCGCCACCGCCCGACCCCGGCCAGGTGACGCCGTGAGTCTCCGAGCCTGCGCCGAGCCCCGGCGGCGACGCCGCCCGACCCGGTCAGCCGACGCCGTGCGGCTCCCAGCCGAGGCCGTAGGAGCGCTGGGGGGCGAGGTCGGTGAACACCGCGGTGGCCTGGCCCGCGGCGTCCGCGCCGATCTCGGGACGGCCGGGGACGTCCTCGGCGGCGTCGAGGGCGAACTCGTCCTCGATCAGCCAGATCCGGCCGGGAGCCCGCCCCTGACCGAAGCCGACGGTCAGCTCGAAGCGCTCGCACGGGGCCATCGGCGTGCAGACGTAGAACGGCGCTAGACCCTGAGGAAGCCTGATGCGGAACGAGAACTCGTGGCCTGCGCCCTGTTCCAGCGGGGCGGGCAGGCGCAGGCGCAGGCGGACCCGGCTCGCGGTGATGAGCTCGGGCGAGTGCAGCACGCCGCCGTACAGCAGGTCGACGCCCAAGTCGGCCAGCGAGGGCGGGCCGGTGGCCCCCGGCGGGCGCACCACCGACACCGAGTGGTCCACTTCGGACAGTCCGGTGCGGTGCGAGAGGACCCTCCTGGTCTCGATGACCTCGACCACCGGCAGGTGCAGCAGCACCAGCGAGCGCACCTCGGTGGTGTGCCAGTCCAGCTCGCCGCGGCGGGTCTGGCGCGGCACGCTGGCCGTGGCCGACTCGGCGATCTGGGCGATGACGTCGTCCACCCGGCGCTGCGCGGTGCGGGTGTCGCGATCGATCAGCCCCGCGATGCGCATGACCCGGGCGGTGTAGCGCTCATGGCCCGCACCGTCGAGACCGAACGCTATGCGACCGATGGCCCTAGGCGACTCGGGCAGCCGGTCGGTCAGCTCGGTGAGCGTGACGATGACCTTGTGCCTGCGCACACCGGGGGCGTCGGAGTCGGCGATCGAGCACACCTTGGCCAAGGCGGGGCCCAGACGGGTCGCCAGGTCCGGCGCGTGCACCCCCAGTCCGCGGCGCACCGCCTTGAGGTCGTCGATCAGCCCCGCGATCCCAGCGTCCATCGCCCACCTCTCGAACCGGTGCCGGGGATTGTATCGCCGTCGGCTCCGAGCGCGTTTCCGCATCACCCCAGCTCCTGCCCCGTTTCCCTGTTTCTCTCTATCGCGGCAACAGTAAACATCTGCCGCAAATTCGCTGGCGACGTCATTCTTGTGTTGTCGGAAATTCCACCGACAATCGCCACAAGAGGATCGTCGGCGAATCGAGTGAAATCAGTCAACGGGAGTCGCGGTGAAGATGCTGTTCTCATTTCCGACCGCGGTGCGCGTCGCGTTCTGGATGCTGCTGGTCGGCTTCACGGCCGGTCTGCTCGTCGGGTACCAGGCCACGGCCCGGGCCGACGAAGACGCACCCGGCGACCCTCGCTCGATCGGCGTGGTCCTCTGCTTCGACAGGAGCAGAACATGCACACCCACGTCATTCTCGTCCTGACCGGCCTGATCACCGTGCTGCTCGGCTGACATGGCCTCCACCACCGCTACCGGCTGCCGGGTCGATTCGACCCGGCGGCCGGAGCACACCACCTGATAAACACGAAGGGCCAGCTCATGGAATTCGGAATCGAACTGCGACGCCTGCGCCAGTCGAAGGGGATGTCGCTGGCCTCTCTCGGCCAGGCCGTGTATTTCACGAAGGGGTACCTGAGCAAGGTCGAGAACGGCAGGGCCCGGCCGAACCCTGCACTGGCGGCGCTGTGCGACCGCGCGCTCGGCTCCGGCGGCGCGCTCGTCGCACTGCTCGACAAGGCGAGCTGATCGGCCGGGCCGGAGGGCGCGTCCGCCGCGTCAGGGGGTGGCGACGGGCGCCCCGGACCATCGCGGGACGCCGGTCCGGGGCGCACCCACCCGATCGTGGGTGCATGCCTCTCGCGGCGATCCCGGTCGACATCGGCTTCGCCGACGTCCTCGCCGCCTGAGGCCAGATCGGCGGTGCGATCGCCACCCTGGCGGCGGTGATCGTCGCGTTCTGGGTCGCCCTGCGCGACTCCCGCCACCGCGACGCCGAGCGCCGCGACAGCGAGTCCGCCCACGCCCGCCTCGTCGCGGGCGCGCGCACCGCCAACCCCCGACGCTGCGGATCACCTACGCCGACTTCGGCGCCTTCCCGATCCCCGTGACCACCCCGCCGCTGGTGTCGAGGCTGCCCATCGCGGAGCAGGCGGGGCGCGTCAGTGGGCGCCGGAGAGGTTGAGCACGACGACGCCGGAGACCACGAGGACGACACCGGCGATCTTGGCCAAAGTCACCGGCTCGTTGAGGAACAGCGCGCCGATGATGACGATCAGGGTGGTGCCCAGGCCCGACCAGATCGCGTAGCCGACGCCGACCTGCAAACCGCGCTGGATGGCCATCGCCAGCGCGAGGAACGCCGCGGTGTAGCCCGCCAGGCAGCCGATGGTCGGCCACAGGCGGGAGAACCCCTCGGTCGACTTGAGCAGGCTGGTGGCGATCACCTCGAACACGATCGCCACGCCCAACAGCACGAACGCCACGGAAGCCACCTCCTGCACATCTGCAACAGCCCAGATGTACAGGAGGCTCGCCCCTCCAGCAGCGATCAGCCCCGGACGACCGGCACCTGGAGTTCGGTCACCCAGTCGTCCCGGTTCTCCGGGACCTCCAGGTTGACGTCGCGCGGGTAGCCGGTCGAGCGGTAGCCGTTGGCCTCGATCCAGCGGTCGAGGATCTGCGCGGTCGCCAGCACCGAGTCCATCGAGCCGCGGTGCACGATCGTGGCGGCCTGGTCGATGGCGGGCAGGTCGTGCACGCGCAGATCGCCCTCGCGGGGCGGGGCCGAGACCACGACCGCGGCGTGCACGGTGATCCGGCCGCCGCCCTCGGGGGCGTCGGCGTAGTGGGCGATGCCGGGCCCGGTCGGTGCGATCCCCGCCGCGCCCAGCCTGCGGAACAGCTCGTCGTAGAGCGGTGCGATGACCGGGCCGATGTCCTCGGGGTCGAAGCTGGCCGCGACCGCGGTCAGCTCGGCGACGCGGACGGCCGGGACGGAGGTGACGATGACGTCGTCTGCGGGCATGTGCCCCTCGCTCTCGATCGCTCGGAGCCGCGCCTCGACCTGGACCAGCCGCGCCTCCGCGGCCGCCATGCCCGCCGCCAGCTCGGCGCGCCGCAGCCGCAGCATGCCGCGCAACTGCTCCGCGCTGACCCGCTCGTCGATGATGTCGCGGACCTGCTGGAGGGTGAACCCCAGGTCCTTGAGCGCGATGACCCGGTTGAGGCGGGCGAGCTGGGCGGCGGTGTAGAAGCGGTAGCCGCTGGACGCGTCGACGTCGGCTGGGCGCAGCAGACCGGTGGCGTCGTAGTGGCGCAGCATGCGCACGGACACGCGGCCGAGCCGGGCGAAGTCTCCGATGGTGTACATGATGGCTCCGAGCAGACCGCCTGACACGGTGTCAGGGTCAAGGACACTATCTTTGGCCGCATGGCGCAGCACCTGCGGATCACCGTCGTCGGCGAGGAAGTCCTGCACCGCCCGTGCGCGCCGGTCACCGGGTTCGGCACGCCCGAGCTGGCCGCGCTCATCGAGGACATGGTCCTCACCATGGAGATCGCCGAGGGCGCCGGGCTGGCCGCCAACCAGGTCGGCGTCGACCTGCGCCTGTTCGTCTACGACTGCCGCGACGAGTCCGGGCAGCGCCACGTCGGGCACGTCTGCAACCCCGTGCTGGAGGAGCCGAGGGTCCGCAGGCTGATCGATGACAAGGAGGGCTGCCTGTCGGTCCCCGGCCCGTACCTGCGCCTCCCCCGGCCCGACCACGCCGTCGTGCACGGGCAGGACATGCACGGCAACCCGGTGACCGTCGAGGGCCGCGGCTACTTCGCCCGCTGCCTGCAGCACGAGACCGACCACGTCAACGGCCACATCTACCTCGACCGGCTCCCGGAGAAGGCCCGCCGCAAGGCCCTCAGGGAGATGGCCGAGAAGCGCGACGCCGTCTTCGCCCGCCGCGCCGCGAGGGCGGCCGAGCGCGCGTGAGGGTCTACGCGATCCCCCTGCGGACCCGCTTCCGCGGCATCACCGTCCGCGAGGGCGTGCTGATCGAGGGCCCGGCGGGCTGGGGCGAGTTCTGCCCGTTCCCGGAGTACGACGACCGCGAGTCCGCGGCCTGGTGGGCGACGGCGGTGGAGGCCGCCGAGGTCGGCTGGCCCTCACCGGTGCGCGCGTCGGTGCCGGTGAACTGCATCGTGCCCGCGGTGGGGCCGGAGCGCGCCTACGAGATCGCGGCGGCCTCGGGGTGCGCGACGGCGAAGGTGAAGGTGGCCGACCACCCCGACTCGGCGGCGGAGGACCTCGCGCGCGTGGAAGCCGTCCGCGCCGCCGTCCCGACCGTGCGGGTGGACGCGAACGCGGCGTGGGACGTCGACACCGCGGTCGCGCGCATCCGCGCGCTGGACCGCGCGGCACAGGGCCTGGAGTACGTCGAGCAGCCGTGCCGGACGGTGGCGGAACTGGCCGCGGTCCGCCGCCGCGTGAACGTCCGGATCGCCGCGGACGAATCGATCCGGCGCGCGGCGGACCCGCTGCGGGTGGCGGTCGCGGGAGCCGCGGACGTCGCGGTGCTCAAGTGCGCGCCGCTGGGCGGGGTGCGCCGGGCGCTGGAGGTCGCCGAGGCGTGCGGGCTGCCGTGCGTGGTGTCGTCGGCGCTGGAGACGTCGGTCGGTCTGGCGGCTGAGGTCGCGTTGGCGGCCGCGCTGCCGAGCCTGGACTTCGCCTGCGGTCTGGCCACCCTCGCCCTCCTGGACGGCGACGTCACCTCCACACCGCTGACCCCGGTGGACGGGCGCATCGCGGTTCCCGGTCGGTCGCCGCTTCCGGACGTCGAGCGGCAGGCGCCGCAGGCCCGTGCGGCGTGGTGGCGCGAACGGGTCGGCCGGGTCAGCGGTCGCTGAGCAGGTCCCGGTAGGCGCGGCGCACCGAGCGGGTGGCGCGGGTGGGGGTGTCGCCCGCGCTGGTGAAGAGGGCGGTGAGGAGGGGGACGGCGTGGGTGAGGGCGGTTCTGGGGAGGGGGCCGGTGGTGGTGAGGGAGGCCAGGCCGTGGCCGATGATCCAGGTGCGGGTGGCGAGGGCGGCGGGATCGGTGTCGGGGTGGAAGCGGGCTGCTGAGGTGGCGCGGGCGGCGGCGGTGGTGAGGCGGGCGAGGGTGGCGTCGGCGGCGGCGGGGTCGTCCAGGGGGGCGTGGGTGTCGAACATGGTGCGGTAGAGGTCGGGGTTGGCTTCGGCGGTGGTGAGGTAGGCGACGCCGAGGGCGGCCAGGTCGTGGACCGGGTCGCGGGTGGTGGGCAGGGCGTCCAGGGCGGCGGCCAGGCGGGTGAAGCCTTCCTGGCGGACGGCGCTCCAGAGGCCGTCGATGCCGCCGAAGTGGGTGTAGACCGCCATCGTGGACACGCCGGTGCCCGCCACCAGCGAGCGGAGGGTGACCGGGGAGCGCGCCCCGAGCAGGTGGGCGGCCCGGTTGACCAGCAGGGCGCGGACGAGCGGGTCTTTTTGTCGGACCACGGCGCTACATTACATCGCGATGTTATACACAACCGATCGAGGAGCGACGACATGACCGTGACCCTGCTGAACCCCGACGGCCTGCCCAAGCCCGACGCCTACCGCCAGCTGTCCATCGCCACCGGCTCCCGACTGGTGTTCCTGTCCGGCCAGGTGGCCCGCGACGCTGACGGCGCCCCTGTCGGCGCGGGTGATCTGGCGGCCCAGGTCGAGCAGGCCTACCGCAACGTGGCCACGGCGCTGACGGCCGCCGGCGGCTCCTTCGCCGACATCGCCAAGCTGACGGTCTACGTCGTGGACTGGACTCCGGACAAGATGCCGCAGCTGCTGGAAGGCGCGGGCCGCGCCGCCGCCGACCTGGGCATCGACCCGGTCCGGCCGATCACGCTGATCGGGGTGTCCGCACTGGGTGAGCCGGACATGCTGGTGGAGGTGGAGGCGACGGCGGTGCTGGATTAGGGGTGGCAGCGGCGGCTGGCGGCGGCAGCGGGCGACGGTTGGCAGCAGCGGCCAGCGGGCGACAGCGGTGAGCGATGGCAGCAACCGGCAGCGGTAGCGGGCGGCGGCCAGCAGCGGCTGCGGCTGCGGCTGCGGCTGGCGAGCGTGCGAACGTGCGGCGTGCGTGCGACGGCGGCGGGCGGGCGGGGAGGTGGTTCTAGGGCGTCCAGACCATCGTCAGTTGGTGGAGTTTGCCGCCCTGCCAGCGGATGCCGGGGATGGCCGGGGTGTCGCCGTGCGGGGTGAAGCCGCACTTGCCGAGGAACCGCACCGCCCGCGGGTTCTCCACGACGGTCTGTAGGTGGCAGCCGGTGCCGGTGGTGCGCAGGTGGTCCTGCCAGCGGGTGACCAGTTCCGCGCCCGTGCCCCGCGCCTCGGGGGCGAGGTTGATGTGCAGGTGGGCGGGCCGGCGCGGGTCGTGGA
Source organism: Actinokineospora guangxiensis (assembly GCF_042657845.1). Classification (NCBI taxonomy): domain Bacteria; kingdom Bacillati; phylum Actinomycetota; class Actinomycetes; order Pseudonocardiales; family Pseudonocardiaceae; genus Actinokineospora; species Actinokineospora guangxiensis. The sequence continues at coordinate 93,732 of NZ_JBHSKF010000015.1, read as the reverse complement.
ATCCGTCTGCGGTGGGGTGGCGGCGCAGCTTGGCCGTGGTCGTGTCGAGGGCTGCCCTGGTGAAGAACGCGCGGGGGCCGCGCTTGCCGAACAGCTTGTACTGCTTCCAGAGTGACTCCGTGGGGGAATCCGCGCCCGCTCGGGCTGCGAGGGCGCGCAGGGCGGCGCGGTCGGGCTCGTGGGCTCGGCGGATGGTCCCCATGGCATGAACCTAGCGAAAGCGCCACGGTCAGGGGGACGCCGCGAGCAGCGCCTCGGCGGCCTGGGTCCGCGCGTAGAGCACGCTGCGGCCGACGCGGTGGCCGGTGACGAGGCCGGCGTCGCGCATCGCCGTCAGGTGCTGGGACACCGCGCCCGCCGTGAGCCCGGTCAGCGTGCCGAGGTCCTTGGTGGACGACGGAACGTCCAGTTCGGACAGGATGCGTGCCCTCGACGCGCCGATGACCCTGGCCAGCGCGCCCCGGTCCGGGCGGTCCCGGCGCTCCCAGAGGGTGGCGGCGCCGCGCGGCGGGTAGCGCAGGGTCGGCTGCCACGGGTCGGCGACCAGGCTGAACACGCGCGGCCACACGAACACCGACGGGACCAGCAGCAGGCCGCGGCCACGCAACCCCGGCGCGTCCGGGCTTTCGCGGTGGGCGATGGCGAGTTCATCGCCGGACCAGCTGACGGCCGGATCGATGTCGTTGAGCAGCCGCTGCGCGCCGCCCTCGGCCAGCAGCCGGGCCCGCCGCAGGACGTCGCCCTCCAGCAGGGCGCGGATGCGGGGCCAGTAGGGGGCGATGGCGGCGTCGAAGTAGGCCTCGATCTGCGCGCAGAGCCGGCCCAGGCCCGCTTCGGGGTCGGCGCGGAAGGCCCGCAGCGCCGGATCGGCGGGCAGGCCCGCGCGCACCCGCCGCGCCGGGGTGGCGCGCAGCGCGGCCAGTTCGACGGCCAGGTCGGGGACGGGCGTCGCAGGCGGCGGGGCGAGGAACGCCGGGATGCGCCGGTCCGGGACGAGCGCGGCCAGCAGTCCCCAGTCGACGGCGGCGAGGCGGGGTCCGGCGAGCGCCGCCCACGACCGGTGCACGGTGTGGACGTCGGGCCTGCGCAGGGCGCGGACGCTGGCGACGACCTCCCACAGCGGCGAGACCGCGAACCGCGTCCTGGCCACGTCGCGCGCGGTGAAGGACAGCCGGAGCACACCGGTGAGTTTAGCTGTGGCTTAATCTTTGGCGGTCGCCTCGCGGCTCGGCGATGGTGGGCCCATGACATCGAGGATGGGCCTGGGAGCCCTGCGCCTGACCGACCGCGGCTGGGGTCCGCCGGTGGACCGCGCCGCCGCGGTCGAGGTGCTGCGCACCGCCGTCGACCTGGGCGTCGGCATGATCGACACCGCCGACTCCTACGGCCTGGGCGCCAACGAGGAGCTGATCGCCGAGGCGCTGCGCCCGTATCCGGAGGGGGTGGTGATCGCGACCAAGGCGGGCCAGAGCAGGCCGGGCGTCGGCGAGTGGGTGCCGCTGGGCAGGCCGGAGTACCTGCGCCAGCAGGCCGAGCTGAGCCTGCGGCGGCTGCGCGTGGAGCGCGTCGACCTGTTCTACCTGCACCGCGTGGACCCGGCCGTCCCCCTCGCCGACCAGGTCGGGGCGCTGGCGGCGCTGCGCGACGAGGGGAAGATCGACCGCATCGGCCTGTCCGAAGTAGACGTCGACACCCTGGAGGCCGCGCGGGCCGTGACGGAGATCAGCGCCGTGCAGAACAAGTACAGCGCCGACGACCGCACCTGGGACGCCGTCCTGGACCACTGCACCGCCGAGGACATCGACTTCGTCCCCTGGCGCCCGATCCCGGTGGCCGACGACGCGGTGGCGACGGTGGCCGCCGAACTCGGCGTCGCGCCGGCCCCGGTCGCCCTGGCCTGGCTGCTGGCGCGCTCCCCGGTCGTGCGCCCGATCCCGGGGACCGCGTCGCCGGAGCACCTGCGGCAGAACATGACCGCCGAGTCGGTGCGGCTCTCGGCCGAGCAGATCGCCCTGATCGATCGGCGCTAGACCGCCCGGCTCGCGGTCCCGCCGGGCGGCGGTGGCCATCCGACGCGATGGCGCGCCGGGTGGAAACGCCCCCACAGCCGGGTGGCCGATCGGACGTCCATCCCCGATCACACCATGCCGGAGGCGATCCGTGCGATGTCCGAAAAATTCGGTTGCACCCGCAACGCCCCTGGTCGTTGGCATTCCCTGCGCGGCTGATCCGTGTCAGTGTCGGTCGCCGTGAGCGACTTGGCGACCACCCCCCGTCCGCGGCGGCGGACGGGGTGATCGGGTGCCCTGCTCGGCCGTGCGGGTGTCCTCCGTTCGGCGCACGACGAAATGGAAACGGGTGGTTGCGGCGATACCGGGGGTGAGGAGCCACTCGGCCCCGCGCGCAGCACACCGGGACCGGCCCCGCCGAGGCCGGTTCCACCAGGCGGTACCACGCGAGGAAGGACCACCGCAGATGAGCCTCGACCCGAACCCCCTCCGGCCCGCAGCGGGCCATCTCGACCCGGTCTTCGCGGCCGACGCGGTCGTGACCCGCCCGCTGCCCGACGAGCAGGCGGCGTCGACGTTCGGGGCTGCCCTGCGCGAGCACCGCGTGAGCCGCGGCATGACCCAGGAGGACCTGGCCGCCGCCTCCGGCCTGAGCGTGCGGGCCATCCGCAACCTGGAGATCGGGCGGACCCGCCAGCCGCACCCGCAGTCCGCGCGGCTGCTGGCCACCGCGCTGGGCCTCGGTGAGCGCGCGGGCGCGGAGCTGCTGCACGCCGCCCGGCGCGGCGGCGGCAGGCAGAAGGCGTCCGCCCCCGCCCCCAGATCGAGCCAGGACGCCCCCAGAGGCCGCTGTGAGCTGCCTGCCGACGTCGCCGACCTCGTGGGCCGCGACGCCGTCGTCGACCAGCTGGTGGCCGCGCTGGCCGCCACCACCCCCGCCTCCGTCGCCCGGCTCGCCGTGGTGACCGGCGGCCCCGGCTCGGGCCGCACCGCTGTCGTCGTGCGGGTCGCGCACCGGCTGCGCGGGCGCTACCCGGACGGGCAGCTGCACGTCGACCTGCGCGGGGTGCCCGCCGGTCCGCAGCGCACCTCCGCGCTGTTGGGCAGGCTGCTGCGCTCGCTGGGCCAGACGGCGCTGCCGGAGTCCCCGAGCGAGCGGGCCGCGCTGCTGCGCGCGGAGCTGGCCGTGCGGCGGGTGCTGATCGTGCTGGACGACGTCGACGGCGAGGCCGACGTGCGACCGCTGCTCACCGGGTCGTCCACCAGCGCGGTGCTGGTGGCCGCGCGCAGGCCGCTGGTGACCGTGCGGGCCGCGGTGACCGTGCGCCTCGGCCCGCTGTCCGAGCGCGCGGCGGTGCACCTGCTGGCGTCGGTGGTGGGCGACGGCCGGGTGGCCGCCGAGCCCGCCGCGGCCGTCGCGGTGGCGCGCGCGTGCTGGCGGCTGCCGCTGGCGCTGCGCATCGCGGGCTCCTGGCTGGTCGCACGCCCCTACCGCCGCGTCAGCGACCTGGCCGTCCTGCTGCGCGACGAGCACAACCGCCTCGACCACCTCTCCGTCGGCGACCTGTCCCTGCGGGCCAGCGTCCTGGCGCACCTGTCCGGCCTGGACGCCACCGAGCGCGCCGCCCTGCGCTCGGTGGCCCGCCTCGGCGACGTCCACTTCGGCCTCTGCGACCTCGTCGGCGTGCCCGCGGCGGGCGACGGCGTGGAGCGGCTGCTGATGGCGAACCTGCTCACCCCCAGCCCGCACGGCCGCTACCGCGTGGAGACCTACATCCGCGCCTGCGTCGGCGACCGCGACACCCCGCTGGTGTCGGTCCCCGCCGCCCGCTGAAACCCGGGTGACCCGAGGCGCCGCAGCGGGTTCAATCCGGGCGTGCACACCACCCCGAGCGCCCCGCGGTGGACGGTGGCGGCGGTCGACGTCACCGATCCGACCGCCGTGGCCATCCGCCGCGAGTACCTGGCCGACGTGATCGCCTCGTACTGGGGCAGGCCCGCCACGGCCGCCGAGGTCGACGCCGAGGACACCGGCGACGCCGCGCTCGCCCCGCCCACCGGCGCGTTCCTCGTCGGCTCGGCGGACGGCACGGACGCCGGGTGCGCCGGTGTCGTCCTGGTGGAGCCGGGGGTGGCCGAGCTGAAGCGCCTGTACGTGCGGCCACCGCTGCGCGGGACCGGCGGTGGGGCGGCCCTGCTCGCGGCCGCCGAGGCGGGCGCGCTCGCCCTGGGCGCGCGGCGCATCCGGCTCGACACGCGGCTGGACCTGGCGGCGGCGCGCGCGCTCTACGCCCGCCGCGGCTACCGCGACATCGCGCCGTTCACCGACGACCCCTTCGCCCAGGTGTTCCTCGGAAAGACGTTCTGATCAATATATCCGCATCAATCACCTTTCTCACTGAATTGGATTAATGATCCGCGACTGGCCGGGGCCGGGCGCACGTCCGCGGCGGTGACCGTTTACTGTTCTTCACGTGCGCCGGTCCCCGCGGTTGTGGTCCATTCCGACAACCAGGAGCACTCCTCGATGCCTTCAGCAGACGCTGCAATGAGCGCACGCGTTGTTGATTCCAGTCCGCCAGCCAAGACAATGAATTCCTCCAGCTGCGAGCTCTCCCGCGTGGTGTGGCACGCCGACCGCAACATGTTCGGCACCGGCCGGGGGACCCTCGTGCTCGAACTCGTCGACGACGTCGCCTGGGCGACGGCGTCGCGCCACGCGGACGGGCACGCGGTCACCGCCACCGTCGAGCACATGGTGTTCCGCAACCCGACGTGGGCCGGCGACGTCGTCACCGCGTTCGCGCAGGTGGAAGGCACCGGCAGGACGTCGATGGACATCGGCGTCTACGTCAGCGCCAAGCGCGGGGCCGACGAGGTCGTGCCCGTCGCGGAGGCGCACCTGGTGTTCGTCGCCGTCGACACCGACGGCGCCCCGCGCGCGGTCGCGGGCGTCTACCCGGAGACCGAGGCCCAGTACGCCGCGGTCCGCAACGCCGAGATCCGCCGCGAGCACCGCCGGTCGCTGTCGGGCGCGCTGGCCGAGCAGTCGTGAGGAGTCTGCATTCCCGGCCGCTGGCGCTCGTGCGCCCGCGCGTCGACCACGCGAATGTGGAGATCACGGTCGCATTCATCACCGAAGCGGTGAACGAGGGCGACTTCGCGGTGCTCGACGATTTCGCGCACCCAAGCCTGCGCGATTTGTCCGAGCCCCGCATATTCGCCGACGGGCCCGCGGGCCTGGCCGCCAAGGTGGCGGCGACGCGCGCCAGGATGCCGGACCTCTACGCCAGGGTCCGCGACGTCCGGCCGGGCGACTCCGACTCGGTGCAGGTGGCGCTGGAGTTCTCCGGCACTTACACCGATGACCCGATCGCGCAGACCGGGCGCGACGGCCGGGAGGTGCGCTGGCACCAGCGGCACCTGTGGTTCTTCCGGGACGGACTGGCGATCGCCCACCTCGGCCGGGTGGACCGGGCCGCGGTCGCCGCGGCGCTGGGCGACTGATCCCGGCCGGGCCGCGGGGGCGGCCCGGCCACCGGGTCGGCGACGGCGGCGGATCAACGCTTCTTCCGGTGCACAGGTCAAGTCGGTTCAAGTCGGTGACTTTCGGACCGCAGGGTCAGCGGTCGGCCCAGAGCCGTCGTGGCGGGTGCGGCCAGGCGAGGCCCGCGGGCTCGGCGGCGGGCTGGGCGCCGGCGCTGATGTCCGGCGCGTCGGTGTCCGGCGTCTCGGCGAGGATCGTGCGCAGCGTGGTGGCGGCGACGCGCAGGCGCCACACCACCAGCCCGGCGAGGGCGGCGCCGCAGGTGATCCAGAGCGCGAGGAACATGGGCAACCCCGTTCGATGCCGAGCGGCACGGGGGCGACCGAACGGGGTTCGGCCCACCGGGGTGTCGCTCGGAGTTCCTTCGATGGTCATCTTCCGCAGGGTCCATCGTTCGGGCACGCTCCCGGTTACAGCTCGTGGGGATGTTGAAGCGTCTACCACCCAGTACCACCCGTTCGGCCCAGTGTTTTGTGGTGATCTTGTCACGCTCCGCTTTGATGGCGGAACGCCACGGAACATCGGGGGAACCTGGAACGATGGACCCGAAGGCGTCTGCTCCCCAGCTCCCCCCGAGGTGATCACCCCATGTCCGCTCCCGCCGACACGACCGACCTGTGGATTCGCCGGTTCCACCGGTCGCCATCGGCCAAGGCGCGCCTGATGGTCCTGCCGCACGCGGGCGGCGCGGCGAGCTACTACTTCCCGATGTCGCGCGACCTCGCCCCCGACGTCGAGGTGCTGTCCGTGCAGTACCCCGGCCGCCAGGACCGCCGCGCCGAGCCGTTCGTGGAGACCGTCGCCGACTTCGCCGACGCCATCGCCGACCTCATCACCGACACCGCCGACCCCGGCGACCCGCCGCTGGCGATCTTCGGCCACAGCATGGGCGCCTCCGTCGGCTTCGAGGTCGCGGTCCGGCTGCGCGCGGCGGGCATCCGCCCGGCGTGCCTGATCGCCTCCGGCAGGCGCGCGCCGTCGGCCTTCCGCGACGAGCGCAACCACGAGCGCGACGACGCCGGTCTGCTGGAGGAGATCCGCGCCCTCGACGGCACCCAGGGCGGCCTGCTGACCGACCCGGACATCATCGCCATGGTGCTGCCCGCCATCCGCGCGGACTACCGCGCCGCCGAGCTGTACCGCGTCACCCCCGGCACCGCCCCGCTCGACATCCCGGTCCACGTGCTCATCGGCGCCAGCGACCCCAAGGTCACCCGCGCCGAGGCCGACCTGTGGGCCGACCACACCACCGCGGCCTGCACCGTCGAGGAGTTCCCGGGCGGTCACTTCTACCTGGCCGAGCAGCAGACCGCCGTCGCCAAGCGCGTCGCCGAGCTGGTCACCCGCTCGCTGTAGCGGCGGTGGCTGGTCAGCCGCGCTCGCGCGAGGCGGCCAGCCACCACAGGCCCAGCACCGGCAGCACGGCGGGCACGTACCCGTAGCCCTGCCCGAACGCCGACCACACCGTGGCGTCGGGGAACGCCGCGGGCGCGGTCAGGCTCACCGCGCCGACGACGAGCACCCCGGCCAGTTCCACCGCGCACGCGGCGAAGGCGAGCTTGCGCGCGCCCTTGACCAGCGCCACCGTCGCCACGACGTACACCGCCGCGGCCAGCGCGGAGAGCAGGTAGGCCAGCGGGGCGCGGTCGAAGCGCGTCGCCAGCTGCACACCCGAGCGGGCGCACGCGGCGAGCGCGAAGACGGCGTACACCGCCACCAGCAGCCTGCCGGGCCCGCTGCGCAGATCGGCCACCTCACACCCCCCAGAGTTCGTTGAGCCGCACCACGACGACCGGGATCAGCAGCGCCCCGACGACCACCACCGCCATGCCCCAGCGGCTGCGCTCCATCATCGACCAGAACACCGCGAGCGGGAGCAGCAGCAGCCCGCCGAGCAGGTAGCCGCCGAAGGACAGCCCGTCCACCTCGTGCTCGGCCGAGGCCAGCTTCACGAACCCGACCACCGCCTGCACCAGCAGCGCCAGCTCGATCAGGGCCAGGAACAGCACCAGCAGGCCGCTGTCGCGCCGGTCCAGCAGCAGCGGCCGGTTGAGGACCACCAGCACCAGCGCCCACAACGCGGCGGCCACCGCCGACCAGGTCAGTGCGGCGGACAACGCGGCGATCATGTCGGTACCCCCGGGCTTGCTCGTGCGGCCGGGACAGCCTCGCACGGGGGCCGCGCGCGGGACGGGGCGGGCCACCACCGTTTCGAGTGGTTGAGCCGCGCTCAGCGCCCGCCCCTGGCCAGGCGGTGTTAGCGTCCGACCGATCATCCACTGTTTCTCGGGGGAACCTCCTGTGTCGGTGCTCGACCTCGTCTGCGGCCACCGCGGGGCGCCCGAGGTCGTCGGGTGGGCGCGGGCGCTGATCGAGCCGGGCACGCGGGCCGCCGTCGACACCCTGCCGACGGGGATTCGCCGGGTCGTCGGGTACCACCTGGGGTGGTGGGACGAGGCGGGCAACGCCGAGGACGCCGCCTGCGGCAAGGGCGTGCGGCCCGCGCTGGTGCTCGCCGCGGCGGGCGGGTCGGTGACGGCGGTGCCGTCGGCGCTGGCCGTCGAGCTGGCGCACAACCACTTCCGCGTGCTGGACGACCTTTTCGACGGCGACCGGGCGCGGCGGGGCAGGCCCGCGGCGTGGGCGGTGTTCGGCCGGTCGGCGGCGACGCTGGCGGCGAACGCGATGCTGGCCCTGGCCTACGACGCGGTCGCGGGCGACGCGGCGGCCTCGCGGCTGCTCTCCGGGGCGGTCGTGGCCGGGCAGGAGGGCCAGGCCGCGGACCTGGCCTTCGAGCGCCGCGCCGACGTCACCTTCGCCGAGGGCGTCGCGGCGGCGGAGCACAAGACGGGAGCCCTCATCGCCGCGTCGGTCGCGATGGGCGCACCGGGCCTGCGGCGCTTCGGCGAACGCGTCGGCCTCGCCTACCAGCTCGTCGACGACGTGCTCGGCATCTGGGGCGACCCGCACGCCACCGGCAAACCGGTCTACGCCGACCTCGACCGCGGCAAGAAGACCCTGCCGGTCCTGGCCGCCCTCGCCTCCGGCACCCCCGCCGCGCGCGAACTGGCCACCGCCTACCACGGCCGCGTGCTGACAGCGGCCGACGTCGTCCACGTGGCCGACCTGGTCGAGCGGGCGGGCGGGCGCGCCCACTGCCTGCGCCAAGCCGACGAACTGCTCGGCGCCGCCCTCGCCGACCTCCGCGCGGCCGACCTCCCCGCCGCCGCCACCGCCGAACTCTCGGCCCTGGCCCACTACGCCGTGCACCGCGACCGCTGAACCGCCGGACTCGATGACCGGCTCGTCCCCCGGCCCGGCAAAGCCGCCCGCCTGGCTGCCCCCGAGGGCATCCCCCGCCGCCCTGCCGCCCGGACACGATGGCCGGGGACGGAAGGGGTGCGGCGATGGCATCGGTGACAGTGCGCCAGGTCGGCGCGGGGCGGGCGGACGGGACGTCCGGGGCGGTGGACGAGTCCACGCAGTTGCAGGTGTTCGCGCAGGTCAGCAATGACGACGGGATCGACATCACGCTGGGGGTGAACTTCACCGTCGCCGACCGCAGCGAGGTGGTCGGGCTGAGCGTGGGGGCGGGGGCCACCGAGTGGGCGCAGTACGTCGTCGGGACGCTGCCCGCGGGGACGCACCCGCTGGACGTGCTCGTCTACGCCGAGGTCGACGGGTCGTCGCAGGTGCTCGGGCAGGAGCGCGGCGAAGTCGTCGTGGAGGGCGGCTCCTCCCACGAGGACCCGCTGCCGGAGCTGCGGATCACCGTCTTCGAGTTCGAGCCGGGCCGCGTCGAGGGCATGTCGGCCGGGCCGGGCGAGGCCTACGACACCGGCGGCGGCACGCTCACCGTCCAGGTCCGCAACGTCGGCACGTCCCGCTCGGGGCCCGCCGTGGCCACCCTGGTCGTCGGCGGTGAGCACACCAGCCACGACCTCGACCTGGAGGCCGACGAGGAGGTCCAGTTCACGCTGACCGCCGAGGAACTGGCCCAGGGCGGCGCCGAGGTGTACGCCTACGTCACCGCCGAGGCCAACAGCGCGACGCAGACCCTGGCCCACGAGACGACGACGGTCGAGGTCATCGCGGGCCCGCGCCGCGAGCGCGCCGAGCTGGGCACGGTCACCATCGACTTCAGCCTCGCCATGCACACCACCGACGAGCGCGGCGAGAGCTACCTGCTGTCGTCCTATGTGGCCAGAGTGACCTTCGTCGGCGACGACGGCTCCGACGTCGTCCCGTCCGAGACCGACCGCTGCGAGATGGAACACGGCCCGTTCACCTGCAACGACGTCGTGGTGCCCACGTCCGGGCGGGTCATCGTCACCGCGACCAACGAGTACGGCGACTCGCTGCACGGCGACTGCCATTACAGCTTGGGAGACAAGAAGGTCCTGGCGATCGACGCGGCGCAGTCGGTGCAGGAGATCCAGATGTCGGCCAGCAGCACCCAGGAGCTGACCGAGCAGGTCGAGACCGACGTGCGCGCCAAGGTGTCCTACGCCTTCGTGGAGGCCGAGGGCGGCCGGACCTGGACGCGCGGCGACACCGAGTCGTGGGGCGAGGAGCGCAGCGGGACGGTGCTGTACCCGCTGGACACGCTGCGGATGGAGGTCGTGGAGTAGGTCAGAGCGGGATCAGCGGACTGTCAGGCTTCGCTGCCATAGTTGTTCTCAGCAAAGGGAAACACCGCAAGGCGAAGCAAGACAGGGAGAGGTGCCCGGAGCGGCTCAACGGGTTCCTGTTCACAGGAAGGGCCACTGGCCCGCGCAGGTTCGAATCCTGCCCTCTCCGCGCAAGACCCACAACCACACACCGAGGAGAGGTGCCCGGAGCGGCTCAACGGGTTCCTGCTCGCAGGAAGGGCCACTGGCCCGCGCAGGTTCGAATCCTGCCCTCTCCGCGCACCACACAACCGCATACCGAGGAGAGGTGCCCAGAGCGGCTTATTGGGTTCCTGTTCACAGGAAGGGCTTCTCGCCCGCGCAGGTTCGAATCCTGCCCTCTCCGCGCAAGACCCACAACCACACACCGAGGAGAGGTGCCCGGAGCGGCTCAACGGGTTCCTGTTCACAGGAAGGGCCACTGGCCCGCGCAGGTTCGAATCCTGCCCTCTCCGCTCAGCTCCACCCGCCGCCGCCGTAGCCCGCCCCCAGGCGCAGCAGCGCCCGCAGGTCGCCTCGGCGGATCACGCCGGTCGCCGTGCGGGGCAGGCTGTCCGCGGGCAGCACCACCGGGTTCGCCATCGCGGGCAGATCGCGGGCGGCCGTGCCCCATGCCGCCGGGTCCAGCCTGCCGTCGCGCACGACCACCACCGGGACCGGCACCCGGCCGCGCACCGGCAGGACCGCGCACTCCAGCACGCCGGGCAGGCGGTCGGCGAGCACGTCCTCCAGCTCCAGGCAGCTCTGCCCCGGCAGCACGTCCACTTCGCGGTCCAGCAGGCGGTACGCGCCCGTGCGGGTGCGCACGCCGACGTCGCCGGTGTGCCACCAGTGGCCCGACTCCTTCGCCGCCCAGCGCTCGTCCTCCCCGACATAGGCCGCGCCCAGCGCCGACGTGCGCACCTGCAGCAGCCCGGCTCGGCCCGCGGGCAGTCGACGGCCGGTCTCCGGGTCGACCACCCGGACGCGGGTGCGGCCGGGGACCGGGCGGCCCACGGTGCTCGGGTGGCGCGCGCCCGGTTCGGCCACCGTCGCCCGGGTGATCAGGCGGTGGGTCAGCGGGCCGGTTTCGGCCTGGCCCCAGGTCTGCACCCACACCGGGCGGGCGCGGCGGGACGCGGAGAGGAAGGCCCGCGCGGTCGGCGGGTGCACGGCGTCGCCGGTGCTGGTGAAGATCCGGACGTCGGCGAACAGGCCGGCGTCGGCGGTGGACTCCCAGCGCAGGTACACCGACGGCAGCGCGTCCACCGTCGTCGGCGGGTGCGCGCGCAGCACGTCGGCCGAGCCGGAGCCGCTGACGACCAGCCCGCGCGGGCCGCGCCACAGCGCGCCCGCCGTCCACGGGATGGCGCGCACGTCGCAGTAGGCGATGGCCGAGGCCGCGGTGTCGTCCCGGCCGGGCGAGAGCACCGGGACGCGGCGGGATTGCCTGGCCGCCAGCCGCATCAGCGAATCGCCGGTGTGCACCACCAGCTTCGGCGTCCCCGTGGTGCCCGCGGTGTGCGCGATGGCCAGCGGCACGTCCGCGTGCCTGCGCACGAAGCCGGGCGGCCGGGTGCCGCGCAGCGCGTCCAGGTCGAGCGCGCCGACGCGCCGCCCGTCGAGCACCAGCACGCGGCGGGCGGCGCCGAGCAGGTCCGGCGCGGTGTCGAGCACCGCCGAGGTGGTGACCAGCAGCGCCGCGTCGAGCCTGCCGAGCAGCACCCGCAGGACCTCGGGCGCGAGCCGGTCCGACAGCAGGGCCGGGACCGCGCCGAGCCGGGCGGCCGCGGCGGCCAGCAGGACGTAGTCCCAGTGGTTCTCCTTGACCACCGCCACCCGGTCGCCCGGCACGACGCCCGCGCCGTGCAGCCACCCGGCCGCGTTGCGCACCAGGCCCGCCACGTCGGCGGGGGTGTACGAGGCCCCGAAGTCCGGCGCGATGTCCAGCGGCCGGTCCAGCTCGACGGGGGTGCGCACGCCGCGGTCGACCAGCTCGTCGAACAGCGACCCGAGGTCCGTCGGCTTCACGGCCCGACCGCCGCGGGCACGGCCGCCCCGATCCGCTCGGCCACCAGCTCCGCCGAGCGCGCCGCCCCCTCGACGCAGGGCCGCAGCGCGTACCAGTCGCCCGCGTACTCCACCGCCGACGGCGCGCGCCGCGCGAACTCCCCGCGGGCGGCCAGCGCCGCGGGCGTCGGCATCGGCTGCCCGTGCCGGAACGCCGACACCACGGTCCGCCTGATCCGCAGGCCGGGCAGGTACCGCCGGGCCTCGGCGAGCAGCACGTCGGCCGCGTGCTCGGCGGGGGCGTCCACCAGCTCGCCCGCCACGGCCTGCCCGGCGAGCAGCGTCACCAGGCCGCGCCCGCGGGGCACCCGGTACGGGTGCTTGCGGTCGCCGAAGCACACCGCGGCCAGCACCGGGTTCTCCGCGGGCGGGAACAGCAGCCCGTACCCGCCGCCCGGGGCCAGGACCGGCGTCTCCAGCAGGCACGCCACGGCCACCATCGGCCGGAACGCCACCGCGCGCACGTACGCAGGCGCGTCCGGGTGCAGCGCGGCCGCGACCGGGGCGGGCACGGCGAGCACGACCTGCCGGGCGGTGATGTCGGCCTCCCCGATCCGCAGCCGCGCGCCCGAGCGGGTCTCGGCGACCTCGGTGACGGCCATCCCGGTCGACACCGCGACCCGCTCGGCCAGCGCCCGCGCCAGCGTGTCCATGCCGTCGCGGAAGACCCGCGCGCCGCCGCCGACGGAGGCGAGGTGCGCCAGCAGCGGGCCCGCGCACGCCAGCGCCGGGTCCCACCCGAGCGGCCCGGACGCCAGAGCGGCGAAGACGTGCTCGCGCAGTTCCGGGGGCTTGCGCCGGACCAGGTCGGTGACCGTGGCCAGGCCGAGCGGGGTCGCCTCGGGGTGCTCGGGGTCGTAGCGCCCGGGGCGCAGTCGCGCGCCGAGGCGCAGCCGGGCCAGCGCCAGCCGCGCGGGGATGCCGAGCCCGGCGGAGCGCGGGTCGCCGAAGCCGGGGTGCGCCCGGCCCTCCCGCCAGGCGGCGAGCCCGGCCTGCACGGGCGGGGCGTCGTCGTCGGTCAGCCCGACCTCGGCCATGAGCCGCCGGGTGGCCGGGTGGCCGCGGTCGCCGAAGACCTCGGCGCCGGTGTCGACGAGCCAGCCGCCCAGGCGCGCCGTCCTGGTGCGCCCGCCGACGTGGTCGGCCGACTCGAACACGTGCGCGCGCCTGCCCGCCGCGCGCACCCGGTGCGCGACCGCGAGCCCGGCGACGCCCGCGCCGACGACGGCGACGTCCAGGTCCACTAGTGCCCTCCGAGCAGGGGTGCGAACAGGTTCACCAGGATCAGCAGCGACACCGTGACCCGGTGGGCGTGCAGGCCGAGCAGCCGCGCGCCCGCCAGGTCGCCGTAGCCGACGCCGTGGCGCAGCTGCGCGGCGCGCAGCCCGGTCGCGGGCAGCATGGCCAGCGCGAACCACCACGGCGCCGCGCCGAGCAGGGACGCGGCGACGACCAGCCCGACCTCGGCGGCGGTCAGCGCGGCGATGAACAGCCGGTTTCCCCGGCCGGTGAGCAGCACCGCCGCCGTCGGCCTGCCCACCGACGCGTCGCCGCGGGCGTCGCGGGTGTTGGCGTAGACGCCGACGAGCAGCGGCCCGAACCCGAACAGCGCCGCCTGCACCACCGCGAACCCGGTCAGCTCGCCGGTGCACAACCCCACGGCGGCCAGCACCAGCCCCGCGCCGAACCCGGCGAGGACGACCTCCTGCAGCCCGCGATAGCTGATCTTGATCCCGCGCGAGTACTGCACCGCGCCGAAGAAGCAGCCCGCCAGCAGCAGCACCGACCACAGTGGATGGTGCTCGGCGAAGGCGACGGTCCAGGTCCACACCAGCAGTCCGAACAGCGTCGCGCCCCAGCCGAACAGCACGGCCTCGCGCTCGGTCAGCTCGCCGGTCAGCAGCGGCTTGCGGTGCAGGCGGCGGCGCGGCGGCGCGGCGGCGGACGCTGAGTCGCGCGGGGCGCAGTTGGCCCAGTCGCGGCCGTCGCGGAAGCCCGCCACGTCGTCGAAGGCGACCGCGCCCGCCACGACACCGACCGCGCCGATGAGGAAGAGCCCGAGCGTGGCGAGCGCGGCGGGGTCGTCCCTGGCCGGGCCGCACAGCGACCAGGCCAGCGGCACGGCGAGGTAGTAGTCCCAGATGTCGAGCTTGGCCAGCCTGGCGTACGCGCCGACGCGGGTCGGCGCGGTGAAGAGGGTTGTCACCTCTGGATCTCCCGGTAAGAGCGCACGGCGTCGGCGATGTGCTCGACCTGCGTGTCGGTCAGGTGCGGGTGGACGGGCAGAGCGAGCATGCGTGCGCCCGCCAGCTCCGCGTGCGGCCAGAACCGCCTGCCGCGCGCGTGCGGGGCGAAGGCAGGCTGGCCGGGCAGCGGCGTCGGGTACGGCACATGCGTGCCGACGCCGCGCACGGCCAGGTGTCTGCGCAGGTCGTCGCGGCGTTCGGCGAGCAGGCAGTAGCCGGAGAAACAGGTGCCGTCGAGGGCGGGCGGCGGGGCCTGCACGCCGTGCTCGACCAGGTCGGAGAACTGCTCGGTGTAGTGCTCGGCGATGCGCGCGCGGCGCTCCAGGCGCTCGGCGAGCCCGGCGAGGCGGTGCAGCTGGTACTCGGCGACGATCTCGTCGATGCGGCTGGCGCGGCCGACGGCGTGGTGGACGAACCGGGTGCGGCCGTCCTGGCCGTGGTCGCGCAGCGCGCGCACCGCCTCGGCGATGGCCGGGTCGTCGGTGAGCACGGCCCCGCCCCCGCCGACCGCGCCGAAGGGCTTGGGCCGGGCGAAGGAGAACACCCCGGCCTCGCCCCAGCGCCCGGCGGGCACCCCGGCGAGCACGCCGCCCTGGGCGGCGGCGGAGTCCTCGACCAGCCGCACACCGTGGCGCTCGGCGAGCGCGGCGAGGGTGGGCATGTCGGCCATCACCGAGAACAGGTGCGCGGGCATGATCGCGGCGGTGGCGTCGGTGATGGCCATCTCGACCTCGTAGGGCTCCACCACCATCGTCCAGGGGTGCACGTCGGCGAAGACCGGCGTGGCGCCCGCCAGGGTGACCGCGGCGGCCTGCGCGGCGCAGCCCAGCGCCGGGACGACGACCTCGTCGCCGGGGCCGATGTCCATGGCGCGCAGCACGAGCAGCAGGGCGTCGGTGCCACTGGCGCAGGTGAGGACCTCGGCCGCGCCGGTGTGCCCGCGCAGCGCCGCCTCGAAGGCGGCGCCGCGGTGGCCGAGCGCGAAGGTCTGCGCCGGGTCGGCCCCGACGCGGCGCACGGTCTCCAGGAGCAGGTCGCGGTCCTGGTCGGCGAGGTCGGGTGGGAAGTACGGGACCGCGGTCACGACGGTCTCCCGTGGAAGGCGAGGACGAGGTCGCAGACCCGCTCGACGGAACTGTCCAGGGGGCTCTCGGCGAGGTCGGGGTACAGGGGCAGGGCGATGAGGCGGGCGGCGGCGGCCTCGGCGGCGGGGAACTCGCCCGCGCGGTGGCCGAGGTGGGCGAAGCAGGGCTGGGCGGGTGTGGCGAGCCGGTGGCGGATCTCGGTGGCCACGCCGTGCGCGGCCAGGTGCCCGGCCAGCTCGGCGCGGCGCTCGACACCGATGAGGTAGCCGGAGAAGACCGCGTCGGCGCACTCGGCGGGCGTCTCGACCACCTCCGCCAGGCGCGCGGTGTAGGCGGCGGCCAGCTCGGCGCGGCGGGCCGTGTCGGCGTCGAGGCGGGTCAGCTTGGCCAGCAGCACCGCGGCCTGGACGTCGCCGAGGGGGCAGTTCAGGCCGGGCAGCACCGCTTCGGCGGCGACGGCGGGCGGCAGGCCGCGGGCGCCGAGGTGGCCGGGTCCGCGGAGCACCTCGACGGTGTCGGCGAGGCGGTCGTCGTCGGTGAGGACCACGCCCGCGTCGCCGAGCGCGCCGAGGGGGGCGTCGGCGGCGCAGGAGAGCGCGGCGCCGCCGCCCGCGGGCCCGGCGGGCACGGCGGTGTCCTCCAGCAGGCTCAGGGCGAAGCGGTCGGCGACCGCGCCGAGCGCGGCGAGGTCGGGGGGCCGGTGGCCGGGGCGGGCGACCAGCAGGGCGCGGGTGCGCTCGGTGACGGCGGCGGCGGCCGCGGCCGGGTCGATGGCGAGGTCGGGGCCGATGTCGGCGAACACCGGGCGCGCGCCCGCGCGCACGACGGCCGAGGCTGCCTCCACCCCGCCGAAGGCGGGCACGACGACCTCCTCGCCCGGCTCGACGCCGACGGCGCGCAGCAGCAGCTCCAGCGCGGCGGGGCCGGAGCGGACGGCGACGGCGCGCGCGGCCCCCACCCGCTCGGCGACGGCGGTCTCGAAGCGGGCGACGACGTCGGCGCCCGCGGCGGACTCGGCGATGGCGGACTCGGCGAGCGGCCGGACGGCCTCCCACCCGGCGGCCTGGGCGAAGAACGGGACCGGCACGGCGGGCGCGGTGAGCGCGGCGGCGTGCTCCATGCGTGTCCTTTCCGGACTGAGCGGGGAGACCGGCGGACACCGGTCCGCCGCACGACACTATCCAGGCGGGAAATCGCTTGCCGCGCAACACATCCAAAGATCACACGGCCGAGTGACGCACGTTGACAGCCCCGGAGCCCGTCGCCATCGTGTGGGAACCGCGTGCCGTGTCCCCCGATCGTGTGGCGCACACGTGGCTCCCTCCCCACCCCCGCTGAGGAACGATGACCGACCTCGACACCGCGCCAGCGCCCGCGTCCACGCGGGTGCCCGTCGGCGCGCTGCTGGACTTCACCGCCGCCGTGCTCTTCGCCCACGGCCTGCCCGCCGCCCGCGCCACCGCGGCGGCCGAGGCGCTCTGCCACGGCGACATCACCGGCTCCCCCGAGCACGGACTGACGACGCTGGCCCGCGTGCACCTGCCGCTGCTGGCCTCCGGCCGGGTAGACCCGGACGCCGAGCCGAGGGTCGCCGCCGACCGCGGCGCCGCGGTGCTGCTCGACGCCGCCGACGCCCCCGGGCTGTGGCTGGCCTGCGAGGCCGCCGACCTGGCCTGCCGCAGGGCCGCCGCGCACGGCGTCGGCGTGGTGGCGGTGCGCGGCGGCCTCGCCTACGGCCGCCCGGGGCACGCGGCGCTGCGGGCCGCCCGGCGCGGCATGGTCGGCGTCGTCACCCTGGCCGACGGGACGCTGGCGGTGGCCGCGCCCGGGGGCGGCAGGCCGCCGCTGCTGCTCGACGCCGACCCCGGCGGGGCGGGCGCGCTGGGCTTGGCGGTGCGGGTGCTGGCCGCGCTGGTCCCCGGCGCCGGGATCGGGCCGCTCAGCGGGGGCACGGGGGACACTGGGGGCTCAGGGGGCTGCACGGCGCTGGTGCTCGCGCCGGGGGCGCTGCGCGGAGCGGACGCGTTCGACCGGGACGCGGCCGCGCTGCTGACGCCTTTCCTCGACCCGCACGGCGCCTACCCGGGCTGCCGGGAGGCCCGCCTCGCCGCCGAGGCCGACGCCCGCGGCGTGCCGCTCTCCCACCGCCTCGTCGACGACCTCGTCGCGCTGGCCCGCGGGCTCGGCCTGCGGGTGCCGGACACCTGCTGAACTCGCCGGGAGACGGCTCGGGCCCCGGGGGATCACCCCGGGGCCCGAGCCGGTTCCACGCGCCCGTTCAGCGGCCTGGCGCTCGTCCACGCCCGATGGCCGCCCGCGCCGCCCTCGGTGTCCCGATGCCGGCCGGACGCGCTGCTTCCGTGATCACGACCCTAGTGCCGCCACCCGCGCCGGGCACGCCGGGCCCGGGTCACCTTTCGGGCGGATTCCGCGCTCGAAGTCCAGCAGGTAGCGCTTGCGCTCGACGCCGCCGCCGTAGCCGGTGAGGTCGCCGCCGGAGCCGATGACCCGGTGACAGGGGACGATGAGGCCGATCGGGTTGCGCCCGTTGGCCGCGCCGACGGCGCGGGAGGCCGACGGCCTGCCGACGCGCAGCGCCAGCTCGCCGTAGCTGACGGTCTCCCCGTAGGGGATGTCGCGCAGCGCCTGCCACACCTGCTGCTGGAACGGCGTGCCCACCAGGCGCAGCGGCACGTCGAAGTCGGTCAGCTCGCCGGTGAAGTAGGCGGCCAGCTGCTCCTTGACGGCGGGGAGCAGGTCGTCCTCGCGCGCGCCGAAGACCGCCTCGGCGGGGCGGTGGCGCTGCTCGGCCATGTAGAGCCCGGTCAGCGCGCCGTCGGTGGCGACCAGGGTCAGCTCGCCGACCGGACTGTCTGTAGTGGTGTGGGCACGCACTGGTGTTTCCTCGCTTTCGTTCCGGCTTCCCACAGTGGACCGGGCGCGGCGGCCGTGCTGGCGGGAATCGGACACGAAGATTCGGGTGGCGACGATTCGGGTGGAACCGATCGGGGTACTCGGACGTTGACTGGCTGAGCGACGAGGAAAGGATCGCCCATGCCGCTGTTGAAGCGCCTCACAGCCCTGGCGGGCGCGGCGGCCGCCGCGCGGAACTACGCCCGCAAGAACCCGCAGAAGGTCGAGCGCTGGGCCGCGAAGGCGGGAGCCTTCGTGGACCGCAAGACGCAGGGCAAGTACCACGCGAAGATCGGCACGGCGGTGCGCAGGGTGCAGGACACCGCGCACGGCAGGCCGCGCAGCCGCTAGGACACACCAGCACACCGCGGTACCCACGCCCAGCCGGGCTCCCCCTTCTCCCGGCTGGGCGTTCCGCGTGCTCTGCCGGCGGCGGCTCAGCCGGGCGGCAGCTCATCGATGATGTCGGCCGCGGTGATCCAGTCCGGCGTGGCGGGCGCGTCCTCGTCCAGGGGAACGACGGGCAGCCGCCACCACCCACCGTGAGGGTGCCGCTCGGGCGGTCCGGCGATCACCCCGATGCCGACGAACTGCGGGTTGCCCTCCCGGAAGTCGCACATCCCGAACGTGACGACCGTTCCGGGCTCGGGCCAGGTGTCCATACGGCTCCCCCGCGTGCGCTATTACTCTCGGGTACATCGTGACACAACCTCTGCACGCTTTGTCACCCAGATGGCGGAACGCACCTTTCACGATCGTGTCCACAAAGTCTGAATCCAGTCGGTGAATTCCTCTCAGAACCGACGTTCGTAGGGTGCCCAAGCCCTCCCGGCGCGGTCTAGCGTCGACTCACCGGATCGACCGAGAAACCGGTTGTCCGGTCCGAGTGGGCCACTCTCCGGTCCACTTCGGCCCTGCTATCCAACGGAGAGGTGTATGCGGAAAACCATTGCTGTCGCTGGAGGTCTGGCGACGATCGCCGCAGGTGTCCTGGTGAGCATGCCCGCCAATGCCGCGCCCGAGGCGCTTGTCCCGGCGATGCAGCGCGACCTCGGACTCAGCGCCGAGCAGGTGCATTCACTGGTGGCCAAGGAGAACTCGGCCCGCGAGCTGATTCCCGCCGTGTCGGAGGCGGCGGGAAGCGCGTTCGCGGGGGCCTGGCTGGACAACGGCGCGCTGCGCGTGGGCGTCACCGACGCCGCCGCGGTGGACGCGGTCGAGGCCGCGGGCGGCAGCGCCACCGTCGTTCCACACTCGGCGTCCACTCTGGACAGCACCAAGGCCGCGATCGACGCCAAGGCCGAGGATGCTCCCGCCGAGGTCACCGGCTGGTACGTCGACCTGCGCTCCAACACCGTCGTGGTGAAGGCGCTGTCGACCACCCCCGCCGTCAGTTCCTTCGTGGACAGCTTCAGCGGACCGGTCGAGGTGGCCACCACCACCGAGAAGCCGCGCCTGTTCGCCAACGTCGTGGGCGGCGACGCCTACTACATCAACAGCGCGGGCCGCTGCTCGGTCGGCTTCTCGGTCGACGGCGGCTTCGTGACCGCGGGCCACTGCGGCACGCCGGGCGACTCGGTCAGCGGGTCCGACCAGTCCGCGATGGGCGCCTTCGAGGGCTCGTCCTTCCCCGGTGACGACTACGGCTGGGTCGCCACGAACAGCTCGTGGACCCCGAGCCCGGTGGTCAACGGCTACGGCAACGGCGACGTGACCGTCACCGGCTCCTCGGAGACCGCGGTCGGCGGCAGCATCTGCCGCTCCGGTTCCACCACCGGCTGGCACTGCGGCACCGTCGAGTCGCTGAACGAGACCGTCAACTACGCCGAGGGCACCGTCACCGGCCTCACCAGGACCGACGTCTGCGCCGAGCCCGGCGACTCCGGCGGCTCCTGGGTCAGCGGCACCGAGGCCCAGGGCGTGACCTCCGGCGGCTCGGGCAACTGCTCCAGCGGCGGGACCACGTACTTCCAGCCCGTCAACGAGATCCTCTCGGCCTACGGCCTCTCCCTGGTCACCGGCTGATCACCGCTTCACCCGTCCGCGAACCCGCCCCGGATCACTTTCCGGGGCGGGTTCGCGCGTGTTCTCGTACAGTCGGGGGCATGGCGCGTGACGCGGACATCCGGATCGGGACCGAGGACCGCGAACGCGCGGTGGCCCTGCTCTCCGACCACTTCGCGGCGGGCCGCATCGACGTCGGCGAGTACGAGCAGCGCTGCGCCGTCGCCACCGCCGCCCGCACCAGGGGCGACATCGTCGCGGTCTTCGACGACCTGCCCAAGCCGCACCCGGCGTTCACCGATGACGACCCTGGCGACGCCTCGCCGGACACGCCCGAGGACCCCGACGAGTCCGACCAGATCGTGCCCGCCCCGCGCCGGGAGGTCCTGCAGCGGGCGGTGAAGCGCAGGACGAACAACCTGATCATCGGCGGGTTCGTGCTGGCCTCCCTCGGCGCGATCGTCACCGTGACGGCGATCACCGGGTCGTGGTGGGCACTGGCCCCGGCCCTGCTCGTCGCCCTGGTCCTGGTGGCCGTGATCTCCTAGGGCTGGTCTCCTAGGGCTGGTCTCCTAGGCCCGCACCAGGTCTCGCAGGCGCGAGAGCAGTTCGGCGCGGCTTCCCGCGCCCAGGCGCGAGCGCATCCTGGCCATGTGGTGCTCGACCGTCTTCGCCGAGATGAACAGCTTGTCGCCGATCTGGCGGTAGGTCATGCCCGCGAGCACCAGGCCGGCGACCTGCTGCTCGCGTTCGCTGAGCCGGGCGGGCTCGCCCGCGGCGTCGGGGGCGGGCGTCGCGGCCGGGCCCTGCAGGCCGCGGGCGCACTCCAGCAGCCCGACCATGGCGGCGCGGTCGGGGGTGCGGATGGCGGCTTGGCCCGCCAGGCGCGCGCCGTCCCAGCGCAGGCCCGCGGCGTGCAGGGCACGGGCGGCGGCCTCCACGGCGGCGCGGTCCACCGAGCCGCCGACCACCTGCAGCCACACCCGCGCGGCGTCGGCGAGCGCGGCGGTGACCGGACCGGCGTCCGCCGCGGCGCGCAGGGCCTCGGCGTGCGCGACGGCGGCGTCCGGGTCGTCGGCGAGCAGGTCCGCGTGCAGGGCGTTCCAGTGCGGGACGGTGGTCCACAGTGGAGGATCACCGAGGGCGGCCAGCAGCTCCCGGGCGGCGGCCGTCTGGGCGGCGACCCGGTCGCGGTCGCCGAGGCGGGCGGCGGCCACGGCCAGCTCGCCCAGCGGCAGCAGGGTGAACAGGTCGACCGGCTGCCTGGCCAGGGCCGCGCACGCCTCGTCCCAGCAGCGGCGCAGCGCCCCGATGTCGCTGCCCCTGCGGGCCACGCCCACGGCCAGCCCGGCGGCGAACACCGCGTCGCGGCCCTCCGCGGGGCCGTGCCGGGGGTCGATGGCGGCGCTCGCGGCGGCCTCGTCCCCGGCGACCATGGCGGCCCAGCCGCGCAGCAGCCGGTGCCGCGCGGCCAGCGGCGCACCGCCGACACCCGCGGCGACCGCCCGGCCCAGCACCGGGTCGGCCGCGGTCGGGTCGCCGCCGTGCATGGCCATGATCGCGGCGATCGCCGCCGGACTGTCCGGCAGCAGCGCCGCCGACCCCAGCGGTTCGACGGCCTCGGCGGCATGCACCACAGTGGACACCGCGGCCGCTGTGGCCTCCGCACGGGTGTCGAGGGAGTCGATGAGTCCGCGGGCGGTGGCCGTCACCGCGCCCGCGTACACCGTCGGCGGGGCGTCGCCCGCGTCGGCGAGCGCCGCGCGCGCCTCGGCGAGGCGGCCCGCGCCGACGTGGCCGATCGCGGCGAAGGCGGCCGAGACCGCGCCGCCTCCCCAGGAGTACAGCTCGGCGCTGCGGGCCAGCTGGCCGCGGTGGGCCAGGGCGGCCCCGGCCACCGCGGCGGCCCGGCCGCGCTCGCCGCCGGTGCCGTGCGCGATCAGCCCGTCCACCCGGCGCAGCGCCGCCGCCGGGTCGCAGGCGCGGACCTCGGCCTCGGCCCAGCCGACCTGGTCGACCTCGTACCCCTCGGCGGCGGCCGCCGCGTACAGCCGCACCGCCACGTCCGGCTCGCTCTCCCGGGCGGCGGCGGCGAACAGCTCGGCCACCGCCTGCCCCGAGGCGCCCGCCTCCAGCAGCGCCACCGCGGTCGCCGCCACCGGACCGCCCGCGGCCAGGCGGGCGGCGGCGAGCGCGGCGAGCGCCTCGGCCCGCTCCTCGGCGGGCACCAGCGCCCGCACCGCGGCCCCGGCCACCGGCAGCAGCGCCCCGTCCGGCGCGGTGAGCCCGCCGGAGCGCACCTCGGCGACCACCTCGGCGACGGGCCGCGCCAGCAGGCCGGGCGGCAGCTCGGCCACCCCGGCCTCGGCGGCGACCAGCACCCGCCGGGCGTCGCGGTCGAGCCGGTCGATGTCGAACCGGAAGTCCTCCAGCGCCGCGCCGACCTCGCCCCGGTGCGGGGCGAGGCGCTGCACCAGACCGGGCACGCCGCCGGTGAGGCCGAGCACCGCGTCGGCGTCGGCGGGCTCGCCCGACAGGCGCAGGCAGGCGGCCACCCGGTCGCGGTCGAAGGGGCGCAGCACGATCTGCCCGCGCAGCCGGGCCAGCACCGAGGTCAGTCCGGCGGGCCGCGGCCACGGCCGGGCCGCCACCACCAGGCCGACCCGGTCGTCGGCGGCCAGCTCGGCGACCTCGGCGAGCGCGGCGTCGGTGAGCAGGTGCGCGTCGTCCACCAGCACGAGCCCGGCTTCGGCCGCGAGCCCGCGCCGGTGCCGCCGGGCGCCGGGGCCGTCGGCGAGCAGGTCCAGCAGCGCGGACTTGCCGTAGCCGCCCGGCGCGATCACCGCCAGCCGCACCGGGCCGCGCCCGCCCGCGGCGATGTCGTCGCACAGGCGGCGGGTGGGCGCGTCGAGGACGAGTTCGCCGGGGTGCGGATGACCAGGGATCACCCGCGTCTCCCGCGCCTGCCGAAGCGCCGCGGCGGCGGTCGCAGCGGGGTGATCTCCACCGGCGGGCGCGGCGGCGGCTCGACGTCGTCGGCGAGCGTGACCGGCGGGAACCCCGGGTGCGACACGACGGTCTCCAGCAGTTCCACTTCCCGCGCGGGCACCGGGCTCAGGTCCCGGCCCGCGACCGGTCGCAGCGCCGGGTTCGAGCCCGCGCCGCCCGCCCGGCCGGGGGCCACCGGCCGCAGCGCGGGGTCGGAGCCGCCGCCGTGGCCGAGCACGCCCGCGGCGACCGGCGCGAACCCGGGGATCGAGCCGGTGCGCGGGGCGGGCAGGCGCAGGCGGGCGGCGAGGGCGGCGCCGCGGGCGGGCACCGTCGCCGGGTCCTCCGGGATGGTCGTGGGTGTGGGCAGGCCGGGCAGCAGCTCGGCCAGCAGCGGGACCCGGGCGGTGCCCCCGGCCAGCAGCGCGCGCTCGGGCCGGTGGGCGGCGAGGTAGGCGTGCAGGGCGTCGGTGGTCCTGGTGAGCAGCGGTCGGGCCAGGTCGGCGAAGGCGGCCCTGGTCACCACGGCGTCGGCGACGCGGACCTCGGCGGCGGTGCTCAGCCGCTCCTTGAGGAGCCTGCCGCCGAGGTCGGCGAGCAGGTCGTCCAGGGCCGCGCCCGCGTCGGGCTCGGCGGGTGCGGCGTGGTCGAGCAGGTCGAAGGCGGCGGGGCCCCGGGAGAGCACGGCGAACTCGACGTGCCTGCCGCCCACCAGCGCCACCGCGACGGTCCGCCCGACGGCCAGCGGGGCCCGGAAGTGGTCGAATTCGGCGGCGGCGACCGGGGTCGGCAGCAGCAGCGCGCCGGGGAAGCCCGCCTCGGCGAGCGCGTCCCGCAGCAGACCGCGCCGATAGGCCCCCCAACCGGGTGGGTGAGTCACGGCGAGGCGGTCCGGGGGCGCGCCCTCGCCGTCGGCGACCTGGTCCACGACGGCGGCGACGAGGGCGGCGAGCAGGTCGTGCGCGGTGTAGGCGACGCCGTCGAGCAGGACGGGGACGTCGTCGCCCACCTGGTCGAGCAGGTCGGCGGCCACCTGGCCCGGGTCGGCGCCCAGGGCCCGCGCGCCCACCTCCATCCGCCCGCCCGCGACCGCGAGCACGGCGGGGACGCCGGCGATGACCACCGCGGGCGGGCCGTCGTGCCTGCACACCGCCGCCGCGCCGCTGGTGCGGCCGACGTCGACGCCGAGCACGTACGGCATGTCGGACTCCTCCATCGGGACGCGGCCAGGTACCCCTGTTCGTACCAGGCCGCGACCCCCGCATCGCAACCCCGGGTGGTCGGTCGGTGACCCCCTAATCCCCTAACGAGTGAATCCGCATCCCCGATTAGGGCGTTAGGAGTAATCAGGGTGTGATCCCCGATGTGGGTGATGCGGCCGCCGCCATAGCGTGATCGGCACCGCCCGAGCCGATGCCCCGGCCGGACGAGGACCCCTTCCCCCACCCTTTGGAGCCCGCTCCCGTGATCACGTCCGACCAGACCCTGCACGACTTCGTGCTCACCCTGCTCACCGACGACGCCGCCCGCTCGGCCTTCGCCGCGGACCCGGCCTCCTGCCTGTCGGCCGCCGGTCTGGACGACATCACCGCCGCCGACGTCCAGGACGTCGTCCCCCTGGTCGTCGACTACGCCCCCGCGGGCCTCGACCTGGCCATCCCGGCCGACGGCTCGGCCCTGGACCAGCTCCAGGCCTTCGCCGAGGCCGCAGGCGGCCTGTCGGCGAGCACCGACGGCGTGGCGGGCGCCTTCGCCGTCACCTCCGAGCACGCCGCGGCCACCGGAGCCGCGCACGCCTCGACCGACGGCGCGGCCGTCGAGTTCTTCGGCACGACCGACCACGGCGCGGTCGCGGGCGACCTGTCCGCCTCGACCGACGGCGCGACGGGCGTGGTCGGCCTCGACACCGACCACGCCGCCGCGGGCGCGGACTTCGTCGCCACCACCTCCGGCGCCGAGGGCGGCGCGAGCCTGGCCACCGACCACGCGGCCGTCTCCGGCGACCTGGCCGCGGGCACCGACGGCGCGGCGGGCGCCTTCGCCGTCGCGACCGACGCCGCCGCGGGCTCCGGCTCCTTCGCCGCGACCACCGACGGCGTCGCCGCGTCCTTCGCGGGCACCTCCGACTTCGGCGCTGTCGGCGCCGACACCGCGCTCGGCCTCGACGGCGGCGCGGGCACCGTCGGCCTGGACACCGACGCGCTCGCCGCCGAGGCGGGCGTGGCCGCCTCCACCGACGGCGTCGACGCCGGCCTGGCGCTGGACTCCGACGTGTTCGCCGCCGAGTCCGGCCTGGCCGCCTCCACCGACGGCGTCGACGCCGCCCTGGCGCTGGACTCCGAGCTGCTCTCCCTCGACGGCGGCCTGGCGCTGGCCACCAGCGGCGCGACCGGCGGTGTGGCCGTGAGCGCGGCGGGCGTCGACCTGCCCGAGCTGGACGTCCCGCAGCTGGGCGGCCTGGACGACGTCACCGGCCTGCTGGACGCCGACGCGCTGCGCGCGGGCGACGTGACCGTCGGGACGGTGGCCAACTACGTCACCTCCGGCGGCGACCTGCACTCCGCGGACATCCCGGCGCTGGGCGGCCTGCTGCCCGCCGTGCCGGAGCTGGACGAGCTGCCGGTGGACCTGCCCGAGCTGGGCGACCTGCCCGCCGTCCCGGCGCTGCCCGCGGTCCCCGAGCTGGACGACCTGCCGGTCGACCTGCCCGAGCTGGACACCCTGCCCGTCGACGTCCCCGAGCTGGGCACCCTGCCGGTCGACGTCCCCGAGCTGGACAAGCTGCCCGTCGACCTGGACGACCTGCCGGTGCAGCTGCCCGAACTGCCCGAGCTGGGCGACCTGCCCGTCGACCTGCCGGTGGCCAACCCGCTGCCGGAGCTGGACAGGCTGCCGCAGACCGCGGGCGACCTGGTCAGCGACACCCCGCTCGGCCAGGTCACCGGCGACGGCGGCCTGCTCGACGTCGGCGCCACCACCGACGCTCTGGGCCTCGGCGACTAAGAGCGGGGAACAGTGCCGTTCCTCCAGGGCGCGGGGTCGGAGAACATCCGGCCCCGCGCCCGCCGTTTCCCCCGAAGGGAGGAACACGGCACACTCGTCCGGGTGACGGCACCGCCTTGGCTGGAGCTGCTGGACGACACCGTCCGCGCGTGTGGCGAGTTCGACCGACCCGACCTGGGGCAACGGCTGCGCGAGCGCGGGGCGGCCCTGCTCGACCCCGGACGCCGCGTGGTCGTCTTCGGGTGCGCGGGCCAGGGCAAGAGCCAACTGGTCAACGCGCTGCTCGGCGCCTCGGTGTGCGCGGTCGGCGACGACGTCACCACCGCCGTCCCCGCCGTGCTGCGGCACGCGGAGACCCCCACCGCCGCGCTGCTGGGCGCGGCCGAGCGGGGCGGGGCGGTCGAGACCGCCACCGCACGGGCGAACCAGGACCCCGAGGTCAGCGGCGCCGAGATCGGCCTGCCGAGAGCCCTGCTCAGCTCCGGGATGGTGCTGGTGGACGCGCCCCCGATCGGCGACCCGCGCCGCACCGGCCTGGCCATGGCGGCGCTCGCCGACGCCGACTGCGCCCTCATGGTGACCGACGCCACAGCCGCGCTCAGCCCGCTGGAGCTGGAGCTGCTGGGCCAGGTGGCCTCCGTGTGCCCGGCCGTCGCCGTGGTCCTCACCAAGATCGACATCGTGGCGCGGTGGCGGCACGTCGCCGAGGTCGACCGGACCCGGCTGGCCGCGGCCGGGATCGCCGCGCCCGTGCTGCCGGTGTCCTCGGTGCTGCGCCTGGCCGCCGCCCGCGCCAACGACAAGGCGCTCAACGCCGAGTCCGGCTTCACCGCGCTGGTCGGGTGCCTGCGCGAGGCCGTGCTGGCCGACCCGGTCGCCGCGGCGGGCCGCACCGCGGCGGCGGCCTGCGCGCTGGTGGTCGAGGAGCTGATGGGCCCGGTCAAGGAGCGGGCCGCCGCGCTGCCCAAGCCGGTGTCGCAGGACGCGCTGCGCGGCGCGACCGCCCGCGTCGAGCAGGTCCGCCGCGACGCGGCGCGCATGCAGACCCGCCTGGCCGACGACGTCGCCGACCTCACCTCCGACGTCGACTACGACCTGCGCGACCGCACGCGCCGGGTGCTGCGCGAAGTGGACGACTACTTCGAGGAGGCCGACCCGCTCACCGCGTGGCCGGAGTTCTCCGACTGGATGGGCACGACCCTGACCTCGGTGGCCGAGGCGAACGCCGAGTGGCTGCTGCGCCGCTTCGAGTGGATCGCGGGCAGGCTCTCGGCCGCGGTGGACGACCTGCCGAGCCTGCTCGACGCCGCGGGCGTGGACGAGCTGCGCGCGCCCAACGTCGAGCCGTTCACCTCGGTGCAGAAGATGTTCGTCGGTCTGCGCGGCTCCTACAGCGGCCTGCTGATGTCGGGCCTGGCCACCACGCTGGCCGGCCTGCCGCTGATCAACCCGATCTCCATCGGCGCGGGCGTCGCCTTCGGCGCGCGCAGCGTGTTCGAGGAGCGCGGCGCCCGGCTCAGGCGCCGCCAGGCCGTCGCCAAGACCACCGCCCAGCGGCACGTCGACGACTTCTTCCTCGCCTACGGCAAGCAGACCCGCGACACCGTGCGCCTGATCCACCGCGCCCTGCGCGACCGGGTCGACGAGGCGGCCGGACGGGTCGGGGCGGACGCCACCGCGTCGGCGCTGCGCATCAAGCGGGCCGTGGACGCCGCCACCGCGCGCCGCACCGAGCTGATCGCGGGCGTGCGCCGCGACCTCACGCGGCTGGGCACGCTGCGCGGCCGGGCCGAGTCCGCCCGCGGCGCGCTGCCCGCGCGCAAGGGGCTGACCGCGTGAGCCTGCGCGAGTCCGTCGCCGCCCTGCTCGACTCCGCCCGCGCCGCCTACCGCGACGACCCGCGCGCCACCGCGTTCCTCGACGCCCGGGCCGCCGCGCTGGGCGGGCCGCTGCGGGTGGCCGCCGTCGGCGCGCCCGGCTCCGGCCGCTCGACGCTGCTCGACGCCGTCGTCGGCGAGCCGTTCACCGCCCGCGCCGACCGGGTGGTGGTGGACTTCGCCGGCGCGGTGGAGCTGGTGGACTCCCGCGGCAGCGGCCTGCCCGACGCCGACGCGCTGCTGGTGCTGCTGCCCCGCCCCGCCCCGCCGTTCCCGGACGCGCTCGACCCGGTCGCCTCGGTCGCCGTGCTGTCGCGGGCCGACGAGCTCGGCGGCGGCCGGGTCGACGCGATGGTCTCGGCGCGCCAGGTGGCGCGCAGGCACGCCAAGGGCGAGCTGGGCGCGCGCTGCCAGGACGTGGTGGCCGTGTCCGGGCAGACCGCGCTGGCCGCGGCCACCCTGACCGACGCCGAGCACGCCGCGCTGCGGTCGCTGGCCGGGGTGGGCGAGGACGAGCTGGCGGCGGCGCTGCTGTCGGTCGACCGGTTCACCGCCGCCGCCCTGCCGGTGCCCCAGGAGCGGCGGGCCGCGCTGGTGGAGCGGCTCGGCCTGTTCGCCGTGCGCCTGGCGCTGACCACGGCCCGCCGGGCGGCCGACCCGCCCGCCGACCTGGCCGCCGCGCTCTCCCGCGCCAGCGGCGTCGGCGAGCTGCGCACCGCGATCGCCGAGTGCTTCGCCGACCACGCCGACGCCCTGCGGGCCCGGGGTGCGCTGGCCGCGGTCACCGCCCTGGTCCGCGCCGATCCCCGGCCGGGCGTCGCCGAGGCCGCCGAGCGGGTGGGCGCCTCGGCGCACGAGCTGCGCGAACTGCGCCTGCTCGCCGCGCTGCGCACCGGCCGGGTGTCCCTCGACGCGCTCGGCGACGACGCCGCCGCCGAGGCCGCCGCGCTGCTCACCGGCGCGCGCCACCCCGATCCCCGGGCGGCGCTGCGGCACTGGCGGGCCCGCTCCCTGGACACCGCGCTGACCGACGCGCAGCGGCGCGCCGCCGCTGTCGTGGCCCGCAGCTGCGCCGGTCTGCTCAGCGGGTCTCGGCGCTGACCCAGTCCAGGTAGCCCGCGCTGCCGCCGACCACGGGCAGCGCGATCACCTCGGGCACGTCGTAGGGGTGGCGCTCGGTGATGAACGCGGTCAGCGGCTCGACCCGCTCCAGCGTGGTCTTGAACAGGCACTGGTGCTCGGTGTCGTCCTGGATCTCCCCGTCCCAGCGGTAGACGCTGCGGATGGGCCCGACGACCTGGGCGCAGGCGGCGAGGCGGGCGGTGACGGCGGCGCGGCCCAGCTCGGCGGCGGCGTCCTCGGTCGGGGTGGTGGTCAGCACGACGACGTGGGTCACCGGCCGACCGTATACGGTCGCCGGTGTGGAGGACCTGTTCAACCTCGCGCCCGCCGACGCCCGCTACGCGATGCGGGTGCACGTGCCCGCCAAGGGCGAGCGCCTCGATCTCAGCGAGCTGGGCGGCAGCCTGCACTGGTACGGCCTGGCCTGGTCGTGGTGGCTGCGCATCCTGCTCGGCCGGTTCTTCGGCGAGCGGCTGAGCCTGCACCGGCCGGAGCAGATCGCCGTCGGGTCCATTGTGGACTGGTGGAAGGTGGTCGCGGTCGACGAGAGCCGGATCGTGCTGCACACCGACCAGTGGTTCCCCGGCGAGGCGTGGCTGGGCTACCGCATCGAGGACGGTGTTCTCACCCAGGTCGGGGCGCTGCGGCCCAAGGGGCTGCTCGGCAGGCTGTACTGGTGGATCGTGTGGCCGATCCACGTGGTGGTGTTCCGGCTCATGGCGCGGCGGCAGGCCCGCCGCGCGCACTAGGGGCCTCGACCAGCTGGAACTCCCTGATCGCCGCGGGGACCGCGGCCGAGCAGGTCAGCGGCGTGTCGGAGCGGTGGAAGACGGCCCGCACGCGCAGGACGAGCCCGTCGAAGGCGACGTCCCACACCTCGTGGCCGACTCTGGTGACCGCGCGCGGCGGGAACGACGCCGCCGAGCGGTCCCCGGCCCGCTGCCGGGCGAAGTGCTGGGCGGCCTGCGCGGGCGCGGCGAGCGTGCTGGCGCCCCGGAACCGGGCGAGGTCGATCTCGCCGCGGTCGTGGCCGTCGGCCAGCGCGGGGGCCGATCCGGCGTCCACCCCGCCGTAGTACAGCCCGTCGGGGAGCACGACGACGTTGCCCGCGTACCGGTCCCCGCCGACGTGCGAGCACTCCCACACGCGGCCGGGGCGGGCGGCGGCGAGCGCGGCGGCGACGGGTCTGCCGAGGATGGCGCAGCACGCGTCGTGGTTGCCGTGCGCGCACACCAGGTACAGCGGCAGCGGGTCGGGGACACCGGCCCGCGGATCGATCTCCAGCAGGTCCGACGCGGCGGCGAACTCCGTCCACCGCAGGGTTCCCGCGACGGAGTCGGCGTAGCCGACGCGCCGGGGCCCCGGCGCGCCGCGCCCCGGCCTGCGGATCAGCAGCAGGCGGGCGTGCAGCCCGGCCGCGCGCGCGATCAGGGCCGCCTTCACCTCGGCGGGCAGCGCGGAGTCCGGCACCTGCTGAGGCCCCCAGGGCCCCGGCTGCTCGACCAGCAGCCACGCGCGCACCGGCGGCGCGGTCCCCACCGGGGAGTCCCCGCGCCGTCGCCGTCCGTCCGCGCACCGTTCCCGGCTCACCCGGTCCCGCCCACCAGCACTCCCTCCTTCAGCAGCCGCCTCACCAGTACCACCTGGTCCTCCGCGGGCAAACCGGGCAGCTCGCCGACGACGCAGCGCCCGGCCAGCAGCGCGGCGAGGGCGGGCTCGGTGTAGGCGGGCAGGTCGATCCGGTCGCCGGGCAGCTCCAGCCACACCCGCTCGCCCGCCGGGGTCAGCCGGGAGCGCAGGCCGCGGCGCGGCTCGACGGCCGCGCCGATGGCCACCGCGTGCACCGCGGCTGCCTGGGCGAGCGGTCCCAGCGGCGCGGGCCGGTTGCCCGACCACGCGCGGCCCCGCAGCAGCCGGGCCACGTCATCGGGCTCGATCGCCTTGAGCACCCGCACCAGGGCGTCCACCACCTCCGGCACGTCCAGCTGGTCCCCGTCGGCGGCGTCGACCCCCAGCGGCAGCGACGAGCGCAGCTCGGCCGAGGACCCCGCCAGCGACAGCAGCGCCTCGGCGACGGCGTACCTGGTCAGCACGTGCACGCCGACGGTCAGGTGCGCCGAGGTCTCCCCGAGCGCGCGGGCGGAGTGCAGGTAGCCGCGCGGCAGGTAGAGCGCGTCACCGGGTTCCAGCGTCGCCTCGATGGCGGGCGGCTCCTGCGCCCGCGCGGCCACCGCCGCCGAGTGCTGGTCCCACGGCTGCGAGCGCAGCGGGTCGGTGTGCACCGGCTCGTGCACCAGCCAGTGCTTGCGGCCCGCGACCTGGAGCACGAACACGTCGTGCACGTCGTAGTGCGCGCTGAACCCCTGCGACGACGGCGGCGTGATGTAGGCGTTGACCTGCACGGGGTGGCCGAGGTCGGTGCCCAGCGCCCCGGCGAAGTCGATGATCGGCGGCCACAGCCGGTGCAGCCCCTGCAGGACCACGGTGGCCCCGTCGGCGAACTGCGCGGCGACCTGGTCGTCGCGCACTTGGTCGCCGATCTCCGCGCCTACCCCGCCGCCGCCGGTGAACTGGCCGGACCCGACGACCGAGCCGTTGCGCGCGAGCCGGATGAACGGCGTGCGCAGGCCGCGTCGAGAGAGCAGCTCGTCGACGTCGGCCAGGGTCAGCAGGTCGGTGAAGTCCGACGCGCCGGTGCTCAGCAGCGGCGCGCGGCCCCAGAACCGCTCGGCGAAGTCCGCGGGCGGGACGGCCGCGCACCGGCGCAGCGCGTCCCGCCCGTCCTCGGGGAGGGAGGTCATCGCTAGTGGCGGTCGGCGCCCGGGTTGTACCCGCCGCCGCCGATCGTGCCGCCGCCCTCGGTGCCGCCGAAGCCGCCCAGCGCCTCACGGCCCTGGCCCGCCCCGCTGTCCGCGCCGCCGTCGGCACCACCGTCGGCACCACCGTCCTCCAGCCGGTCGCGGTTGACGCCCGCGCCCCCGTCGGCGCCCCCGTCCGCACCGCCGTCGTGCCCGCCGGGCTCACCGGACGCGCCGTGGTCGGCGATGCCCGCGCCCCCGTGGGCTCCGCCGTCCGCACCGCCGTCCGCACCGCCGTCGTGCCCGCCCGGCTGACCGGACGCGCCATGGTCGGCCGGACCGGACGCGCCGCTGTCGGCGCCCCCGTCGGCGCCCCCGTCCGCACCGCCGTCGTGCCCGCCGGGGACACCGGTCGCGCCGTGGTCGGCGGTGCCCGGCCCCTGACCGATGTGGCCGCTGCGGATGTCGTCGTCTTCCAAGGACATGGTGACTCCCCGAACGTGGTTCTGTACGCAATGGACACACCTGTCTACCCCCACACGGCCGCCTTCATGCACCCGTACACCCGTACGGGCAAAGGTTTGCCGCGCCGCCGGGGGTGGTAGCTCATGGACCGGACCTTGGGAGGCCGTGATGGGCGAGTTGCTCGACGGGCGCTACGAGCTCGGGGCGGTGATCGGGCGCGGCGGCATGGCCGACGTGCACCGCGCCACCGATGTCCGGCTGCGCCGCGAGGTGGCGGTCAAGCTCTTCCGCTCCGGCGCCGAACGCTCCTCGGGCGAGGCGCGCCTGCTGGCCGCGCTGAGCCACCCCGCCCTGGTCAAGATCTTCGACGCCGCCCCCGAGCACGACCGGCCCTATCTCGTCATGCAGCTGGTGGAGGGCCCGACGCTGCGCCACCGGCTCGACTCCGGCGGCGCGCTCAGGCCCCAGCATGCCGCCCGCGTCGGCGCCCGCCTGGCCGACGCATTGGCCTGTGTGCACGCCCACGGCATCGTCCACCGTGACGTCAAACCCGCCAACATCCTGCTCGACGACGCAGGCGGCTGCTTCCTCACCGACTTCGGCATCGCCCGCGCCCTGGGCTCGGCCCGCCTGACGATCACCGGCCATTGCGTCGGCACCGCCGCCTACCTGGCCCCCGAACAGCTGCGCGGGGAAGCGGTGGGCCCGCCCGCCGACATCTACGCGCTCGGCTTGGTGCTGCTGGAGTGCCTGACCGGCAGCCCGGAGTACGACGGCGCCGACCTCGAGGCCGCGATCGCCCGCCTGAACCGCAGGCCGCGGCTGCCGGGCTGGCTGCCGCCGGTGTGGACGGCCGCGCTCGCGGCGATGACCGCCGACGACCCCGCGCACCGTCCCAGTGCCGCCGACTGCGCCCAGCGGCTGGCCGCCGCGGCGCTGTGGTCGGGCAAGCCCACCCAGACGCGCCCGCCCTGGCGGCGTGCCGAGCACACGCAGCGCATGGAGCCGGTCTCCACCCAGCGGCTGCAGCCGGTCGGGTCCTGAGAAGAAGTTCACCCGCGCTGATCCCGCGCGGCGGCTTGATCGGCCATAGGGTTTGGGCAAGACCCCATTCCCCCCGGAGGAGACCTGGTGCGGCCCTGGCCTGGAACCCCGTATCCGCTCGGCGCCACCTACGACGGAGCGGGCACGAACTTCGCCGTGTTCTCCGAGGTCGCCACCCGTGTGGACCTGTGCCTGTTCGACGAGTCCGGCGCCGAGCGCCAGATCCGCCTGCCCGAGGTCGACGGCTACGTCTGGCACGGCTACCTGCCCGGCGTGCTGCCCGGCCAGCGCTACGGGTTCCGGGTCAGCGGCCCGCACGACCCGTCGGCCGGACACCGCTGCAACCCGGCGAAACTGCTGCTCGACCCGTACGCCAAGGCGGTGACCGGCGCCGTCGATTGGGACGAATCGGTCTTCGGCTACAAGTTCGACGCCCCCGACGAGGTCAACGACGCCGACTCGGCCGGGCACACCGTCGTCGGCGTGGTGGTCAACCCCTTCTTCGACTGGGGCAACGACCGGCCGCCGAACCACCCCTACAACGAGACCGTGATCTACGAGGCGCATGTGCGCGGCCTCACAATGCTGCACCCGGACGTGCCCGAGGAGCTGCGCGGCACCTACTCGGGCCTGGCGCACCCGGCGGTCATCGAGCACCTGACCAAGGTGGGCGTGACCGCCATCGAGCTGATGCCGGTGCACCAGTTCCTGCACGACCACGGCCTCATCGAGCGCGACCTGCGCAACTACTGGGGCTACAACACGATCGCCTTCTTCGCCCCGCACGACGGCTACGCGGCCAACACCGCCCAGGGCGCGCAGGTGCAGGAGTTCAAGGCCATGGTCAAGGCCCTGCACGAGGCCGACATCGAGGTCATCCTCGACGTCGTCTACAACCACACCGCCGAGGGCAACCACCTCGGACCGACGCTGTCGCTGCGCGGCATCGACAACGAGGCCTACTACCGGCTCGAAGAGGACGACAAGCAGTACTACACCGACTACACCGGCACCGGGAACTCGCTCAACGCGCGCAACCCGCACACCCTGCAGCTGATCATGGACTCGCTGCGCTACTGGGTGACGGAGATGCGGGTCGACGGCTTCCGCTTCGACCTGGCGGCCACCCTGGCCCGCGAGTTCTACGACGTCGACCGGCTCAGCGCCTTCTTCGACATCATCCAGCAGGACCCGGTCATCAGCCAGGTCAAGCTGATCGCCGAGCCGTGGGACGTCGGCCCCGGCGGCTACCAGGTCGGCAACTTCCCTCCCCTGTGGACGGAGTGGAACGGCCAGTACCGCGACACCGTGCGCGACTTCTGGCGCGGCGAGCCCGCCACGCTGGGGGAGTTCGCCTCCCGCATCACCGGGTCCTCGGACCTGTACCAGGACGACGGCCGCCGCCCGTACGCCTCGATCAACTTCGTGACCGCGCACGACGGCTTCACCCTCAACGACCTGGTGTCCTACAACGACAAGCACAACGACGCCAACGGCGAGGGCGGGCGCGACGGCCACTCCGACAACCGCTCGTGGAACTGCGGCGCGGAGGGCCCCACCGAGGACGAGAAGGTCAACGACCTGCGCGCGCGCCAGCGCCGCAACATGATCGCCACGATGGCCTTCTCCCAGGGCGTGCCGATGCTGCTGCACGGCGACGAGATGGCCCGCACGCAGGACGGCAACAACAACGCCTACTGCCAGGACAACGAGCTGTCGTGGATGGACTGGTCGCTGGCCGAGGCCAACGCCGACCTGGTCCAGTTCACCTCGGCGGTGCTGGCGGTGCGCCACGCCCACCCGGTGTTCCGCCGCCGCCGGTTCTTCGCCGGGCGCCCGATCCGCCGCGGCGACGAGCTGCGCGACATCGCCTGGTTCAGCCCGTCCGGGCAGGAGATGACCGACGAGGACTGGGGCTCCGGCTTCGGCAAGTGCATCATCACCTTCCTCAACGGCGACGGCATCCCCGACATGGACGCCCGCGGCGAGCGGGTCACCGAC
Source organism: Actinokineospora guangxiensis (assembly GCF_042657845.1). Lineage (NCBI taxonomy): Bacteria > Bacillati > Actinomycetota > Actinomycetes > Pseudonocardiales > Pseudonocardiaceae > Actinokineospora > Actinokineospora guangxiensis. The sequence continues at coordinate 57,911 of NZ_JBHSKF010000015.1, read as the reverse complement.
GACTCGTTCCTGCTGTGCTTCAACGCCCACCACGAGGACATCGAGTCCACGGTGCCCGACGGCGAGTACGGCGCGGAATGGGAGGTCGTGGTGGACACCGCCACCGGCGAGGTCTCCCCGGCCGAGCCCGCCCGCCACCCCGGCGGCGGCACGCTGACGCTGCCGTCGCGGTCGCTGATCGTGCTGCGGCGGGTCGCGCAGTGACTCAGCCGACTCAGCCGACCCCGCCGTCCTCGACCTACCGGGTGCAGCTGCGCCCGGAGTTCGGCTTCGCCGACACCGCCGCGCTGGCCGACTACCTGGCCGACCTGGGCGTCGGCGCGCTGTACACCTCGCCGATCCTGGCCGCCGCGCCCGGCTCGACGCACGGCTACGACGTGGTCGACCCGACGAAGGCGAACCCGGAGCTGGGCGGCGAGCAGGGCCGGGTCGCGATGACGGCGCGGATGCGCGCGGCCGGGCTGTCGGTGGTGGTCGACATCGTGCCCAACCACATGTCGGTCGAGGTGCCGACGGCGAACCCGTGGTGGTGGGACGTGCTCACCCACGGCCCGTCCTCGCGCTACGCGCGCCACTTCGACATCGAGTCCTTCCCCGTGCTGATCCCCGTCCTCGGCTCGGCCGACGACGAACTGGAGCTGGACGGGGAGGTCCTGCGCTACCACGAGCACACCTTCCCCATCGCGCCGGGAACCGGCGACGGCACCGCGGCGGAGGTGCACGAGCGCCAGCACTACCGCGTCGTGGACTGGCGGCGCGCCTCGGCGGAGCTGAACTACCGGCGGTTCTTCGACATCACCACGCTGGCCGCGGTGCGCGTCGAGGACCCGGAGGTGTTCGAGGCCACCCACGGCGAGGTGCTGCGCTGGGTGGCCGACGGCGATGTCGTCGGCCTGCGGGTGGACCACCCGGACGGCCTCACCGATCCCGCGGGCTACGCCAGACGGCTGGCCGAGCGCTCCGGCGCGTGGATCGTGCTGGAGAAGATCCTGGAGGCCGACGAGCGGCTGCCGGACTGGCCGGTGGCGGGCACCACCGGCTACGACGCGCTGCGCGAGGTGTGCGGGGTGTTCGTGGACCCCGCGGGCGCGGGACCGATCACGGCGCTGGCCCAGGAGCTGGGCGTGGCCACCGACTTCGACGCCGTGCGCACCGAGTGCAGGCGGCTGATCACCAGCACGTCGCTGGCGACCGAGGTGCGCCGCATCGCCGCGTGCGCGCCCGGCGACCCGCGCGAGGCGGTCGCCGAGCTGATGGTGCACTTCCCGGTCTACCGCTCCTACCTGCCCGAAGGGGTCGACCACTGGCGGGCCGCGGTGGACGCGGCGACCAAGGCCAGTCCGCACCTGGCCGCCGACATCGCCGCGATCGACGAGCAGGTCCGCGACAACCCAGCCGGTGAGCTGGCGCTGCGCCTGCAGCAGACCTCCGGCATGGTCGTGGCCAAGGGCACCGAGGACACCGCGTTCTACCGCTACACCCGCTTCGCCGCGCTGACCGAGGTCGGCGGCGCGCCCGAGCGCTTCGGCGTGCCGGTCGCGGAGTTCCACGCCGCCCAGGCCCGCCGCGAGGAGACCGCGCCCGCCGCGATGACCGCACTGTCCACACACGACACCAAGCGGTCGGAGGACGTGCGGGCGCGGCTGGCGGTGCTCTCGGAGATCCCCGACGAGTGGGCGACGGAGGTGCGCGACTGGACCGCCTCGCACGGCCTGCCGGAGCCGACGCTGAACCTGCTGGCCTGGCAGACCCTCGTCGGCGCGTGGCCGATCGACGCCGACCGACTGGTCGACTACCTGCGCAAAGCCGCCAGGGAGGCCAAGGTCGCCACCACGTGGACCGAGCAGGACCCGGCGTTCGAGGCCGCGATCGCCGAGTGGCCATCGCGCGTGCTCGGCGACGACGCGCTGATGGCCAGGGTGCGCGCGTTCGTCGACCGGATCACCCCGGCGGGCTGGTCCAACGCGCTGGGGCAGAAGCTGCTCCAGCTGGCGGGCCCCGGTGTGCCGGACGTCTACCAGGGCACCGAGCTGTGGGACCTGTCGCTGGTGGACCCCGACAACCGGCGGCCGGTGGACTTCGCCGAGCGCCGCGAGCTGCTGGCCAGGATCTCCGGCGGCTGGGTGCCGCCGGTCGACGCCTCCGGCGCGGCGAAGCTGCACGTCGTGCGCACGGTGCTGCGGCTGCGGCGCGAGCGCCCCGAGCTGTTCACCGGCTACCGCCCGATCGAGGCGGGCGATCACGTCGTCGCCTTCGAGCGCAACGGTCTCATCGCGGTGGCCTCGCGGCTGCCGATGACCGATGTCGAGCGCGGCATCGATCTCGACACCGCGTGGACCGACGTGCTCACCGGGCGGCCGTTCTACGGCGTGCTCACCGACTACCCCGTCGCGTTGCTGGTGCGAGGAGACTGATGCAGGGCGAGGTTTTCACCGTCTGGGCGCCCGACGCCGAGCGGGTGCGGGTGGTGATCGGCGAGACCGGCCACGAGATGGCGCGCTCCGGCGGCGGCTGGTGGTGGGCCGAGGTGCCCGGAGCGGGCGCGGGCACCGACTACGCCTTCCAGATCGGTGACGACGACACCCGCCTGCCGGACCCGCGCTCGGCGTGGCAGCCCGAGGGCGTGCACGGCCCGTCGCGGCGCTACGAGCACCGCGCGTTCCCGTGGACGGATCAGCGCTGGACCGGCCGCGCCCTGCCCGGCGCGGTGGTCTACGAGCTGCACATCGGCACCTTCACCGAAGAAGGCACCTTCAACCGCGCGATCGAGCGCCTGGACCACCTGGTCGACCTGGGCGTCGACCTGGTGGAGGTGCTGCCGGTCAACGCCTTCGACGGCGACAAGGGCTGGGGCTACGACGGCGTGCTGTGGGGCGCGGTGCACCAGCCCTACGGCGGGCCGGACGCGTTCAAGCGCTTCGTCGACGCCTGCCACACCCGGGGGCTCGGCGTGGTGCTCGACGTCGTCTACAACCACCTGGGGCCCTCCGGGGCCTACCTTGGCCGCTTCGGCCCGTACTTCAAGGGCGAGACGATCTGGGGGCCCTCGCTCAACCTGGACGGGCCGGGCTCCGACGAGGTGCGCCGCTACGTCATCGACAACGCGCTGACCTGGTTCCGCGAGTTCCACGTCGACGCGCTGCGCCTGGACGCGGTGCACGCGCTGCACGACGAGCGCGCCACGCACGTGCTGGAGGAGCTGGCCGCCGAGACGGCGGCGCTCTCGGCGGCGCTGGGCAGGCCGCTGAGCCTGATCGCCGAGTCCGACCTCAACGACCCCAAGCACACCCGCCCGCGCGCGGCGGGCGGCTACGGCCTGGACGCCCAGTGGTGCGACGACGTCCACCACGCCCTGCACGTCGCCCTGACCGGCGAGACCACGGGCTACTACGCCGATTTCGGCGCGCAGCCGGACTTCGGCGGCCTGAAGCAGGCGCTGGAGAACGCGTTCTTCCACGCGGGCACCTGGTCGTCGTTCCGCGAGCGCACCCACGGGCGCCCGATCGACCGCGCGCTGACCCCGGGCCACCGCTTCGTGGTGTGCCTGCAGAACCACGACCAGATCGGCAACCGCGCCACCGGCGACCGCCTCACCGCGACGATCTCCGCGCGGCGGGTGCTGTGCGGGGCGGCGCTGATGCTGTGCTCGCCGTTCACCCCGATGCTGTTCATGGGCGAGGAGTGGGCGGCCACGACGCCGTGGCAGTTCTTCGCCTCGTTCCCCGACCCCGAGCTGGCCGACGCGGTCCGCACCGGCCGCCGCCGCGAGTTCGCCGAGCACGGCTGGGGCGAGTCCGAGGTCCCCGACCCGATGGACCCGGCGACGGTGCTGCGCTCGACCCTGCACTGGGGCGAGCTGGCCGACCCCGACCACCGCGCGGTCTACGACACGTACAAGGCGCTCATCGCTCTGCGCAAGGAACACCCGTCGCTGAGCGACCCCCGGCTGGACCGGTTCTCGGTGGAAGTGGAGAACGCTGTGGTGACGCTGCACCGGGGTCCGCTGGCGCTGGTGGTGAACCTGGGCGCGGAAACGGCCCCGCTGACCGGGGAGGTGGTGTTCGCCTCCCCGGGCGCGGGGCCGGATTCCTTGCCGCCGGACAGCTTCGCTGTCGTTACTGGACGGTCCGCCGGTAGCTGACCGTCCGGTTGGGACTCGGCGCGCCGAAGCGGCGCACCAGGTAGGTGAGCGCGGACCCGATGAGCAGCCACACGATCGCGGCGGCCCCGTAGTTGAACAGCACCGCGAGCTTCTCCGAGTCGGGCGTGAACAGCCCGTCGAAGCCCAGCGACACCGCGCCCGCGAAGTCCCCGATGAACGAGGCGAACCCGTTCTCCGGGTTGGCTTCGGCGAGCACCAGGACGATGGCGATGGCCAGCACCACCGCGAACAGCGCGGTGATGAAGGAGATCAGCGACGTCACCACGCGAATCGTGCGCACGCGGCTCGCCCGGCTGTCCTCCGTGCGCTCCTGCACGACCTCCTGCCGGGGCTCCTGTCGGACTTCCTCCCGGAATTCCTGCCGGACCTCCCGGTGCGCCGGGTCCACCGGCGGCGCGGGGTCGTACCGCCTGGTCGGCGGATCGGGTTCAGGGTTCATACCGACGATTGTCACCCCGCCGAACGACCCCCGCCGGACGAGCCGATCAGCCCGCCTTGGCGGGGAACATCCCGTCGAGGCGCTCCAGCGTCGCCCGGATGGCCTTGAGGTTCTTGCCGGGGAACTTGACGCGCTCCAGGAGGAAGCCGCTCCACGCCGTCGACCAGTCGAAGGTCTCGGTGACCTCGGTGCGCCCGTCGCCCAGGTCCGCGAGCTGCCAGCGCCAGCGGTGCCCGTAGAAGTGCCGCCAGGCGATCAGGCGGCCCTCCTCGAACTCCACCACGGTGTTCTTGATCTTGTAGGGCAGCCCCATCTTCATGTCCATGCCGAACCGGTCGCCCAGGCCGAGCCGCCGCCCCGGACGCCCGAGCGCCCCGAGCACCGTGCCGGACCCGTCGATGAGGGCGTGCTTGGCCGGGTCGACCAGCAGCTCGAAGATCTCCGTGGCGGGCGCGTTGATGACCCGGGTGGCCGAAACCTGTCGCATACCCGCGACCCTACTCGCGAGTAACCATCTCTGCCAGGTGCGCGGTGTCGTTGAAGGAGCGCACGTGCCAGGTGTCGCCCTCCACCACCAGCCTGCTGATCGAGCCGTTGTCCGCGCGGGCGAAGGCCAGCCGGGACGCGCCGGTGGCCAGGGACAGGGCGCAGCCGATGACGCCGCTGTGGGTGAACACCGCCAGGCGCTTGCCCGGGTTGTCCTCGTGCAGCCGCCGCACGCCGGCGCGCACCCGCGCGCAGAACGCCTCGTCGGGCTCGCCGCCGGGGATGACGTCCCAGCGCTGCTCGGCCAGCATCCGCGCGGCGACCGGGTCGCCCGCGGCGACGCGCATGCGGAACAGCCCGCCCTCCCACTCGCCGAGGTGGACCTCGCGCAGGTCGGGCTCCACCGCCGCGGTCAGGCCGATCTTGCTCAGCAGCGGCGCCGCGGTCTGGGCGGTGCGGCGCAGATTCGTCACGTAGACCGCGTCGACGGCCTGCTCGACCAGGCAGGCGGCGACGCGCTCGGCCTGGGCCTCGCCCTCGGGCGCCAGCGGCGGGTCGCCGTGGCCGTCGACCAGGGGGAACGGGATGCCGGGAACGGCGGGGGCGGACTCGCCGTGGCGGACGAGGATCAGCTCGGTCGCCCCGGGCGCCGCCGCGAACCGCATTTGACGGTATTCCACAGAACTCACCCCACCGGGTGAGGCAGCTCCCCGTCAAGGAACTTGATCAGGGTCACGAACCGCAGCCCCGGCTCCAGCGGCTCGCCGAAGCGCGCGTCCCCGTACGGGAACGGGGTGAACTCGTCGGTGAGGGTGTAGCCGCGGCGCACGTACCAGGCGATCAGCTCCTCGCGCCTGCTGACGACCTTCATCCGCACCTCGCGCAGCCCCCACGAGGCGAAGGTCCGCTCGGCCTCGGCCAGCACCGCCCGCCCCACGCCGCCGCCCTGCAGGCCCGGCACGACGGCGAACATCCCGAAGTAGGCCGCCCCGTCGACCTCGGCGAGGTGGCAGCAGGCGACCAGCCGGTCGGTCGAGGCCATCAGCACCAGGTTCTTCGGCGTGCCGACGAGGCGGGCGATCTCCTCGGGGTCGGTCCGCTGGCCGTCGAGGAAGTCGGCCTCGGTGGTCCACCCCGCCCGGCTGGACTCGCCGCGGTAGGCGGATTCGACCAGGTCGACCAGGGCGGGGACGTCGTCAAGGGTGGCTGCGCGGTACTCCACGCGCGCAGCCTATGTCGCCCTGCTACGTCCGTAGCAGCTGCCACCACGGGTCCACCGGCCCCGGCTTCGCCACATCGACGCGCTGGCCCGGCCGCGGCACCGCGATCGCGACCCCGCGCGCCTTCGCCTCGGCCCACAGCCGGTCCACCGGCTCGCTCCAGGCGTGCAGGGCCAGGTTGAACGTCGCCCAGTGCACCGGCACGAGCAGCCCGCCGCGCACGTCGAGGTGGGTGGCGACGCCCTCTTCCGGGGTCATGTGGATGTCCGGCCAGCCGACGCCGTACGCGCCGATCTGCACCAGGGTGGCGTCGAAGGGCCCGAACTCGGCGCCGATCTCGGCGTAGCCCGAGGTGTAGCCGGAGTCGCCGGTGTAGAACACGCGGTGCTCGGGGCCGATGAGCGCGTAGGAGGCCCAGAGCGTGCCGTCGCGCTTGAAGCCGCGCCCGGAGAAGTGCCGCGCGGGCGTGGAGACGACCCGGACCCCGCCCAGCTCCACCGACTCCGACCAGTCCAGCTCCACGATCCGGTCCGCGGGCACCTTCCACCGACGCAGGTGCGCCCCGACGCCCAGCGGCACCACGAACGGCGCCGACTGCGAGCGCACCAGCCCGAGCACGGTCTCCATGTCGAGGTGGTCGTAGTGGTCGTGGGAGATGAGGATGGCGTCCAGGCGTGGCAGCGAGTCCAGCGGCGCGGGCGGCTCGTGCAGCCGCTTGGGCCCGGCGAAGGGCACCGGCGAGACGCGCTTGCCCCACACCGGGTCGGCCAGCACGAGCGCGCCGTCGATCTCGACCAGCGCGCTGGAGTGGCCGTACCAGGTGATGTGCAGCCCGCTGCCGACCGGCGGGCCCGGCGCCACCAGCGGCACGGCCCCGACCGGCTTGCGCTGCTGCTTGCCGAACAGCAGGTCGCGCAGCATCTCGCGGCCCTCGACGGGCACCGACGACGTCCGCTCGCGGTTGCGGAAGGCGCCGTCGCGGTACTGCGGCGAGCGGGAGAGGCGGTCACCGGAGTCACGGCCGCCGAACTGGGCAGGCAGGCCGCGCAGCGCCCACGCGAGCGCCGCCGCGAGGGCTGCGAGCAGATAGCGGGTCATACCCCTGATACTGCCCCCGCGAAGCTGTGCCCGCTCTCAGGCCCGCCGCACCGCTTCGGACCGGGTCGGGATCAGGCCGGGTTGGCCAGGCTCAGCCGCATCGCGCGGCGGGCCACCAGGCCGGGTCGGGGCGAGCGGATCGAGACCGAGCGCAGGTGCTCGCCGGGGACGAGCAGGGCGGCGGGGGCCGGGTGCTCCTCGTCGGGGGCGCCGGGGCTGTCCGGGTGCGGGAGGTCGAGGATCGCGCGCAGGGCCCAGCGGGCGTGGCCGTGGTAGTGCCAGACGACCGTCTCCGGCGCGAAGACGTCCCAGTCGGGGCTGAGTCTGGCGCGGGCGGCGGAGACGTCGTGCTGGTCCTTGATGACCACGAAGTCGACGTGGTCCTCCCAGGTGTACGTGGCGACGATGGCCTCCGGCTCGCGCTGGCCGCCGCACAGGTAGACGGTGAACCCGTCGGCCACGACGGCGCGCAGGAGGTCGTCGATCTCACCGAGGTCCGAGACCTCGGTGGCAAATGACCGCTCGCAGGGCAGAGTCATGATCATCACCCGATCAGCCAGTGCCACCGCGATCGTGGGACGCAACCGAGGTGACACAGTGTGTCCGCTTCCTGTGTACCTCACCCAATAGGGTGAATCAAGACGGTGACACAGAGCTGTCATCGCCCGGTTGCCGACGGGCCGCCTGAACGAGCAAGCGCTTTCCCACTCCCACCTGCGGTTGCGTGCGCAGTGTCAGCACTTGATGACCTGTAGCGATCAAGTTCGTTATGCAACGACCGCCCGTCCCTGCCATCCGAGAGCACTGCTCACGAACACCGCACACACTTGTGAGCAGTGCTCTCGGGGGAGAGCGGGGCTACTGGATCGGGGCCTGGACGGGCTGGCCGATGGCCTCGAACACCAGCAGCGTGTTGACCGAGACGACCTCCGGCCTGCTCAGCAACCTGCTGATCAGAAGTTGCTGAAGGTGCGTCGTGTCGGGCACGGCCACCTGGATCAGGTAGTCGTCGGGGCCTGCCACATGTAGCAGGGAGACCGTCTCGGGCTGGTCGAGCACGAAGGTCTTGAACGCCTCCACCACACGCTGCCGGTGCGGGCGCACCCGCACGGACAGCAGCGCGCTGATCGGCCTGCCCAGCGCGGCGAGGCTCACCGTGGCGTGGAAGCCGGTGAGCACGCCGCGCCGACGCAGCGAGCGCACACGTTCGAGCGCCGTGGACGGCGCGACTCCCACGATCGAGGCGAGTTCCTTGTTCTGCAGCCGGGCGTCCCGTTGCAGCTCGCGGAGGATCGCGATGTCGATGGAGTCGAGTTCGGCTGGTTGGCCCATTCTTGCTCTCTTTCCGCCCCCGGACCCGTCCGGCCGAATCTACGTCAGACGTGAGCTTCCTTCAGTGAGGCCTCCAGGTCTGCGCGTAGGTCGTGCTCATCTTCCAGCCCAACCGACATCCGCAACACCCCTGCCGCCGGTTTGGCGCAGTCGGCCACCGGCCGGTGGGTGAGCGATGCCGGGTGCTGGATCAGGGAGTCCACGCCTCCGAGCGAGACCGCGTGTGTGATCAGCCGCACGTGCTCCACCGTACGTGCCGCCGCCTCGAAGCCCCCCACCACGGTGAAGGCGAGCACCGCGCCCGGTCCGCTCATCTGCGTGCCGACCAACCGGCCCGACGGGTAGTGCACGCGCTCCACCAGCGGGTGACCGGCCAGCCAGTCCACCAGCATGGCCGCGGTGCGCTGCTGCTCGCGCACCCGTACCGGCAGCGTCTGCAGGCCGCGGTGCAGCAGGTAGGCGCCCAGCGGGTGCAGCAGGCCCCCGGTCACCGCCCGCACCCGGCGCAGCCGAGCCGCCCAGTCCGACGTCGTCGCGACCACCCCGCCGATGACGTCGCCGTGACCGCCGAGGTACTTCGTCGCCGAGTGGAGAACCAGCGCCGCGCCGTGCTCGATCGGCCGCTGCAGCACCGGGGTGGCGAAGGTGTTGTCCACCACGAGCGGCACGTCCCCGGCCTGCTCGGCCACCGCGGCGATGTCGACCAGGTCCAGGGTCGGGTTCGCCGGGGTCTCCAGCAGCACCAGCCCGGTGTCGGGCCGCAGCGCGGCGGCGACGGCGTCGGCGGTGGTCCAGGTGACCTCGGTGCCGAGCAGCCCGGTGGCGAGCAGGTGGTCGGAGCCGCCGTAGACCGGGCGCACGGCCACCACGTGCGGGCGGCCCTCGGCCTTGGCGGCCAGCAGGCACGCGGTCAGCGCCGCCATGCCGGAGGCGAAGGCCACCGCCTCGTCGGCGGACTCCAGCCGGGCCAGCGCGATCTCGAAGCGGGCGACGGTCGGGTTCCAGAGCCGCTGGTAGATCAGGCCGCCGTCGGCGGGCGGGAGCCCGCCGGAGGCCAGCGCGTCGTAGGCGGCGGCCCCGGAGGCCAGGTCGGGCACCGGGTTGGTGGTGGACAGGTCGATCGGGGGCACGTGCACGCCGAGGGCAGCGAGGTCGTCGCGGCCTGCGTGGACGGCGAGCGTGGCGATCCGGCTCATCCGCGTCTCCGTTGTCGTCGGGGACGCCAGGATGCGGCCCGGACCGGCCCGGTGGACGGGTCGCGGAACGCGGCGGGGAATGCGGGCGCGTTCCCCGCCGCGGATTCGCCGGGAGCCCTCCTCGGCGGCCTTGCGCCGAATCCGCTTCGGCGCGGGGCTACTCCGGCGCGTGCTCGCCGACGAGGTCCAGGATGATGCGGTGGGTCTTGGCGAGGGTGTCCTGGTGGCCGGTGTCGGCCAGCCGGAACGCGAGCCGGGTCAGCACGTCGCCGACCGTGACGCACTGCAGCAGCGCGGTGCGCAGTTCGGCGGTGTCGGCGAAGCCGAAGCGGTCGACCAGCAGGTCGGCGAGGGTGTCGGCGAGCGGGTCGTCCGGCCCGCCGGTCTCGTCCAGCTCGGTGGCGGCCAGTCCCGCCTTGCTCACCGCGCGGAAGCCGTCGTCGGAGCGGCACATCTCCACGTAGATGGAGAAGGCCCGGTCGACCACCCCGCGCCAGTCGGCGTCGGGCAGCTCCTTGGTCGCCTCGCGCACCAGCTCCCGGTACCGCACGGAGTTGCGCCCGTGGACCGCCTTCATGACCGCGAGCTTGTCCGGGAAGTACCGGTACACCGACCCGATGGACACCTTGGCAGCCTTGGCGATGTCCGCGGTCGTGGTGCCGGAGAAGCCCTTCTCCGACGCCACCCGCGATGCCGCGTCGAGGATGCGTTCGATCCGACGACTGGCACGGTATTGGGTGGGCGTCCGGCGCACCTCGTACGGCGTGTCTGGAACGGTCACGCGCACCATTGTGCCCAGATGGATTCGGATGGGAGGCCCAAGTGACGGAACAGGGCTCGGATTCGTGCCCGTTCTGCCGAATCGCCAGCGGCGATCAGGCAGCCACGGTGGTCCATGAGGATGATCGGACGATCGCGTTCTTGGACCATCGGCCGCTCTTCCGAGGCCATACGCTGCTGATTCCCCGAATCCACGTAGTCCGGATGAGTGACCTCCCCGCCGAACGGGTGGCGGACTTCTTCCACCGTGCGCAGTCGCTGGAGCGAGCGATCGAATCTGCAACAAGTTCGGACGGCTCGTTGGTACTGCTCAATAATGTCGTTTCGCAGTCAGTTCCACACATGCACTTGCACATCATCCCCCGCAAGAGGAAGGACGGCCTGCGCTTCTGGCTCGGCCCCCGGGTCAAGTACACCCCCGAAGCCCCCGCCGAGACCTACGCAGCCGCCATCCGAGCCGCCTTGACAGCACTCTGACCCTCGTCCGCCCCACCCAACAGGCTCACACCACCTCCCACTCTCCCCGCCCCTTCCCACCCGGCACCCACCCCCGAAACCAGTCAATTCCCACCTCCCACCCACTAACCTTTCCCCCAGAACCCGCCCCACCCCTTGCGCCAGTCCGGCCCGTGCCCCAAATTGGTTTGGACCACTAGGGGGACCCATGACCACCACGGCCCGCTCACTCGCAGGCCCGGCCCACGCCCCCGTCTGGTGCGGCGACGAACTCACCTGGCTGGACCGCCCCGCCGAACGCCTCCGCACCGCCCGACTCACCGACGGCGCCGTGCGCCCCATCGCCGCGTTCGCCCTGGACGGCACCCCCCTCAGCGCCCTCCCCACCCGCGCGGGCTGGCTCATCGCCACCCCGGCAGGCGTCCACCACCTCCGCCGCGACGGCCTCGTCACCCCCACCCCCTGGCCCGCCGCCGACCTGCTCACCTGCGACCCCGGCGGCCGCCTCTGGCTGAACACCCAGCACGGCCTCCTCGCCGCCGACCTCGCGGGCCGCCTCCGGGTCATCACCACCGACCCCACCCTCGCCCTCGCCTGGCACCCGGACACCACCACCCTCTACCGCGCGACCCCCGCAGGCATCGACGCCCACCCCTTCGACCTGCCCAACGGCACCGTCGGCCCCCCGACCCGCATCTCCGACGACCGCGCCGCCGCCCTGGCCGTGGACACCACCGGCCAGCTCTGGGCCGCGGTCGACACCGGCATCCGCTGCGTCGGCGCGGCCTGCCTGACCGTCCCCACCCCACCCCCCACCGGCTGCTGCTTCACCGCGGGCAGCCTCCTGGTCTCCACCGCCGCCGGCCTGCACGCCTACGACCTCGGCACGGGCGGCCACCCCGCGGTCCGGTTGCAGTCGCACCGACTAGGCGGTTGACCTCGCCCGGAAGATCATGGCGTGGCGGTGACACCCGTCCAGACAACCGCGTTGCGCCGCTCGAAACCCGTTGGCGGAGCGGTAGCCGACCCACCTGCGGCCAGGCTCGTCCGTCCGAGGGAATGCGCCACTTGGGGCTACCTGATCGGTTGAGTACCGGGTACGCAGGCAGTGTGGATGAGGCCGCTCGCTGGTGGGCGCCCGCGGGTGTGGTCGCCGCGGCGCTGGTACTGCCGTTCGCCGTGCGGTTGCTGCTCGACGTGCCTGACTGGGCGACGCTCGTGGTCCTGCTGCTCTCCGTGGCCGGGGCCGTCGTCGTGGTCAGGCAGATCGCGTTTCAGCGGGAGCAGCGGGTGCTGCGGGCCGAGGCGGCCCGGGAGCGGCAGGTGAAGGTCACCGCGAAGGAGGAGCCGCCGCCGCGGGAGGAACACCACGTGCCCGCCATCCCGATCGACAGCGCCGAGCCCTACTACCGGTTCACGCTCTCCTGCACCGTCTGCTGGCGCCTGAACGCCCCGCTGCCCCAGCACGCCAACCCGCGCGGCCTGGCCGTGCACGCCGTCCTGGAGCGGGCCCGGCAGGTCACCGTGCAGGGCTCGCCGGTCGACGTCGACGGGGTGCTGGTGCGGCTGGCCGCCGAGCTGGGCGCGCCGCTGGCCGACCGCAGCGGGCAGATCACCGCCTGGGCCGAGGACGTCGGGCTGGTGGTGCCGCACGAGGACGCCGAGCGGCTCAAGCGGCTGGCGGACGTGCGCAAGGAGAAGCAGATCCGGGAGAGCGAGCGGGAGCTGGAACTGGCCGCGCGCGCCTACCTGACCGACGAGGTGCTCTCCGATCCCGGCCGCGCCGTGGTGTGGTGGCTGGCCCGCCACCCCGAGCAGATCCGCGAGGCCGCCGAGCTGCTGCCGGTGTTCGCGCAGCTCAGCGCCGCCGCGCACGGCAAGGAGGTCTATCTGGAGCGGGTGGACCGGCCGCGGCTGGAGGGCGACCACCCGGGCGGGCCGAACACGTAGCCGAGCCGGTCGCGCCAGGTGCTCGCGGCGCGGACGTCGCGCGCGATCGCGGCGTACTCGTGGAACTGGAGCCGGAAGACGTTGTAGGTGCCCACCGGCGTGGTCAGCCCGTAGGTCGGCCGGTGGCGCTCGGGGGTGAAGGTGCCGAACATCCGGTCCCAGACGATGAGGATTCCCGCGTAGTTGCGGTCCAGGTACTCCGGGTCCGACCCGTGGTGCACCCGGTGGTGCGACGGGGTGTTGAACACGAACTCCACCCACCTCGGCAGCCGGTCGACCTTCTCGGTGTGCACGAAGAACTGGTAGATCAGGTTGACCGAGAATGCCGTGTAGATGGTCCACGGCGGGAAGCCCAGCAGCGGCAGCGGGATCCAGACGATGACCTCGAACCACTGGTTCCACTTCTGCCGCAGCGCGGTGCCGAAGTTGAAGTACTCGCTGGAGTGGTGGGCCTGGTGCGCCGCCCAGCCGATGCGCACGCGGTGGGCGAAGCGGTGGTACCAGTAGAAGAGGAAGTCGACGCCGAGGATCAGCAGCGCCCAGGTCCACCACGCGTCGGCGGGCAGGTGCCAGGGCGCGAGGTAGGTCCAGATGACGGCGTAGAGCAGCAGCGCCGCCGCCCGGAACAACGCCCCGACGACGACGCTGCCGACGCCCATCGACAGGCTCGCCGTGGTGTCGCGCCGCTCGTAGCCCTTGTCCTGCTCGTGCCGGGCGATGCGCAGCGCGAGCAGCTCCAAGCCGATGAACAGCAGGAACACCGGCACGGCGTAGCCGACCGGGTCCGACAGCTGGTGCAGCAGGGCGTCCACCACTACTGAACAGTAACCCTGCTGCACCAGCCGGATCTAGAAGCCCGTCAGCCCAATCCTGGCGCTGCGCGGGTTCGGGTCGTGCACCAGCGACTCGTGGCCGCCGACGTCGTCGAAGGCGAAGCCGTAGGCGCGGCCGTCGACCATGTTGGCGTGCATGGCCTTGGAGTAGTGGTTGGTGATCGACCCGCTGTAGTACTGGGCCTTGTCCCACACCGGGGAGGTGGCGGCGCGGCCGATGGCGGAGCGGTTGAGGTCGGCGCACAGCGAGCGGGCGATGGGCCCGACCACGGCGTCGTTCGGGGCGTGCAGAACGCCGTCGCAGCCGAAGATGTCCTTCGACGGCGGCTTGCCGAACGAGGCCACCCGCTGCCCCTGGGCGTTGGTGAAGTGCATGGTGTCGCCGCTGACCCGACCGGTGAACCGGGTGCCGGGGTCGTGCTGGAACGGCGCCACCACCAGGCCCGCGGAGCTGTAGCGCGACCACACGTCGTTGACGTACGGGGCGAAGTAGTCGGCGGGGAAGCGGCCCAGCTCGATGGCCTTGCGCGGGGCGATGGCCCGCAGGGCCATGCCGTCGGAGCGCCGGTGCACGAGCTGGGACCAGCCCGCCGACCCGATCGCGTCGAAGATCCGGCCCCGGCCGCCCCCGACGAGCACGCCGGTCCGCTTGACCTGCCCCGAGGACGCGGTCACCTCGACGGAGTGCGGGACCGAGAACATGTCCACCTGCGAGCTGTTGAGCCACAGGCCCGAGCTGTTGTAGGTGAACTCGCTCCAGTCGAACAGGATGTTGTGGTTGGCGTCCGAGGGGTTCCACGGCGCGGGTTCGACCAGCCCGGTCGGGGTGAGGAAGAACTTGAGCTTCTCACCGAAGGCCAGGTACATGCGCCCGGAGAAGCCCATCGGCACCCGCACGGTGGTCGAGGCGCCCCGGGCGGGACCGGGGATGGAGACGTCGGGCGCGGGCGACGGCGGGATCTGGCCCCCCGGCCACGGGGTGAACGATCCCGAGGCGTTGACGTACCCGAGCCTGCCGCTCTGGGTGTCGACGCCGGTGATGTAGAGGTGCACGGCCTCGGCGCGGCCGGAATCGTTGGCGACCACGATCGGCAGCTGCGCCGGTGGGGCAGCGGACGCCGACGGAACCGTGACGGCACCTATGACCAGCAGGAACAGGGCTAGAAATCGCAGGGTGAGCGACACAGGGACTCCTTTGTCTGGCTGTGTGTGAGCGCGCTCTCACACCATGGTGAAGAATTGACCGACAATTTGTCAACGGTCGCAACAAACCCACTTGTCCGATTCCTCGGCGGTCGAGCGACCAGGGGAAACCGGGCCGGAAGCCCTCCAGAACGAGAAGAGGGCCCCGGGATCGGCTGAAAGCCGACCCGGGGCCCGAACGCTCACCGTGCGAGGGCGCTGCCCGCGGTGTCCCGGCCGCGGACGCGTTGCGGTGAGACCGGACGATGTGGTCCCCGCGGCCGACCCTGCACGGCCTGAGGCACCGTCCACCACCCATAGTCCACGCAACCCGGGTGCCTCGGCAACCGATTCGACAAGAACAACTGTTAACTGCCTCGAATCCGACCGCATGCCAGCATGATCAGAACACGGACCAGCCGGTCAGAACCGTGAACGCCTCCAGGGCCGCGACCCCGGCCACGGAGTTCCCGCACCGGTCCAGCCCCGGGCTCCACACACAGACCACACACCGGTTGGGGACGACGGCCAGAATCCCGCCGCCGACACCGCTCTTGGCGGGCAGCCCGACCCGGTAGGCGAACTCGCCCGCGCCGTCGTACATCCCGCACACCAGCATCGTCGCGTTCAGCCGCTTGGCGTCGGCCGCGGGCAGCACCGGCCCTGTCGCACCCACCCCGCCCCTGGCCAGGAACAGCGCCGCCCGCGCCAGGTCCGCGCAGGACAGCGCGATCGCGCAGCCGCGGATGTAGTGGTCGAGCACGTCGTCGACCGGATTGTCCAGTTTCCCGTACCCGGCGATGAGATGGGCCAGCGCGACGTTGCGGTGCCCGGTGGACCGCTCGGAGGCCGCGACCCGCGCGTCGACCCCCACCGGCGCTGCGGTCTCCTCCGCGAGGAACCGGCACAGCGCCCCCGCCGCGTCCCCCGTCCTGGTGAGCAGCCGGTCGGTGGTGACCAGCGCACCCGCGTTGAGGAACGGGTTGCGCGGCACCCCGCGGTCCTGCTCCAGCTGGGCGAGGGAGTCGAAGGCCAGCGGGGACGGCTCCCGCCCGACCCGGTCGGCCACATCGCCCGCCAAGGCGAGGGTGAACACCTTGGACAGGCTCTGCACCGAGAACGGCGTCGCGCAGTCACCGACGCCGTGCACCCGCCCGTCGACCTCGGCCACCGCCATGCCGAACCGGTCGACGGGCACCTCGGCCAGCGCCGGGATGTAGCCCGCGGGCCTGCCCTGCCCCACCAGCGGCCGCACCCGCGCGGCGACTTCTTCCAAAGTGGACTGCACGTCGACCAGCATCGGGCCGGGGGACGCCGCCGGTCGACGGTTAACTCTTCACTCCCGGCAGTTGGTCCGCTCGCTGTGGCGCGGCAGCACCGGGAAGGACTGGGGGCTTGAGGCAGATCCGCTGACCGACCAGCGCCGCGGGCCCATCCGGTTCACCGCGCGGGCGGCACCCGCGCACCGCCACCGTCCACCGAGGACGCGCGGCTCAGCCCAGGGTCATGCCGCGCTCGGCCCACCAGCGCCGATAGCTGGGATTGCGCCCGGTCAGGGTCAGGTACGACTCGGCGACCACCCGGCGCAGCAGGGCGGGCTCGACCGGGCCAGCCCTGCGCCAGGCCAGGTCGACGCGGGCGGTCAGCGGGTCGCCGCGCAGCGGGCGCACGACCAGGCCGCGGCCCTCCACCGAGGTCGGCTGGGCCAGGCTGACGCACTGGCCGGTGCTGACGAACTCGCGCGCGGAGCTGGCGTCGCTGATCTCGTGGGTGATGCGCGGCTCGAAGCCCGCCTCGCCGCAGGCCCAGCGCAGCCCGGCGGTCACCCCGGCGTCAACGTGCGGGTCGGTGATCCAGTTCTCGTCGGCGAGCGCGGCCAGGTCGACCTCGTCGTCGGCGGCCAGCGGGTGGCTCTCCGACAGCGCGACGAAGGTGGGCTCCACGGGCACGACGGCCTCGCGCAGCAGCCCGTCCGGCGGGCTGACCTCGAAGCCGATCATCTCGACCACGACGGCCGCGTCCAGCCGCCCCGCCCGCACCCTGGCGAGCAGGTCGGCGGCGCTGGGGTCGCTGTGCACGTGCACGCGCAGCGGCAGCTCGTGCCCGGCGGCCAGGCGCGGCACCACCGCCGAGGCCAGCGCGCCCGGGTAGCAGCCCAGGTGCAGCTCCACCCCGGCGGCGTGCCCCGACGAGGTGGGCGGCGCGGTGCTCTGCAGCCCGGCCATCTCGCTGACGACGGCCCGCGCCTTGGCCAGCACGGTCCGCCCGAAACCGGTCGGCACCACCCCGCCGCGCCCGCGCTCGAACAGCGGCGCGCCCAGGGACCGCTCGATCCGCTGCACCTGCGCGGTCAGCGACGGCTGCGACATCCCCAGCGCCGCGGCGGCGCGGGTGATGCTGCCCTCGTCGGCTACGGCGATGACGATGCGCAGATGCCGGAACTCCAGCTCCATGCGGACATGTTATGGACGCGTTCTATGCCCGCACGGTCAGGTCGGATACCGACCGGTATGCGAACACCCGCCATCCGAACTCCCGCTGCGCGACCGCTCAGCCGAGCCCGGTGAGCGCGCCGTCGCTCAGCAGCGTCGCCAGCGACCACCCGATGAGCAGCCCGATCCCCACGCCGCGCGCGTCGCGGTCTCGGCGCACCAGCAGGCTCGCCGAGCAGGCCACCACCGCCGCCCCGATGACGACGGCCAGCGAGATCGGCGGATGCCCGTTGAGTGCCAGCAGCACCGCGGCGTTGGCCACCAGGAAGGCCAGCACGCCGATGAGGACCATGGGACCGCTGATGCCGGGGGCGGTGCGGGTGGGGCGCATGATGACCTGCCAGGGGCGCGTGCCGACACTCGGGTGCGCCACCGGCGGTCGATCAGTCGGTGACGACCAGCTTCGCCGAGCCGTTCGCCACCGAACGGACTTCGACCCGGACGCCGTCCACCACCGCGGCCTCCCCCGGGTTCAGCGTCACGTCAACCCCGCCGCCGGAGACCCGGACCGCGCCCCCGGCGACGTGCGCCTTGAGCCGCGTGTCCAACACCTCCAGCGTCGGCGACCCGGTGATGGTGATCTCGCACCGGTGCGCCGTGCAGCGCCACCCTTCGCTCGCCTGGACCGCGCACGCGGCCGTCACGAGTACCCCCGAAAGGAGCAATGCCTTGGCGGGCCCCGATCTTCGCACCATGCGGGTCACATCGCGAGGGCGTGCTTGGCCGTAACAGGCCCGGATCGGTCAAGAAGTAACCGGGCGATTACTGCGCAGAGCGGGGCCGGGCGGGCCGGGGCACCCGGGTCAGCGCCCGGACGCGGCGGGTGCGGCCGTGCTCGGCCAGCAGGACCAGCAGCTCGCCGTCGACCACGGCGGCGAGCTTGCGCTGCGCCCAGTCCGACGCGGCGAGCACCGCGCCGGAGTCCACCGCGCGACCGGCGAGCGCGTCGATGATGAGCCGCCACTCCGCCAGCCGGTGCCGCAGGAACTCCACGTTCGCGCAGACCGGGCCCACCCGGTCGGCCCAGGCCGCGAAGTCCACGCTGGACCGAGCGCGCTCGTCGATGCGGGCCAGCACAGCCGAGATCGCCATCTCCCGGTCCGGGTCGGCGAGGACCAGCCGGAGGAAGGCGGTCTCGTCGCGGGGCACCGCGTCGCGGTACCACTCGAAGCGCAGGTGCTCATCCGCCGCGAGCGCGGCGTGGTCGTGCCACGGGCGCCCGGCCAGCGCCGCCACGGATGCGATGTGGTCGAGCAGGTTCACCGTGAGTCCTCCGCGCACGGAGGATAGTCGGCACCGCCCGGTGACGATCATCGCGGTCCCTATCCTGTGGCGCATGGAGTTCCGCGCCGAGATCGTGATCAACGCAGAGCCACCGCACGTCTGGACGATCTTCACTCGGGTGGAGGAGTGGCCGGACTGGACCCCTTCGGTGACCGAGATAGTCCGGCTCGACCCGGCGCCGCTGGCCGTCGGCAAGCGGGTCCGGATCAAGCAGCCGAAGCTGCCGACGACGGTGTGGACGCTCACCGAGCTGACCGAGGGCCGTTCGTGGACCTGGGTCGGCGGCGGCCCCGGCGCCCGCACCACCGCCGTGCACGAGGTCCAGCCGCACGGCGACGGCACGCGGGTGCGGCTGCTGCTGCGCCAAGAGGGCCCGCTGGGCACGCTCGTCGGCAAGCTGACCGCCGGGCTCACCGACCGCTACCTCGCCATGGAGTGCGAGGGGCTCAAAGCCCGCGCCGAACAGGACTGAGCCAATTCCCCCAGCCAGTTCCCCCTGCCAGTTCCCCCGGCCAACTCCCCTGCCGACCCCTCCGAGCCGATCTTCGCGCCGGTATCGCGTGGCCCACACCGGGACACGGCCTTATCGAGTCGACCGAGGAGCGGGAACATGCCAGGCTGGGCGGGTAGTCGCGACTCTCGGGAGGTCCACATGACCGATGCACCGGAACCCACCGCCGAGCCGGCGGACCCGGACACCACCCCCGAGCCCACCGACGTCCGCGAGCAGTTCAAGGCCGCGCTGGCGCGCAAGAACGCCAAGGCGGGCTCCGGGGAGAGCCACCTCGCGGGCGGCTCCAAGGTCCACGACGCGCACGGGCGCGCGGGCGGCAAGCGCCAGTTCCGCCGCAAGAGCGGCTGAGCCCCGCCCGCCTCTGCGCTACGCCCTGACCGCTTTCTCCAGGTCCGCCAGGGCCGTGTCCAGGTGCCCCAGCATGCGCTGCAGGTGGGGCACGGTCCGGCGGCACCCGGTCAGCCCGAACTCCAGGCTGCCCGCGTAGCTGGTCACCGTGATGTTGAGCGCCTGGCCCTCGTAGGGGATCGACACCGGGTACACGCCGAGCAGCTTGGCCCCGTTCCAGTACAGCGGCTGCTTGGGGCCGGGCACGTTGGAGATGAGCAGGTTGAACGACGGCGGCGTCAGCCGCAGCGCGCCCGGCAGCAGCGCCACCGCCAGCGGCGCGAACGGGATGGCGCTCAGCGCGGTGATCTGCAACTGGCTCAGTCCGCGGTAGACCTCCTTGCCGCGGCGCATCGAGTCGCTGATCGCGGCCAGCCGGTCCCCCGCGTCGGCCATGTCGGTGGCCAGGGTGCAGAGGATCAGCCCGATCGCGTTGCCCCCGGCCGAGCCGTCCTCGCGCAGCGAGATCGGCACCGCGGCCACGAGCGGCTTGTCGGGCAGCGCGTCGCGCTCGCCCATGTACTCGCGCAGCGCGCCCGCGCACATCGCCAGCATCACGTCGTTGACGGTGCAGCCCGCGGCCTCGCCGACGGCGCGGATGCGCTCCAGCGGCCAGCCCTGCGCGGCGAAGCGGCGCGCCCCGGTGATGGGCACGTTGAACATCGAGCGCGGCGCCTCGAACGGCAGCGTCGCGGCCTGCTCGGCGAACGCCTGGTTGAGGTAGCGCACCACCGCGGGCCCGACCCCGACGACGTCGCGCACGACCTTGGCCGCCCCCAGCAGCCCGGCCAGCGGGTCGCCGTCGGAGCGCCCGCCGGTGGCGTCGGTGCGCGGCACGCCCGCCCACGGCGGCCGCATGTCGCGCTCGCCGGGGTCCTCCGAGAGCGCCTTGCGCATGATCTGCAGCGCGGAGACGCCGTCCAGCAGCGCGTGGTGGACCTTGGTGTAGACGGCGAAACGCCCGCCCTCGACACCTTCGATGAGGTGCGACTCCCACAGCGGCCGGTGCCGGTCGAGCAGCGAGCCGTGCAGCCGCGACACCAGCTCCAGCAGCTCGCGCACCCGCCCCGGCGACGGCAGCCCCGAGAGCCGGACGTGGTACTCCAGGTCGAGCTCGTCGTCGTTGGTCCAGACGAGCTGCCCGACGGTGTCCACCGGCCCGCGCGGCCTGCGCCGGAACAACGGCCGCAGATCACCGGTCTCCAGCAGCGCCTTGTGCGCGTCGCCCACGTAGGACGGATCGGCCCCCGGCGGCAGCTCGAAGAGCTGCAACCCCCCGACATGCAGCGGATGCTCGCGCGACTCGCCGAGCAGGAACATCGAGTCGGTGACAGGCATCAGCGGCATGTGCCCACGCTCTCACCAGTGACCCCTGAACGCAATCGATCGCCCGAGGAGCCGCACGAGCCGTCCACACCGCACCCAGCACCCGGCCTGGTGTTGTTCATCACCACTGTTCATTCCTACGGCCATAGGACACGGCGGGGGGGATTTGTGACGATCGGAGAAATACGACAACCGGGGAAGGGAAACGCTACTACTGCTCCCGCACGGGACAGTGGTGGGACAACTGGTCGTACGGGGTGAATCTCCGGACCGGCGTCGAGGGCTACACGACCTGGTGCCGGCTCGTGGTCGACCAGGTCGTCCGCGGCACTCCCGTCGGCTCCGACCCGGTGGTGATCAGCGCGGGTCGGAGTCGATGAGGTGCTTGCCGCCGAGGTTGACGACCTTCACCGTCTTGCGTTCGGCGCTCTCGGAGCCGTCCTGCTTGGTGAGGGTGACAGTGACAGGGACGTTGGCGGACCCGTCGTCGTTGACGGTGACCTGGTTGGCGTCTTTCGACGCGACATACTTGAACTGCTCCCAGTAGGCGTCGAACTCCGCTCGGCTGCCGAAGACGGCCTGCGCGCCTGGGGTCAGCAACGCCCAGCGCTGACTCGCGGCGGTGTCGCTCAGATAGAAACTGATCACCGCCTGACCGGCGGCGGAGTAGTTCGTCACCGGGGAGGCGTTGGGAGGCGGAGGCGCTGTCGTCGTCGCCTCCGTGGTCGGCGGGTTGCTGAGGGTGACCGTCTTGGTCTCGGTGCCGGGAGCGGCGGTCTGGCCCTTGTCGTCGGGCATCGTCAGGACCAGGACGACCGCGGCGGCCAGGCCCGCGACGACCACGGCCGCGCCGATCAGGACCCCGCGCTTGGGCGCTTGGCCCTGCGGGGCGGGCTTCGGCGCGGGCTGGGCGGCCTGCCGGGGCGGCGGGGTGCGGCGCGGCGGCGGGGGCGGCGGGGCCTTGCGGGCCGGGACGGTGCGCTGGACCACCGTCGGCGGCTGGATGGGCAGCGGCGCGGTCGGCACGGCCAGGGTGGTCGCCGCCTCCTGCATCGTGGGGCGCTCGCCCGGCTCGGTGCGCAGCAGCGTCATCAGGGTCGGGGTGAGCGAGCCGCCGTTGCGCGGCAGCTGGACGTCGCCGCTGGCCACGGCGTGCAGCAGGGCCAGCGGGTTCGGGTTGAGGCCGAACGGCGGCGAGCCCTCCAGGGCGTGGTAGAGCGTGGAGCCCAGGGAGAACACGTCGGAGGCCTTGCTCGGCTGCTGGCCGCGCGCCTGCTCGGGGGCGAGGTAGGCGGGGGTGCCCGCCAGGACGCCGGTGTCGGTGGTGATCGTGTGGTCGCCGTCGGCCTTGGAGATGCCGAAATCGGTGATCTTCACCGCGCCCTGGTCGTCGATCAGGATGTTGCCGGGCTTGACGTCGCGGTGCACGATCCCGGCCGCGTGCGCGGCGGCCAGCGCGGCGGCGACCTGCGAGCCGATGGCGGCGACCTCGTCGGGGGGCAGCGTGCCGCGCTCGGCGATCACCGCCGACAGGCTGCGCGCGTTGACGAACTCCATCACCAGGCACGGGTCGCCCGCGTGCTCGGCGACGTCGAGCAGGGCGACGGCATTGCGGTGGTGCAGGCGGGCGGCGATGCGCGCCTCGCGCATGGCGCGCCTGCGCGCCTCCTCGGTCTTGGCCGGGGTCAGCCCCGGTCGGATGATCAGCTGTTTGATCGCGATGACGCGTTCAAGCCGCTCGTCGCGCGCGCGCCACACCACGCCCATCGCGCCGCTGCCGATGGTCTCCAGCAGTCGGTATCTGCCGGCGACCAGCTGACCCGTTTCGATGACCAGGCACCCTCTCGTCATGGAGTTCCCCAGGCCCCGACCTGGCCCGGTCGAGGTTATCGAACGCGCGTGCGCCCGCAGAAGCAGGGCGACGCACACGCGCGTCCGGCAGCAGGGACGTGCGCGGTGTGCCGCGGGTTGTCCCGAGGTGCGGCGGGACACAGGAAACCGGCAGTGACCGCCGTCACCCGCGGCGCTGGGCCGTTCGGCCCACAAAGGTAACGCAACGGTCGTTTCGGGCGAGTCTCCGCTTGTCGCGGCTTCTCCTGCGTCCAGCCGCGGAGGGAGAAAACGATGCGCCGGTCCCTGGCGGCTTTCGCCGTGCAGCTGACCGTGGTGGGTCTGTTACCCGCCGCGGCGATCACCCTGACCGCCTCGCCCGCCGCGGCGCTGCCCGCCGGGTTCACCGAGCAGACCGTGCTCAGCGGCCTCACCCAGCCGATGGCCGTGGATTTCGGCGCCGACGGGCGGGTGTTCGTCGCCGAGAAGTCCGGGCTCATCAAGGTCTTCGACGGCCTGGCCGACCCGACCCCCTCGGTGTTCGCCGACCTGCGGACCACTGTGTACAACCAGCACGACCGCGGCATGATGGGCCTCGCGCTCGCCCCGGACTACCCGGCCGACCCGCGCGTCTACGTGCTGTACTCCCACGACGCCGCGATCGGCGGCACCGCGCCCCGCTGGGGGACCCCGGGCGCGAGCAACGACGCCTGCCCCAACCCGCCCGGCGAGACCGCCGACGGCTGCGTGATCTCCGGTCGGCTCTCGGTCCTCGACGGCGACGGCGCCGAGCGGGTGCTGGTCGAGGACTGGTGCCAGCAGTACCCCAGCCACTCCGTCGGCGCGCTGGCCTTCGGCCCCGACGGCTACCTCTACGCCAGTGCCGGTGACGGCGCCTCCTACGTCTTCGCCGACTACGGCCAGGACGGCAGCCCCCGCAACCCGTGCGGCGACCCGCCGACGGGCACCGGCGGCGTGCAGACGGTGCCGACCGCCGAGGGCGGCGCGCTGCGCTCGCAGGACATCCAGACGATGGGCGACCCGCTGGGCCTGGACGGCACGATCATCCGCATCGACCCGGAGACCGGCGAGGGCGCGCCCGGCAACCCGATGGCCTCCAGCGCCGACCCCAACGCCCGGCGGGTGATCGCCGTCGGGCAGCGCAACCCGTTCCGCTTCGCGATCCGGCCGGGCACCTCCGAGGTGTGGTCCGGCGACGTCGGCTGGGGCACCTGGGAGGAGATCAACCGGGTCGCGGACCCGACGGACTCCACTGTGGACAACTTCGGGTGGCCGTGCCGCGAGGGCGTGGGCGTGCAGGCCGGGTACAACATCGGCCTGAACATGTGCACCCGGATCAACAACGGCACCGTGCCCACGGTGAACCCGCACTACGCCTATCGGCACGGCCAGGCCGTGGTCTCCGGCGACGGCTGCCTCAACACCAGCGGCTCCTCGGTGTCCGGCGCCGCCTTCTACACCGACGGCACCTACCCCGACACCTTCGACGGCGCGTTCTTCTTCGGCGACTACAGCCGCCGCTGCATCTGGTACATGCGCGCCGACGCCGACGGCATTCCCGACCCGGCGACGCGCGCGGTGTTCCAGCAGAACGTGTTCCCGGTCGACATCACCACCGGCCCCAACGGCGATGTGTACTATGTGGACATCGCGATGGGCGCGGTGAAGCGGTTCCGCTACGGCACCGGCAACCAGGCCCCGATCGCGGCCGTCACCGCCACCCCCGGCGAGGGCGCGCTGCCGCTGACGGTCTCCTTCAGCGCGGCGGGCTCCTCCGACCCCAACGGCGACTCCCTCACCTACGCCTGGGACCTCGACGGCGACGGTGACTTCGACGACGCCACCGGCGTCACCGCCTCGCGCACCTACACCACCGGCGGCGCCTACGACGTGGGCGTGCGCGTGCGCGACCCCGGCGGCCTGAGCGCCGACGCGCGCACCCGCGTGCTGGCGGGCTCGACCGCCCCGACCCCGGTGATCACCAGCCCGGCGACCGGCTTCACCTGGGCGGTGGGCGATCCGATCCCATTTGCGGGCTCGGCCACCGACGTCGAGGACGGCGCGCTGCCCGCCTCGGCGCTGTCCTGGGAGGCGCTGCTGCACCACTGCGACTCCGGCGGCTGCCACGTGCACGACCTCGTGCGCCACGACGGGGTGGCCTCGGGCAGCTTCGAGGGCCCCGACCACGACTACCCGTCGTACCTGGAGCTGCGGCTGACCGCGCGCGACTCCTCCGGCTCGGCGTCGACGGTCAGCAGGCGGCTCGACCCCACGGTGGCGACCGTCGTCGTGGAGTCCGACCCGGCGGGCCTGACCGCGACGCTGAGCGACAACTTCGACCAGACCCCGATGGCGGTCGAGGCGATCGTGGGCTCGCGGTTGAGCCTGTCGACCGCCCAGACCCAGGTGCTCGGCGGCGGTGAGTACGAGTTCGTCTCGTGGTCGGACGGCGGACCGCGCGCGCACGACGTCATCGTGCCCGCGGGCGGCGCCACCTACCGCGCGGTGTTCGAGCGCACCGACGCCTCCGACCCGACCCTCGTCGCCGCCTACGGCTTCGACGAGGGCGCGGGCTCCTCGCTGCTCGACCGCACCGGCAACGGCCACACCGGCGCGCTGTCGGGCCCGGCGTGGACGAGCGGGCGCACCGGCGGCGGCCTGTCCTTCGACGGCGTCAACGACCTGGTCACGGTGGCCGACTCGGCCAGGCTCGACCTGGCCGACCGCATGACCCTGTCGGCCTGGGTGCGCCCGAGCGACAGCACCGGGTGGCGCACCGCGCTGATGAAGGAGCGCCCGAACGGCCTGTCCTACGCGCTGTACTCGGCGGGCTTCACCCAGCCGTCGGGCTACGTCAACATCGGCAACGACGTCGCGGTGAGCGGCCCGTCGGCGCTGCCGGTGAACACCTGGTCGCACCTGACGTTCACCTACGACGGCGCGACGGTCCGCCTGTACGTCAACGGGACCCAGGTCGCCTCCGCGCCGCAGGCGGGCTCGGCCCCGGCGTCGACGGGCGCCCTGCGCCTCGGCGGCAACGAGGTGTGGGGCGAGCACTTCGCTGGCGTCCTGGACGACGTGCGCGTCTACAACCGGGCGCTGTCGGCGGCCGAGGTGGCCACCGACCGCGACACCCCGGTGTCCTCGGACACGACACCGCCCTCGGCACCCGCCTCGCTGACCGCGACCGGCGGCCTCGGCACGGTCTCGCTGTCCTGGCCCGCCGCCACCGACGACGTCGGCGTCACCGCCTACGACGTGCACCGGGGCACCCCCGGCTTCACCCCGTCACCGGCCAACCGCGTCGCCACGGTCACCACCCTGACCCACACCGACCCCGGCCTGGCCGCGGGCGCCTACGCCTACCGCGTGGTGGCCCGCGACGGCGGCGGCAACGCCTCACCCCCGTCCCCCCAGGCCACCGCGACCGTCACCGCCGACACCACGGCCCCGTCGGTCGCGGTGACCGCCCCGACCGGCACGGTCGCCGGCGTCGTCCAGGTGACGGCCACGGCGACGGACGCGGGCGGAGTCGCCGGCGTGCAGTTCCTGCTCAACGGCCAGCCCCTGGGCGCGGAGGACACCTCAGCCCCGTACGCGGTCTCGTGGGACACCCGCTCGGTGTCCAACGGCGTGTGGGGCCTGACCGCGCGCGCCCGCGACAGCGCGGGCAACACCGCGACGTCATCACTGGTCTCGGTCACCGTGTCGAACACCGGCCCACCCCCGGGAGCCCCCGTGGCCTCGTACAACTTCAACGAGGCATCGGGCACCCTGCTCGGCGACCGCTCGGGCAACACCAACAACGGCACCATCTCCGGCGCGTCCTGGACCCCCGGCCACACCGGCGGCGCCCTCACCTTCGACGGCATCGACGACATGGTCACCATCGCCGACTCCCCCGCACTGCGCCTCACCACGGCGATGACCCTCTCGGCATGGATCCGCCCCACCGGCCCCACCGCCTGGCGGACAGTCCTGATGAAGGAAGCCCCCGCGGGCCTGTCCTACGCCCTCTACTCCGACAACGCCGCCAACCGCCCCTCCGGCTACGCCCGCCTGGGCCCAGCCGACGTCTCGGTGACCGGCCCGACAGCACTCCCGGCGAACACCTGGACCCACGTCACCCTCACCTACGACGGCACCGCCCTGCGCCTCTACCTGGAAGGCACCCTCGTCACCACCGAAACCATCACCGGCGCCCTGACCACCTCGACCGGAGCCCTGCGCCTGGGCGGCAACAGCGTCTGGGGCGAGTGGTTCGCCGGCGCACTGGACGACGTCCGCATCTACAACCGCGTCCTCACCCCCACCGAGATCACCACCGACCGGACCACACCGGTGGCCTAGCCAACCCCCTCTGGACCACCTCACCCCCAGCGCGGCATGCTGTCCCGCGTGACCGAGAACAGGGTTCCCGCCTTCGACCTCATCGGCCGCCGCTACGACGAGTCCTTCGTCGAGCGGGACACCCAGATCGCCGAGGTGGACTGGCTGCTCACGCAGCTCTCCCCCGGCGCGCGCGTCCTCGACCTCGGCTGCGGCAGCGGCCAGCCCACCGTCAAGCAGCTGGTGGACGCGGGCATGGACGTCGTCGCCGTGGACGAGTCCCGGGTCATGCTCGACCTGGCCGAGGAGCACGCCCCCGGAGCCGACTACCGCCAGGGCGATCTCCGCGATGTGGCCGCCCACGGCACCTTCGACGCCGCCGTCGCCTTCTTCGCCCTGCTCATGCTCCCCAAGGCCGACATCGAGGCCACCCTCGCGGCCCTGCGCGGCCAGCTGCGTGCCCCCGGCCATCTGCTGATCAGCATGGTCCAGGGCGACTTCGACGCCTTCCCGGTGAACTTCCTCGGCGCCCCCACCACGGTCTCGGCCTACCCGCCGGACGCGCTGCGCACCGTGGTCGAAGCCGCGGGCTTCACCGTCGACCGCCTGCACACCGTGGAGGCCGTCGCCGAGCCCGGACGCATCGAGGTCCAGCTCTACGTGCGCGCCAGCCTCGCCTGAGCAGACGTCCGGCCCCCCGCCGCCAGGTTATCGGCGCGCGGCTGAGAGCCGCCACGGGCGGTTCACGACCTGGGGATGGCCGTGAACCGCCCGTGGGGAAGCGTCCGTGGAAGGAAGGGGCAGGGCCAGTCGGCGGTGGCGAGGAAGCCGCGCAGGCGGGTCAGAGCCAGTCGGTGGCGGTGAGGGAGCCGCGCAGGCGGGTCAGGGCGCGGTGCTGGGCGACGCGGACGGCGGTGGCGGTCAGGCCGATGGCGACGGCGGTCTCCTGGGCGGAGAGGCCGACGACCAGGCGCAGGACCAGGATCTCGCGCTGGCGCGGGGCCAGGCCGTCCAGCAGGGCGGTCAGCCGCGAGCGCATCTCGCCGCGCAGGGTGAGCTGCTCGGGGCCGAGGCCGTTGTCGGCGACGTCGGGGATCTCGGCGACCGGGTCGGAGCGGTCGCGGCCGGAGCGGCGGTAGAAGTCGGCCACCTTGTGGGCGGCGATGCCGTAGACGAACGGGAGGAAGGACTCGCGGTCGTCGGAGTAGCGGGGCAGCGCGCCCAGGACGGCGAGCATGATCTCCTGGGCGACGTCGTCGGCCGAGGAGTACGCCGAGCCGGTGCGCCCGATCCTGGCCCGGCAGTAGCGCACGATCGCCGGGTGGATCCAAGCGAAAAGGGTTCCCCTCGCCACGTTGTCACCTGCCATCGATGCCTCGACCAGCTCGTGGAATGCGGCTGTCTTCAGGCGGGCGAACACGGCGTCGGTCCGCGCCGGCGCCGCGGCCCGGCCGGGAGATGCGCTCACATGAGCCCCCTGAAGGTGGGCGCGCCAGCGCGCGCCGAGAGATCCAGTGCTGATCGGCTCACCGCGGCATCCACCCCGTCAACCGTCGGATGCGACGATGGCCTTGACGGAGAGTGATGCTAGCTCGCCGACCGGGCCAACACCAGAGGAAACTGGGCCGCATGACACGGATCGTTTCGTATTCAACGTCCCCCGGGCAGGGTCCAAGGACCCTAAGGAACACACTCCGCGCACACCCAGCAGGGCCGCCCGCTCCGGGTGAACGGGACGAACCGGCAAAGAAACCGCTGATGACAACCATCAGTGAGTATCCACAGTAGACAGCTTCGGGCAAGATCGAACAAGCATGCCCGTTGCCCGAAGGCTACGGAGCGGTGAGCAATAGCCCAACCGGGTGACCGTCACCCCTAATGGCCTAACAGTACTCTACGGAGACGGGAATTCTCCGTCCCCACAGCGCGCGCGCTCGGCCGTTCGGCCGGGCGCACGCCCCCACCCGCCCGCTCGGCAGGCCGCGTTGACAGTCCCGCACCGCCGTTCTTAGCGTGGCGCACTGACCGCGCCCGGCTTCGCCACACCCGAACAGGGGTACTCCCGAAGATGGACAACAGCAGGCGACCCGTCGTCGTCGTCCTGCACGGCACCGACCGCCCGCCCCGGATGTCCGACGTCGAACAGCGCGCCACCGTCCGCTACAGCACCGGCCCCCTCCTCACCGGCGCCCTGCCCGGCGCCGACGTGCTCTTCGTCTGGGACAGCCGCGCCGCGGGCCTGGCCGAGGCGCTGCCGTCGGCCGACGCCCTGCGCTGGGCGCACGCCGCCGGGGCCACCGCCCGCCACCTGCCGCTGCCGCGCCTGCACGAGGCGGGCGTGGCGGTCAGCAGCGCGCGCGGGGTCTTCGACGAGCCGATGGCCGAGTACGTGCTCAGCCTGGTCCTCGCCTTCGCCAAGGACCTGCCCGCGACCATGCGGCTGCAGCAGCGCCGCGTCTGGCACCACCGCGAGACCGAGCGCCTGGCGGGCTCGCACGCCCTCGTCATCGGCGTCGGGCCGATCGGTCGGGCGATCGGGCGCAAGCTGCGCGCGGTGGGCGTCTCGGTCTCCGCGGTCGGCCGCTCCGCCCGCAGACACGACCCCGACCTGGGCGACATCTCCCCGATGTCCGATCTGCGCGTCGCTCTCTCCCGCGCCGACTACGTGATCCTGGCCACCCCGCTCACCGCCCAGACCCAGGGCATGATCGATGAGCACGCCCTGCGCGCGATGCGGCCGACCGCCCGCCTGGTCAACATCAGCCGCGGCGGCCTGATCGTGCTTCCCGACCTCGTCAACGCCCTGGACGCGGGCGCGCTGGCGGGCGCGGCCCTCAACGTCTTCGCCGACGAGCCGCTGCCCGCCGCCTCGCCGCTGTGGGACCTGCCGGACGTGGTCGTCTCCCCGCACATGGCGGGCGACATCAAGGGCTGGCGCGACGAGCTGGTCCGCCTCTTCGCCGACAACCTGGACCGCTACATCGCGGGCGTCCCACTGGTGAACCTGGTCCCGCCCGGCTCGACCGCTTGAGCCCACTTGCTACTCTGGAGTAGGTTACTGTGAGTCGGAAGCGATCGAGGTGGGAGCACCCATGGCGGGCACCAACCCCAAGCCGAAGCGGGACGCGATGGGCGCCGCGCTGGCGGTGCTGAACAAGCTGGCGAGCGCCCCGGTGCTCGACCGGTTCGGGCTGCGCAAGCCCGTGCAGAAGGGCGTCTACACGGCCACCCGGACCGGGTTCACCGCGGTCGGCGCGGCCACCCGCCAGTTCGCCGCGGCGGCCAAGCTCGCCGCGCCCGCGCGGCTGCCCGCCGCGGGCGAGCGCGGCCTGTTCGACATCACCCCCGACGACGAGCAGAAGATGATCGTCGAGACGGTCCGCGAGTTCGCCGCCGAACGCCTGCGCCCGGCCGCCGCCGAGGCCGACGCCGAGTGCGCGACCCCGCCGGGCCTGCTCTCCACGGTCGCGGAGATGGGCGTGACGCTGGTCGGCGTGCCCGAGTCCCTCGGCGGCCTGGGCACCGAGCGCTCGGCGGTGACCGGCGTGCTGGTCGCCGAGGCGATGGCGCACGGCGACATGGGCTTGGCCGTGGGGCTGCTGGCCCCGTCCGCGGTCAGCACGGCACTGGTGCTGTGGGGCGATGAGACCCAGCAGGCGACGTACCTGCCCGCCTTCGTCGGCGACGACGTCCCGGCCGCCGCCCTGGCGGTGCAGGAGGCGCGACCGCTGTTCGACCCGTTCGCGCTGAAGACCAAGGCCTACCGGACGGCGGGCGGCTTCGTGCTGGAGGGCGTCAAGTCCCTGGTGCCGCGGGCGGCGTGCGCCGAGCTGTTCGTCGTCGCCGCCGACCTGGACGGGCGCGGACCGGCGCTGTTCGTGGTGGAGTCCGACAGCGAGGGCCTGACCGTGGAGTCCGAGCCCGCGATGGGCCTGCGCGCCGCGTCGATGGGCAGGCTGCACTTGGACAAGGTGACCGTGCCGGAGTCGGCGCTGCTGGGCGGCGGGAAGTCCGATGTGTACACCGAGTGCGTCCGGCTGTCCCGGATCGCCTGGTGCGCGCTGGCGGTGGGCACCGCACAGGCCGTGCTCGACTACGTGATCCCCTACGTCAACGACCGCGTCGCCTTCGGCGAGCCGGTCAGCCACCGCCAGAGCGTGGCGTTCATGGTCGCCAACATCGGCATCGAGCTGGAGGGCATGCGCCTGCTCACCTACCGCGCGGCCGCCCGCGCCGAGCAGGGCAAGCCGTACGCGCGCGAGGCGGGCCTGGCGCGGCGGCTGTGCGCGGAGAAGGGCATGCAGATCGGCAACGACGGCGTGCAACTGCTGGGCGGGCACGGTTTCGTCAAGGAGCACCCGGTCGAGCGCTGGTACCGCGACCTGCGCGCGGTCGGCCTCGCCGAGGGGATCGTCCTCGTCTGAGGGCGCGAAGGAGACAGCGATGATCAACCTTGAGGTCCCGCGCAAGTTCGAGCAGCTGGTCGACCAGGCGCACCAGGCGGCCGCGGAGTTCTTCCGCCCCCACTCGCGCAAGTACGACCAGGCCGAGCACACCTACCCGAAGGAACTGGACATGCTCGCCGCCCTGCTCGACGGCCTCTCGGCCGCGGGCGGCGGCGCGGGCGCGGGCGGCGTCCGGCGCGGCGGTTCGTCCAAGAAGGACGAAGGCAACCGCAACGGCAGCAACCTGCAGCTGCTGCTGGGCACCATCGAGATGTGCTGGGGCGATGTCGGCCTGCTGCTGACCATGCCCCGCCAGGGCCTGGGCAACGCGGCCATCGCCTCGGTGGCCAACGACGAGCAGATCGAGCGCTACAAGGGCAAGTGGGCCGCCATGGCCATCACCGAGCCCGACACCGGTTCGGACTCCGGCGCCATCAGGACGACGGCGGTCCTCGACGGCGAGCACTACATCCTCAACGGCGAGAAGATCTTCGTGACCTCGGGCGAACGCGCCGACTGCGTCGTCGTCTGGGCCACTCTGGACCGCTCGCTGGGCAAGGCGGCCATCAAGAGCTTCGTCGTGGACCGCGACACCCCCGGCTTCGAGCTGGTGCGCCTGGAGCACAAGCTCGGCATCCGCGCCTCCGACACCGCGCACTTCCGCCTGGACAACGTCCGGGTGCACAAGGACAACCTGCTCGGCAGCCCCGACATCAACACCGAACAGGGCTTCGCGGGCGTCATGCAGACCTTCGACAACACCCGCCCCCTCGTCGCCGCCATGGCCATCGGCGTCGCCCGCGCCTCCCTTGAGGAAACCCGCCGCCTCCTGGCGGAAGCGGGCATCCCCGTCGACTACGACCGTCCCGCCTTCACCCAATCCGCCGCCGCCGCGACCTTCCTCCAACTGGAGGCCGACTGGGAAGCCGCCTACCTCCTGGCCCTGGAAGCCGCCTGGATGGCCGACAACCGCAAGCCCAACTCCCTGCAGGCGTCGATGGCCAAGGCCAAGGCCGGGCGCGCGGGCAGCGACATCACGCTGCGGTGCGTGGAGCTGGCGGGATCGGTGGGCTACGGGGAGGGGACACTGCTGGAGAAGTGGGCCAGGGACTCCAAGATCCTGGACATCTTCGAGGGCACGCAGCAGATCCAGCAGCTGATCGTCGCTCGGAGGCTGCTCGGGAAGTCCTCGACGGAACTGAAGTAGTCGCCGGATGGTGACGGCGGGCACCAGACCAATCGTCACCACCCGTTGCGAACCGAACACGCTCAGCGTCCGTTCCCGCTACGTTGTTCCCCGACAAAGGGGGACGGATGACCGGATTCGAGGTAGACCTCGCCGAGGCCCAGAAGGCCGTCGACGTGCACTTCCCGGCAGCGGCCGAGCACATCAGGGCCCACACGGGCGCGCTCAGGGCGCACGAGGGGTTCGGCGGCGCTGCAGGCGGGCCGAGCGCCCAAGCGCGGCGCGCGTACGCGGGCGTCACCGACTACATCGCAGGCACCTCGACCGAGGCTAGGAGAGCCGCTTGCGCATCGCGGCGTCGATGTCCTCGTGGGACGGCACTGGGCCCGGCAGCGGGGTGGTGGAGCCGGCGCGCAGGCCGTCGAGGGCGAGGGTGAGGTAGCGGCGCCACAGGTTCGGCGGGGCGATGTCGAAGGTGGCCGCCACCATCAGCAGGATCGGACCGAGGTCCGGGCCGGTGACGTCCGGGCGCACGGTTCCCTGGGCCTGGGCGCGCGCCACCAGACTGTCCACAGCGGGCACGAAGTGCGCGCCGACGCGCTCTGCCAGGCCGAGTTCGGCGCGCGTGCACACCTGGACCAGACCCTGGTCCGCCGACTGGCGTTCGGCGACCGCGTGCAGCAGGCCGACCAGGCCGGTCCAGGCGTCCTCTTCGGCCGCGGCGGCGTCCATCAGGGAGTTCAGCTCCGCGATGACGGTGTCGAACACCGCTTCCAGGAGTTCGTCCTTGCCCGAGAAGCGGCGGTAGACCGTGCCGACGCCGACACCTGCCGCGCGCGCGACCTCGTCCAGCGTCACGTCGATTCCCGATTCCGCGAACACCGACCTGGCCGCGGCGACGATGCGCGCGCGGTTGCGGGCCGCGTCGGCGCGCAGCGGGGTGTCCGAGGTCACGCTCTCAGCTTAGCAGAAAAGCGGAGACATCCTCTCCACTTCGGGAGTAGGTTGGCGGCGAATCCACAGGGAAAGATCCTTCACGGGGGTGCCGTATGACTCTGTCCGAAGCGGTGGGCGCACCACCGCCCAATACCGGTGACCAGTCGGCGAAGCGCTGGCTGATCCTCGCCGTCATCGCCCTCGCGCAGGTGATGGTCATCCTCGACGCGACGGTCGTGAACATCGCGCTTCCCAGCGCGCAGGCCGATCTGCTCTTCGACGACTCGCAGCGGCAGTGGCTGGTGACCGGCTACGCGCTCAGCTTCGGCAGCCTGTTGCTGATCGGCGGGCGCATCGCCGACCTCTTCGGACGGCGGATCGCCTTCCTGGTCGGCGTGGTCGGCTTCGCCGTCGCCTCCGCGGTCGGCGGGGCGGCGGGCAGCTTCGAGGTCCTGGTGGGGGCCAGGGTCGGGCAGGGCGTGTTCGCGGCGCTGCTGGCGCCCGCGGCGCTGTCGCTGCTCACCACGACCTTCACCGACCCGGTCGAGCGCGGCAAGGCGTTCGGCATCTTCGGCGCGATCTCCGGCGCGGGCGGGGCGATCGGGCTGCTGCTGGGCGGGGTGCTGACCGAGTACCTCGACTGGCGCTGGTGCATGTACGTCAACCTGGTGTTCGCGGGGGTGGCGTTCCTCGGCGGGATCGGCCTGCTCAAGCACAGCCCGTCCGCCGAGCGCCCGAAGCTGGACCTCGTCGGGGTGGCCACCGCGACCGCGGGCATGTTCGCCCTCGTCTACGGCCTGGCCAACGCCGAGCAGGACGGCTGGGGCTCGGCCAGCACCATCTCGTTCCTGGCCGCGGGCGTCGTCCTGCTCGTGGTGTTCGTCTACTCCCAGCGCCGCGCCGCGAATCCGCTGCTGCCGCTGCGCATCCTGGCCCACCGCAACCGGGGCGGCTCGTTCGTGGCCATGTTCCTGCTGTCCGCGGCGATGTTCGTGATCTTCCTGTTCCTGACCTTCTACATGCAGCAGAACCTGCGCTTCGGCCCGGTGCAGAGCGGGGTCGCGTTCCTGCCGATGATCGGCGCGCTGATGGTCTCGGCGACCACCGCGACCACCGTGCTGCTGCCCAGGGTCGGCCCCCGGGTGATGGTGCCGCTGGGCATGGTGGCCGCGGGCGCTGGCACCGCCCTGCTGGCGCTGCTGGACGAGACCAGCACCTACGCCTCCGGCGTGCTGCCCGGCCTGATCCTCTCCGGCCTCGGCATCGGCCTGACGATGGCCTCGGCGATGAACGTCGGCATCGCCGGTGTCGCCGCGCAGGACTCCGGCGCGGCGTCGGCGGCGATCAACGCCATCCAGCAGGTCGGCGGCTCGATCGGCACCGCGCTGTTCAGCACCGTCGCGGCCAACGCGGTCACCGCCGCGCTGACCGACGGCGCGAACCCGGTCTCGGCGGCGATCTCCGGCTACAGCGCCGCGTTCGCCTGGGCGGCGGGCGCGTTCGTCCTGGGCGCGGTGCTCTCGGGTTTGGTGCTGCGCCCGGGTGTGCCCGAGGAGCTGAAGTCGCCCCAGCAGGTCGTCCACATGTGACAAACGGGCTAGACCGGGGGCGCCTCGCCCCCGGTCTCGTTCGCCTTGCGGCGCTGGTGCTCGGCGCGCTCGCGGCAGCGGCGCAGGAACTCCGCGTCGGAGGCCGGGTCGGCGGCGGGAAAGCGGCCGGGCCGGTCGTACTCGGGGTAGGCCGAGGTGCGGCGCTCGGCGGCCACCCGCGCGGGACGGCCCGCCACCAGCCAGGCCACCGAGCCGACCAGCGGGAAGAACAGCACGACCAGCAGCCACCCGAGCTTGGGCAGGTGCCGGGCGTCGCCGTCGGCCGTGGTGATCACGTCGACCACGCAGAACAGCCACAGACCGAGTGTGAACAGGCCCAGCAGGCCGCCGACGTGCAGCATCGCGA
This sequence comes from Actinokineospora guangxiensis, assembly GCF_042657845.1. Lineage (NCBI taxonomy): Bacteria > Bacillati > Actinomycetota > Actinomycetes > Pseudonocardiales > Pseudonocardiaceae > Actinokineospora > Actinokineospora guangxiensis. Next base: position 22,071 of record NZ_JBHSKF010000015.1, on the reverse strand, counting down.
ACCCCCCAAGGTGCGTGTTCGCAGGGTAGCGCACGACGACGGATGCCAGAACGGGCAGAATCCGACTTATGCGGACACCCGACACCGATCAGCCGCACCCGGCGCGCGTCTACGACTACCTGCTCGGCGGGGCGTGCAACTTCGCCGCCGACCGCGCCTTCGCCGAGCGGCTGATCGCGGCGATGCCCGGCGCGCCGACCGCCGCCAAGATCAACAGGGCGTTCCTGCGACGGGCCGTGCGCGCCGCGCTCGATCTGGGCGTCACCCAGTTCCTCGACCTCGGCTCCGGCATCCCGACCGTCGGCAACACCCACGAGGCCGCCCCGGGCGCGAAGGTCGTCTACGTCGACCACGACCCGATCGCCGTCGCGCACAGCCGCGACGTGCTGGCCGAGGTCCCCGACGCCAGGATCGTCGCCGCCGACGTCCGCGACGGCGAGGCGGTGCTGGCGGGCGCGCGCGAGCTGCTCGACTTCGACCGCCCGGTCGCGGTGCTGGCCGTGGCCATCCTGCACTTCCTCGACGACGCCGCCGCCGCGCTGGCCCCGTACCGGTCGGTCATGGCCCCCGGCAGCGTGCTGGCGATGACCCACGCGACCCGCGACGCCGAGAACACCGGCGTGGACGAGGCGCGGCGCCTGTACTCCGGCAGCGGGATGCCCAGCTACGCCAGGACCAAGGCCGAGGTGAGCGCCCTGTTCGAGGGCATGTCGCTGCTGCCGCCGGGCGTGGTGTGGACCAACCAGTGGCGCCCGGAGACCGCCGACGAGACCGACCCGACGTCCAGCGTCGCCTACGGCGCTGTCGGCCACTTGGCCTAATCCACAACCCTTCGTCCGTCGGGGTTTCTTCCCAGGAAATCCTCCTGGCAAGAAGCCCCGATGACTGAACGGTTCCGCCGCCTCACTCCGCGCTGCCACGATCCGCATGCCTCGTCACGTCCCGTGGCGGGCACCGGAAGCACCTACCGCCCCGCCCGGTCACCCTGTCGGCTTCGGCCAGGCCGCGCGGGCGAGAAGGAGACAACAGTGCGAGGGCACATCAAGGCGGCGCTGGTCGCCATCGGGATCGGCGCGGCGGTGGCCGCCACCGTCCCCCAGTCGGCGGCCCAGTCGCTCGACCAGCCGCCCGGCGAGGTCGGCATCCAGATCGTGGGCGGCGAGCGCGCCGCCAAGGGCGAGTTCCCCTGGCTGGTCCGCCTCTCCATGGGCTGCGGCGGCGCCATGTACACCGAGCAGCTGGTCCTCACCGCGGCGCACTGCCTCGACGGAACCGGCCCGGACACCAGCATCGGCGTCACCTACGGCGTGGCCGACCTGCAGGACAGCACCGCGGTGAAGCGCACGTCCACCTACGTCCACTCCGCGCCCGACTACACCAACGTCACCGCGGGCGACGACTGGGCGCTGGTCAAGCTCAACCAGCCGATCCGCGGGGCGACCCTGCTCCCCATCGCCACCACGACGGCCTACGACAGCGGCACCTTCGACATCATGGGCTGGGGCTCGGTGCGCGACGGCAGCCTCAAGCAGGAGCGCCACCTGCGCAAGGCGCGCGTGCCGTTCGTCAGCGACTCGGTGTGCAGCCGCTCGGGCAGCTACCCGCGCCTGGTCAAGGCCGAGATGCTGTGCGCGGGCTACCCCGAGGGCGGCATCGACACCTGCCAGGGCGACTCCGGCGGCCCGATGGTCCGGCGCACCGACAGCGGGTCGTGGGTGCAGGTCGGCATCGTCAGCTGGGGCGAAGGCTGCGCCCGACCGGGCAAGTACGGCGTCTACACCCAGCTCAGCCACTACGCCGCCGACATCAGGGCCGCGGCCGACGATCTGCGCTGAAAGCACCCGTGGGGCGGTGGTCGACACCGCCCCACGGGGTCGTCTCAGGCGGGCAGGCCCAGTTCCCGCGCGATGAGCATCTTCTGCACCTCGGAGGTGCCCTCCCCGATTTCCAGGATCTTGGCGTCGCGGTAGAAGCGCCCGACCGGGAACTCGTTCATGAACCCGTACCCGCCGAAGATCTGGGTGGCGTCGCGGGAGTTGTCCATCGCGGCGTTGGAGGCCACCAGCTTGGCGATGGCCGCCTCCTTCTTGAACTTCTCGCCCCGCAGCATCTTCGCCGCGGCGGCGTAGTAGGCCAGCCGGGCGGTGTGCGCCCTGGCCTCCATCTCGGCGATCTTGAACTGGATCGCCTGGTAGTGCCCGATGTGGCGGCCGAAGGCCTCGCGCTCCCCGGCGTAGCGGACGCTCTCGTCCACGCACCCCTGCGCCAGCCCCACCGACAGCGCGGCGATCGCCACCCGACCCTCGTCCAAAGTGGACAGGAACTGGGCGTACCCCCTGCCGATCTCGCCGACCACGTTCGCCACCGGCACCCGCACGTCGCTGAAGCTCAGCTCCCTGGTGTCCGAGGCGTTCCAGCCGACCTTGCTGTACTTCTTGGACACCGAGAACCCGGGCGTCCCCGACGGCACCAGGATCGCGGTGATCTCCTTGCGCCCGTCCTCGCGCGTCCCGGTCACCGCGGTGACCACGACGTGGGAGGTGATGTCGGTGCCGGAGTTGGTGATGAACGCCTTGGAGCCGTTGATGACCCACTCGTCGCCGTCGCGGCGCGCGGTGGTGCGGGTGGCGCCCGCGTCCGAGCCGCCGCCGGGCTCGGTCAGGCCGAACGCGGCCAGCTTCTCGCCCGCGGCGAGCGCGGGCAGCCACCGGTCCTTCTGCTCCTCGGTGCCGAAGCGGTAGAGCGGCATCGCGCCGAGAGAGACGCCGGCCTCCAGCGTGATCGCCACCGACGAGTCGACCCTGGCCAGCTCCTCCAGCGCCAGGCACAGCGCGAAGTAGTCCCCGCCCATGCCGCCGTGCTCCTCGGCGATGGGCAGGCCGAACAGGCCCATCGCGCCCATCTTCGCGACGATCCCGTAGGGGAACTCCTCGCGCTCGTAGAAGTCCCCGATGACCGGGGCGACCTCCTCGCGGGCGAACTCCTGCACCGTCTTGCGCAGCGCCTCGTGCTCTTCGCTGAGTCGGGTGTCGATCATCGGTCGTCCTCCGCTGGGGTCACCACGGCAAGGGTCTGGTTGAGCGCGACCTGGTGGCCCGCGCGCACGGGGATCTCGGCGACCACGCCGTCGGCGGTCGCGGTGATGGTGTGCTCCATCTTCATCGCCTCGACGACGAGCAGCGGCTGGCCCGCGGTGACGGCGTCGCCGACCGCGGCCTTGACCACGAGCACCGTGCCGGGCATCGGGCTGGTGATCGGACCGCCCGCGCCCCCCGCGCCGCCGCCGCCCTCCAGCAGCGAGTGCTCGGCGACGGCCCAGGCGCCGCCGTCGGCGGCCAGCCACAGCGTGTCGCCGTCCAGCGCCCTGGCGAAGCGCAGCTCCCGGTCACCGTGGCGGACCCGTAGCTGCGCGCCGTCGCGGACGGCGGAGGCGGGCACCGGCTCGGCGTCGCCGACGGCCACCGTGCCCGCCGACGGGCACACGGTCACCGTCACCTCGCGCCCGCCGCAGGTCAGCCGGAACGGCACGGAGGCGGCCCGGCCCAGGCGCCAGCCCGAGGGCACGTCCCACGGGTCCACGACCGCCCCGGTGGGGGCCAGGCCCAGCAGCTCGTCCAGCGCGGCGGCGGCGAACACCGCGTCGGGGACGTCGGCGGCGCGGGTCAGCTCGGCCAGGTTGCGCTCGACCAGCTGCGTGTCGAGCCTGCCCGCGCGCACGTCGGGGTCGCCGAGCAGCGCGCGCAGGAACTCCACATTGGTCCGCACGCCGAGCACCGCGGTGTCGGCCAGGGCCGCGACCAGGCGGTCAAGCGCTTGCGCGCGGTCCGCGCCGTGCACGATGACCTTGGCGAGCATCGGGTCGTAGTCCGAGCCGACGACGGTGCCGACGGCCAGCCCCGAGTCCACCCGCGCCCATTCCGCGCTCGGCAGCCGCAGGTCCAGCACGCGCCCGCCGGTGGGCAGGAAGCCCGCGGCCGGGTCCTCGGCGTAGACGCGCGCCTCGATGGAGTGCCCGCTCAGCGCGACGTCGTCCTGCCCGAAGGACAGCGCCTCACCCGCGGCGACGCGGACCTGCTGCTCGACCAGGTCCAGCCCGGTGACCAGTTCGGTGACCGGGTGCTCGACCTGCAGGCGGGTGTTCATCTCCATGAAGAAGAACTCGTCGGGCCGGTCGGCGGAGACGATGAACTCCACCGTGCCCGCGCCCGCGTAGTCCACCGCGCGGGCGGCGTCGACGGCGGCCGAGCCCATGCGGGCCCGGGTCCGGGCGTCCAGCAGCGGCGACGGCGCCTCTTCGATGATCTTCTGGTGGCGGCGCTGGAGGCTGCACTCGCGCTCGCCGAGGTGCACCGCGCCGCCCTGCCCGTCGGCCAGCACCTGGATCTCGATGTGCCGGGGCCGGGCGACGAAGCGCTCGATGAGCAGCGTGTCGTCGCCGAAGGAGCCGCGCGCCTCGCGCCGGGCGGACTCCACGGCCGGGCGCAGCTCCTCGGCGGCGTGCACCAGGCGCATGCCCTTGCCGCCGCCGCCCGCCGATGGCTTGAGCAGCACCGGGAAGCCGATCTCGGCGGCGGCCTCGACCAGGTCGTCGTCGCTCATGCCGGGCTCGGTGCGGCCGGGCACGACCGGCACGCCCGCGGCCATCACCGTGAGCTTGGCGCGGATCTTGTCGCCCATCGCGTCGATGGCCGAGGGCGGCGGGCCGATGAACACCAGCCCGGCCTCGGCGCAGGCGCGGGCGAACGCGGCGTTCTCGGCGAGGAAGCCGTAGCCGGGGTGCACGGCCTGCGCACCGGTCTCCAGCGCCGCCTTCACCACCCGGTCGATGTCGAGGTAGCTCTCCCGCGCGGCGGCCGGGCCGATGCGCACGGCGGTGTCGGCCTCGCGCACGTGCCGGGCGCCGGAGTCGGCGTCGCTGTAGACGGCCACCGAGCGGATGCCCATGCGGCGCAGGGTGGTGATGACGCGGACGGCGATCTCGCCGCGGTTGGCGATCAGAACACTGGTGAACATGGCCGTCACATCCGGAAGACGCCGTAGCCGACAGGGTCGATGGGCGCGTTGGCCGCGGCCGAGAGCGCCAGGCCGAGCACCTGGCGGGTGTCGGCGGGGTCGATCACGCCGTCGTCCCACAGCCGCGCCGTGGAGTAGTAGGGGTTGCCCTGGGACTCGTACTGGTCGCGGATGGGGGCCTTGAACGCCTCTTCGTCCTCGGCGGACCACTCGTCCCCGAGCTGGTCGCGGCGCACGGTGGCCAGCACCGAGGCCGCCTGCTCCCCGCCCATGACCGAGATCCGCGCGTTGGGCCACATCCACAGGAAGCGCGGCGAGTACGCCCGCCCGCACATCGAGTAGTTGCCCGCGCCGAAGGAGCCGCCGATGACGACGGTGAACTTGGGCACCCGCGCGCACGCCACCGCGGTGACCATCTTGGCGCCGTGCTTGGCGATGCCGCCTGCCTCGTAGTCGCGCCCGACCATGAAGCCGGTGATGTTCTGCAGGAACACCAGCGGGATCGAGCGCTGGTCGCACAGCTCGATGAAGTGCGCGCCCTTGAGCGCGGACTCGCCGAAGAGCACCCCGTTGTTGGCGATGATGCCGACCGGGTGGCCGTGGATGCGGGCGAACCCGGTGACCAGGGTGGTGCCGTACTCCTTCTTGAACTCGCGGAAGCGGCTGCCGTCGACCACGCGGGCGATGACCTCGCGGACGTCGTAGGGCACGCGCGGGTCGGTGGGCACGACGCCGTAGAGGGTCGCGGGGTCGACGGCGGGCTCCTCGACCGGGGCGACGTCCCACGGGCGCGCCTGGCGCGGACCGAAGGTGGAGACGATCGAGCGCACGATGCGCAGCGCGTGGGCGTCGTCGTCGGCGAGGTGGTCGGTGACGCCGGAGACGCGCGAGTGCACGTCGCCGCCGCCGAGCTCCTCGGCGGTGACGACCTCGCCGGTGGCGGCCTTCACCAGCGGCGGGCCGCCCAGGAAGATCGTGCCCTGCTCGCGCACGATCACGGCCTCGTCGCTCATCGCCGGGACATAGGCCCCGCCCGCGGTGCACGAGCCCAGCACCGCGGCGATCTGCGGGATGCCCTTGCCGGACATGGTCGCCTGGTTGAAGAAGATGCGGCCGAAATGCTCGCGGTCGGGGAACACCTCGTCCTGGCGGGGCAGGAACGCGCCGCCGGAGTCCACCAGGTAGACGCAGGGCAGGTGGTTCTGCAGCGCCACCTCCTGGGCGCGCAGGTGCTTCTTGACCGTCATCGGGTAGTAGGTGCCGCCCTTGACGGTGGCGTCGTTGGCGACCACGACGCACTCGCGGCCGGAGACCCGGCCGACGCCGGTGATGATGCCCGCGGCGGGCGCGTCGTCGCCGTACATGCCGGTGGCCGCCAGCGGGGACAGCTCCAGGAACGGCGAGCCGGGGTCGAGCAGGGCGTCCACCCGATCGCGGGGCAGCAGCTTGCCGCGGGAGACATGCCGCCTGCGGGACTTCTCCGGGCCGCCGAGGGCCGCGGTCTCCAACCGCGCGCGGAGGTCGCCGACGAGGTCGGCGTGCTCCTTGGCGTAGCGCTGGCCGTCGTCGCCCGCCGGATCGGCGGCGCCGCGCAGGACGGGGGCGTCCATCGCACTCCTCGCGGGGTTAGCAGGCGTTAACTTCACCGCAGATGTTAGCGGTCGCTAACCCCGTCGTCCACCAGGTGCGCGAGAAACGCGACCGGGCCGCCCCATCGGCACTGGGGCGGCCCGGTCGGGCAGGGTGGGACGGGCCGGGACAGGCCCGTGCGGTTACCCGGTGATGGCGCGCAGCGCGGCGTAGTACCCGCCGCTCTGGCCGTTGCGGTTCGGGTGGTAGCTCTCCTCGACCGGCCAGCTCACGCTGTTGATCCAGCGCGTGCCGGAGGCGCAGATCTCGTGCCCGGCGAAGGCCGACTGGCCGTTGAGGAAGGTGAAGCCGTAGGCCGCGGCCCGGCCGGCGATGACCTGCTGGAGCACGTCGGAGGAGGTGTTGATGGCCCGACGCTTGGTCTCGCTCAGCCCGATCGAGCAGGAGCCGCCGAGCTGGTAGATCCGCGGGTAGCCCACCACGACGACGCGCGCCGACGGCGCCCGGTTGCGGATGGCCGTGTACACCGAGTCGAGCCTGCCCGGCAGGGTGGTGCGGGCGAAGTTCTGGGCCTCGTTGTTGCGGCTCACGCAGGAGGAGTCCGAACCGAGGTTGCAGTCGACCATGACGTCGGCGAAGCCGGCGTCGTTGCCGCCGATGGAGATGGTGACCAGGGCGGTGTCGGCGGTGACCGAGGAGATCTGGCTGTTGAGCACGTTCGAGGTCACCGCGCCGGAGCAGGCGGCGAAGGTGAACGCGGACGGGCCGAGGGCGTTGGCCCACAGCTGCGGATAGGCGTAGGCGGAGCGCTTGCAGCTGCCGCTGCTGCCGTAGGAGCCCGCGCCGAGGCCCGAGGAGTAGGAGTCGCCGAGCGCGACGTACTTCCCGGGAGCGGCTTGGGCGGGGGTGACTAACGCGAGCAGGGTGGTCGTGGCCGCGAGCAGGGACGCGGCCAACAGGCGACGAACGCGCATCTGTACTTGCCTCCGACGTTGGAGGGATTCCCGACTTCTCATCCCTACCAGCCGCAAACCGGATACGGAACTCACCGGTAACTTGTCAACAGTTGCCAGAACTGTGACAAACGGCCCACAAACGCATCGTGTCGACCAGGAGTTAGCGGTCGCTAACCTGCCTGCCATACGATGGCGGCGTGTCCGCAACCGCCGAGGCCAAGCCCCCCAGCCGCCGCGAGCAGATCCTGGCCGCCGCGGCCGAGCTGTTCGCCAGGCACGGCTTCCACGGCGTCGGCATCGACGACATCGGCTCGGCCGTCGGCATCTCCGGCCCCGCCCTCTACCGGCACTTCCGCTCCAAGGACGCGATGCTCGGCGAGATGCTCACCGGCATCTCCGAGGTCCTGCTCGCGGGCGGGCAGAACCGCATCGGCCAGAACCACATCGGCCAGAACCACGCCGGCCAGAACCACGCGGGTGCCCCTGGCACCCTCGCCGAGCTGGTGCGGTTCCACGTCGACTTCGCCCTGGACAACCCGGCGCTCATCACCGTCCAGGAGCGCAACCTCGGCAACCTCACCGACCCCGACCGCCGCAAGGTGCGCGCCCTGCAGCGCCGCTACGTCGAGATCTGGGTCGAGGTCATCGGCGACGCCGCCCCCGGCCTGGACGAGCCCAGCGCCCGCGCCGCCGCGCACGCGGTCTTCGGTCTGATCAACTCCACCCCGCACAGCAGGCACATCGACCGCGACCAGATGGCCGACCTGCTCACCCGGATGGCCCTTGCCGCGCTGACCGACGCCCACTCCCGCACCGCTCTGTCCGAGCCGACGCCGGTTGAGTAACGTGTCGGTCACCGACCGACACGACGAAGCGGGTGCGCGGTGAGCGAAGCAGCCGGGCTGACCGGATGGGTTCCCGAGGGCATCGACATGGAGCGGCCCAGCGCCGCCCGGCTCTACGACTACCTGCTGGGCGGCGGGCACAACTTCGCCCACGACCGCGAGCTGGCCCACCGCTTCCTCCGCGCGCAGCCGCACGCCCGCGAGATCGCCAGGCACAACCGCTCGTTCCTGCGCCGCGCCGTGCTGCACATGGCGGCCGCGGGCGTCCGCCAGTTCCTCGACCTCGGCTCCGGCATCCCGACCGTGGGCAACGTGCACGAGATCGCCCAGCGCGCCGCCCCCGACGCCCGGGTCGTCTACGTCGACTACGAGGAAGTCGCCTACGCGCACTCGAGGCTGATGCTGGCTGACAACCCGGGCGCCACGATCGTGCAGGCCGACCTGACCAGGCCGACCGACATCCTCGACCACCCCGAGACCCGCTCGCTGCTGGACTTCACCCAGCCGCTGGGCCTGCTCATGGTCGGGGTCTTCCACTTCGTGCCGCCCGAGCGCGACCCCGCGGGCATCGTCGCCACGTACCGCGACGCAGCCGCCGCGGGCAGCATGCTGGCGTTCTCGCAGTTCACCCGCGACCTGATGCCCGAGGAGATGGACCGGGTCGTGCAGGTGATGAGTTCCAGCCGCGACCCGATGTACCCGCGCACGCACGCGGAGATCACCGGGCTGTTCGCGGGCTTCGACATCGAGGAGCCGGGCATCGTGCCGACGGCGCTGTGGCGCCCGGAGGCCGGGATGGACGACGGCACCGACCCGGCGATGGCGGGAATCTATGCGGGTGTCGGCCGCAAGCGCTGAGTCCGGCGCGAGCGCGCGCCGGGGCCGCGAGGAGCGGGTCCGCGCCTGGCTGCGGGTGATCGCCGCGACCGTGTACGTGCCGCACGGCGCCGAGGAGATCGCCGAGTTCCTCAACGGCAGGCTCGACCTGCTCGCCGCGGCCATCGATGACCCCAGCTTCGACCCCGAGGTCGGCGCGGTCGTCGGCGCGCAGCTGGTCGAGTACGGCCTGACCGGCGAGGACACGCTGCGCCGCACGGTGGCGCTGCTGGTGGAGGAGATGCTCTCGGTCGGCGCCGACGGCGAGCGGGTCGCGCGGCTGTGCGCGGCGCTGGCCTGCGGCTACTCCGACGCGCTGCGCCGCCGCACGCTGGAGCAGCAGGAGAACATGAAGCTGGCGCTGCTCAGCGCCAAGCAGCGCGCCGACCGGGACCGGCGGGCCAGCGAGGACCGCTTCCGCGGCGTGTTCAGCAACGCCGCCATCGGCATCGCCGTCACCGACCCGGACGGGCGGTTCCTGGAGGTCAACCCGGCGCTGCTGGAGATCCTGGCGTGCACGCGGGCGGACCTGGAGGGACGCGCCATCGGCGAGTTCGTCTCCACCGAGGAGCCCGACCAGCAGTCGCTGATCGGCCTGCTCGACCGCCGCCCGGACCGGCGCAGGCTGGTCCGCTGGAACGGCGAGGCGGCGCGGGTGTACCTGTCGACCTCGGTGGTCCGCGAGGCGGGCGAGCCGCTGTACCAGGTGGTCGTGGTGCAGGACCTCAGCGAGGTGGAGCTGCTGCAGGGCAGGCTCAGCCACCAGCTGCTGCACGACGCGCTGACCGGGCTGGCCAACCGCGTGCACTTCCACTCCCGCCTGGAGACCGCGCACGGGCAGTGCGGGCCCACCGACACCCTCACCCTGCTGTGCCTGGACCTCGACGCCTTCGGGATGGTCAACAACACCCACGGCCACGCCGTCGGCGACCGGCTGCTGAGCGTGGTCGCCGAACGGCTCAAGCGCCTCTTCGCCGACGAGTCCGCCACCGTGGCCCGCGTCGGCGGCGACGAGTTCGCCGTGCTGGTCCGCGACGGCTCCGACACCCCGTCGGTGCCGGAGCTGGTCGAGGCCGTGCAGGCCGAGCTGGGCGAACCCGAGTACCACGGCCAGACCGGCATCGCGGTGGGCGCCACGATCGGCGTGGTCAGGGCGAGGCGGGCCGAGATGACCGGCGTGGAGCTCTTCCGCGCCGCCGAGGCCGCGCTGCGCCGGGCCAGGGCGACCGGCGGGCGCCAGTGGGCCGAGCACGACGAGCGCCTGGACAAGCGCGCTCGCGTCGTCGGCCGGGCCGCGACGGGCCTGCCGGGGTCGTGGGAGAACGGCGACCTGGTCGTGGCCTACGCGCCGGTCGCGCGGCTGCGCGACCAGCGCACCGTCCGGGTGCGCGCCCTGCCGCACGTGCCCGGCGCGCGCAGGCTCACCGGCACCCCCACGGTGGTGGAGCTGGCCGAGCTGACCGGCCTGTCCGCGGCGCTGGGCCCGTGGCTGCTCGGCGACGTCGGGCCGAGGCTGCCGGTGTGGTGGCGGCTGTTCGCCCAGGCGGCGGGCGAGGGCCGCCCGGTGCACCGGGTGCTGCTGACCCCGCTGCAATCGGCCGACGAGAACCTGGCGGGCGCGGTCACCCGGGCCGTCGCCGAGTCCGGTCTGGCCCCGGGCCTGCTGGAGATCGGCCTGGACACCGGCGCGGTGCTCGCCAGCCGCGGCGACGCCCAGGACAACCTGCGCACCCTGACCGACATCGGCGTCGCCACCGCCCTGCACGGCTTCTCCGGCGGCCCGCGCGAGGTCGCCGCCGTCGAGCGCTACTCCGTCGGCACGGTCCTGCTCAGCGACCCCTTCGACGGCTGGCGCCCGGACTGGCTGCCCGCCGACGCGGTCCCGGTGGCCGCGACCCGCGACCTGGTGGACCGCCTCAGCGCCCTGGACGTCGAGGTCGGCGTGCTGGGCGTGCGCGACGCCGCGGAGGCGTCCTGGTGGTCGGGCGCGGGCGTGCACACCGGCGAGGGCCCGGCCTTCGGCGAGCCGACCGGCCTCGAAGAGGTCGTGTCAGCCGCCAAGTGAATGATTCACCCCGTACCGATCTCCCCGAGCGGCGTCGGCCTGTTGCAGGATGGGGGACGTGGACCCGACCCCCGAGGACCCCGACCCGCAGCGGGACGCCCGGCTGATCGCCGCCGCGGCGACCGCCCTGTCGGCCATGCGCGCAGGCCACGACGACGGCGCCCTCGGCGCGGTGGCCGAGGCCGTCGACGCCGCCCCCAACAGCCACTCCCGCGCCCGCGAGCTGATGCTGCTGCTGTTCAGCGAGTGCAGCACGATGGTCTCCGCCCTGGGCTCCGGCGGCACCGCCCCGGTCAAGATGCAGGTCTTCGACGACGAGGGCCGCGAGGTCCCCATCGACGAGGCCGACCCCCCGGTGCGCACCGCGGTGCGCACCCTGCTGGCCGAGGTGCACGGCGACACCGACGCCGCCGAGGCCCAGATCGAGATCGCCCTCTCCAGCGCCGGCCCCGAGGAGATGGCCCTGCTGGTCGCCCAGGCCCTGCGCTGGACCCTGCGCCTGTCCGAGGAGTGCGTCAACCGCGACCTCCCGGTGCCGGAGTGGATCCTGGCGTCCTAGGCCGTCGCCACGCGAGGCGCTCGTGCAGGGCGAACCCGGCGGCGCGCAGGTTGGCCGCGCTCGCCGATCCCGCCGCCGCCGTCGCCACGGCCAGGGTCGCGCCCGCCTCGGCGGCCAGGTGCAGTCGATGGCGCAGCAGCCGCGTCTGCGCTCCCCGACCGCGATGCTCGCGCAGGGTCGACGCGCCGCCCAACACCGCGACGTCCCCGTGCAGCGACATCGCCGCCGCCGCGATCGGCGAGCCCGCGCGCATGAGGAACAAGCCGCGCACCGTCGCGAGCCGGTGCTCGGCGCGGATGAACGCCGCCACCGGCCCGTCGACCTCGTACCCGGCGAGCAGCACGTCGGCGAACGAACCGTCCGCGGCCACCACATCGGACTCGGGCGCTGTCGAGGCAGGCACCGGCGCGATGGCCAGTGGCCGCTGCCCCACCCGCGTGAACCCCGCGCCGGACAGCGCCGCGCCGCCGAGGCCGACGGGCACGACCAGGGTCGGCGCGACCGTGCCCCACACCGGCGCGTCCGCGAGCCGGATCGCCTCGGGCAGCGTGTCCGGGCCCACCCCGGAGACGCTCGACAGGAAGCCCAGCGCGGGGTCCTCGGCCAGCACGGCCAGCACCCCGACGTGCTCCCAGACCCGGAACCGGCCGGGAGCCGCCGCGCACGCCCAGGCCGCTCTGCGGTGCAGCGCGACCTCCGCCGCCCGTACCTCCACTGAGGACATTTGACCCACACCCCCCGTCCGGGTGACGATCGCGGCATGTCGCGCACGATCCGGGCCACCCTGCTGGCGCTGCTGCTCGCGCTCACCGCCGCCCCCGCGTCGGCCGCGCCCGCCCGCCACTATGTCGCCCTCGGCGACTCCTACGCCTCCGGACCCGGCATCCCCGCCCAGACCGGCCACCCCGCGGGCTGCGGGCGCTCCACCACCAACTACCCCGGCATCCTCGCCCGCTGGGTCCGCTTCACCTCGGTCACCGACGTCACCTGCGGCGGCGCGACCACCGAGGACATGTGGGCCGCCCAGCCCGTGCAAGGCGGCTCCAACCCGCCCCAGCTCGACGCCGTCACCCGCGAGAGCACCCTGGTCACCCTCACCATCGGCGGCAACGACATCGGCTTCGGCGAGATCCTGGCCACCTGCGGCAGGCTCGGCGCCACCGACCCCACCGGCTCGCCCTGCGCGGACTTCTACGGCGACAAGCTCGCCGACCGCATCGACGCCGTCGAAGAGGAAGTCGCCGCCGTGCTCGCCGAGATCCACCGCCGCGCCCCCAAGGCCGAGGTCGTCCTCGTCGGCTATCTGCGCATCCTGCCCGCCCGCACCGGCTGCTGGCCCGCCGTCCCGTTCGCCGCGGGCGACACCGCCTTCTTCGACGGCACCCAGCGCCTGCTGAACGAGACCCTGGCCCGCGTCGCCAAGGCAGGCGAGGCCACCTTCGCCGACCCCTACCCGATCTCCACCGGCCACGACGCCTGCGCCGCGCCGCAGCGCCGCTGGGTGGAGCCGCTGCGACCGGCGTCCCCGGCCGCCCCCATCCACCCCAACGCGCGCGGCATGGCCGTCACCGCCGCCGTCACACTGGTGAGCACCCTCTTCGACTGATCCATTGACAGTGACCTGGCGCACACAGCAGAGTCGGCTTGCCGGAAAGTAACCAACTCCCTGCGAGGCACCGAATGCCGCGGACCCTGCTCGCCGCCGCCCTGCTCACCCCCCTGCTCGCCGCCGCCCTGGCCACCCCGGCCGCCGCGGCCCCGTCCATCGACCGCTACGTGGCCATGGGCGACTCCTTCGCCGCAGTCGGCACCCTCACCGACGTCCGCCCCGCACCCCTCGGCTGCGCCCGCGCCACCGACAACTACCCCTCGGGCGTCGCCGCCCGGATCAACCCCGCGCAGTTCGTGGACGTCTCCTGCGGCGGCGCCCAGGTCAGGGACCTGTCCTCGCCCCAGGACGTCGCCTTCGGCCCCAACCCGGCCCAGTACGAGGCCCTCACCGCGGGCACCGACCTGGTCACCGTCACCATCGGCGGCAACGACGTCGGCTTCGGCGAGATCATCTCGACCTGCGCGCGGCTGAGCTTCTCCGACCCGCTGGGCTCCCCCTGCAAGCGCCACTTCACCAGCGGCGGCACCGACGTCCTCGGCGAGCGCATCGCCGCGCTCGGCCCGCAGATCACCGAGGTCGTCGCCCAGATCCGCGCACGGTCCCCGCAGGCCCAGGTCATCGTCGTCGGCTACCTGCGCATCCTGCCGCCGCGCGGGGGCTGCTGGCCGGTCGTGCCGTTCGCCTTCGGCGACGTCCCCCACTTCGCGGCCGTGCAGGACAACCTCAACGCCACCATCGGCAGGCACGCCACCGCCGCCGGGGCGACGTTCGTCAACCCGGGGGTCACCACCGGCCACGACGTCTGCAAGTCCGCGGACGTCAAGTGGGTCGAGGGCCTGATCCCCACCTCGCTGTCAGTGCCCGTGCACCCCAACGCGCGCGGGCAGGCCCACGTCGCCGCCATCACCGCCGACGCGGTCGGCTGACGCGCCGTACTCTCTGGCGACACCGTCGGAGGGCGAAGGACGATGATCGGCAAAGGAAAATGATCACCGTGCGCGGCGTGGTCGACCGGGTCGGCCCGACCCTGCTGCGCGCGGCGGTCCCCGGGGAACGCCAGGTCTGCGACGTCGTCATCGCCGAGCCCGGCCGCCCGACCGCCCCCGGCGACCTCGTCCTGGGCGTGTCGGTGGCCGACCCGGTCGACCTCGTCCGCGGCTGCGCCGAGGCCGCCGCCGTCCTGCTCAAACCGCCGCACGCCTCCCGCCAGGCCGTGCGCACCGCCGCCGAGCGCGCCGGTGTGGCCCTCGTCGAGGTCCACACCGGCACCTCGTGGGCCCAGCTCGTCTGGCTGCTGCGCTCGGTGCTCGACGCCGCCGCCGACGAGTCCGACGCCTCCCCGGAGTTCGGCGACCTGTTCCGCCTCGCCGACGCCGCCGCCGCCGTGGTCGACGCGCCGGTCACCATCGAGGACGCCAACTCCCGCGTGCTCGCCTACTCCGCGCGCCAGGACCGCACCGACCCCGCGCGCGTCTCCACGATCATGGGCCGCCGCGTGCCCGACGACGTGCTGGCCCGCTTCCGCTCCCGCGGCGTCTTCCGCGAGCTCAGCCGCGGCCGCACCGCGATCTTCGTGCCCGCCCAGAAGGACGGCACCCTCCCGCGGCTGATCGTGCCCATCCGCATGGGCGGGGAGCTGCTGGGCTCCATGTGGGCGGTCGTGCCCGGCCCGGTCCCCGACGAGCGCTCCGCCGCCTTCGCCGACGCCGCGCCCGTGGTCGCCCTGCACCTGCTGCGCCGCCGCGCCCGCGAGGACGCCGAGCGCCGCCGCAGCGCCGAACTCGTCCGCTCCGCCCTGGAGGGCACCGGCAGCGGACGCCTCGCCGCCGCCGAACTCGACCTCGCCGACCTGCCGCACCGCGTCGTCGCCGTCGACGTCCCCGCGGGCGAGGGCGGCAGGCTGGCCCTGCTCGAACGCCTCACCGAGGGCATCGGCCGACGCCCGGCCGTCGCCGACCTGCACGGCCTGCTCTACGCCGTCGTCCCCGACACCGAGGGCTGGCCCGCCCTGCGCGGCGCGCTGCCCGACGGCGTCCTGGTCGCCGCGGGCTCCCCGGTCGAGGTCGCCGAGCTGGCCCGCTCCCGCGCCGAGGCCGACGAGGCCCTCGCCCTGCTGCGCGCCGGGCTGGTCCCCGGCCCGGTCGCCGTGCACGACGAGGTGTGGGCGGTGCTGGTGCTGCACCGCGCCGCCGTCGCCGCGGGCCCGGTCGCCGAGGTCGGCCCGCTGGCCCGCCTGCGCGCCGCCGACGACGGCTGGCACGTCGACACCCTCTACGAGTGGCTGCGCCACCCCGGCGACCCGCGCGCGGCCGCCGCGGCCCTGCGCATCCACCCCAACACCCTGCGGTACCGCATGGGCAAGGTGTCCGAACTCGTCGGCGCGGACCTGGCCGACCCGGACGTCCGGCTGGCCCTGCTGGTGCAGCTCATCACCGTGAAATGGCGCTGACACCAGCCTGACACCTGAGGGGCTCGGACTGTGCCCGCAGCACTACGGAAGTGTCGAGTTCTCGTTCCCGAAGTACGATGACACTCACTCTTTGTTGAGCGACCGTGGTGGAGGACACCCGTCTGGAGCAGAGAGGATTGAGCCCGGTGAAGATCGCCGTTCCCCGCGAGATCAAGAACCACGAGTACCGCGTGGCCCTCACCCCGGCGGGTGCCCACGAGCTGACCTCCCGAGGCCACGAAGTGGTCGTGGAGGCCGAGGCGGGCGCCGGTTCCGCCATCGCCGACGAGGAGTACCTGGCCGCGGGCGCCAAGATCCTGCCCACCGCCGAGGACGTGTGGGCCGAGGGCGACCTCGTGCTCAAGGTCAAGGAGCCCATCGCCGAGGAGTACCCGAGGCTGCGCGCGGGCCAGACCCTCTTCACCTACCTGCACCTGGCCGCCGACGAGCCGCTGACCAGGGCGCTCATGGACTCCGGCACCACCGCCATCGCGTACGAGACGGTGCAGACCGCCAACGGCGCGCTGCCGCTGCTGGCCCCGATGTCCGAGGTCGCCGGCCGCCTCGCCCCGCAGGTCGGCGCGTTCGCGCTGATGCGCCCCTCCGGCGGGCGCGGCGTGCTGCCCGGCGGCGTGCCGGGCGTGCCGCCCGCGCGCGTCGTGGTGATCGGCGGCGGCGTCGCGGGCGTCAACGCCGCCACGATCGCCCTCGGCCTGGGCGCCGAGGTGCACGTCCTGGACACCAATGTGGACCGCCTGCGCCAGATCGACTTCCAGTTCAACGGCCGCGTCCGCACCGTGGCCTCCAACCGCTACGCCGTCGAGGCCGCAGCCCGCGAGGCCGACCTGGTCATCGGCGCGGTCCTGGTCCCCGGCGCGAAGGCCCCCAAGCTGATCTCCAACGCGCTGGTCGCGCAGATGAAGCCCGGCTCCGTGCTGGTCGACATCGCCATCGACCAGGGCGGCTGCTTCGAGGACTCGCGCGCCACCACCCACGCCGACCCGACCTACCGGGTGCACGACTCGGTCTTCTACTGCGTGGCGAACATGCCCGGCGCGGTGCCGCGCACCTCCACGTTCGCGCTGACCAACGTCACCCTCCCGTACGCCGTCGCGCTGGCGGACAAGGGCTGGAACGCCGCCCTGAACAGCGACCACGCCCTGGCGCTGGGCCTGAACACCCACGCGGGCGCGCTGACCAACGGCCCGGTCGCGCAGGCGCACGGCCTGACGCACACCCCGCTGGAGTCGGCGCTGCTGTAGGCAGACGCGAAAGGGCGGCCCGCTCAACCAGCCTGGGGGTCACTGGGAGCGGGCCGCCAAGTACAGCTTAGGCACAAACAGACCGCAGCGCCGCATCGGGGTCGGTTTTCGCCGAAGATTAGTTCTCCACCGGGTCGGCCCCCATCGGGTGAGAAGTTCGGCGCGCGGGTGAATTCACCCTGCTGCCGCTACGGATCGGCCCCTTCGCGACCGATACACCGACGGTGACGGAACCTCGGTGGAACTTGGGTTGCCGCGATCCCTTCGGCCGCGACCGCGCGGTCACCGTGCTGGTCGAGGCCGGGCTGGTGGTCCTGGTGCCGCCGCCGGGCGCCTCCGCGGTGCTCTCCGCGCAGCAGTCCCGGTCCCTGGCCGCGCTGCTGGACGAGGCGGCCTGCCAGGTCGGAAAGCCCTGATGGCGGGCGAGGCGGACATGCGCGCCGAGGTGATGCACCGCCTCGCGATGCTCGACGACGCCGCCGACCACGCCGACGAGCGCACCCTGCTGCCGCTGGCGCGCAGCGAGATCAGCAGGCTGGTCGACGGCTGGCGGCTGCTGCTGACAGTGCACCAGCCCGACCACGACAGCCGCTGCCAGGCCTGCCCCTCCGGCCTGCGCGCCCGGCGCTGGCCCTGCCAGGTGTGGCGCATGGCCCACGACCACCTGATCGGCGAAGGCCCGAGCCGGGCGCGCGGGCGCTTCCGCCGCCGCCGCGGCTGAACTCGCTGGTCTCCCCGCGCCACGCCCGGCCCATGCGGCAAGATGACCGCCACTACACGCCTGGCGATCGGGAGGGCCCGTGCAGGACGGCAGCGGCCGCATCGTGGTGCAGAACCTGACGAAGAACTTCGGCGCGGTGGCCGCGGTGCAGAACCTGAGCTTCCAGGTGGAGCCGGGCTCGGTGACCGGCTTCCTCGGACCCAACGGCGCCGGCAAGACCACGACCCTGCGGATGTTGCTGGGCCTGGTCCGGCCCACCGCGGGCTTCGCGACGATCAACGGCCAGCCGTTCTCCGGCCTGGGCAACCCGGGCCGCGTGGTCGGCGCCGTGCTGGAGGCCCAGGGCTTCCACCCGAAGCGCTCGGCCATCAACCACCTGCGCGTCTACTGCTCGGCCATGGGCATCCAGGACCGCCGCGCCGAGGAGGTGCTGGGCCTGGTCGGCCTCGCCGCGACCGCGACCCGCGACGTCGGCGGCTTCTCCCTCGGCATGAAGCAGCGCCTGGCGCTGGCCACGGCGCTGCTGGGCGACCCGCAGGTGCTGGTGCTCGACGAGCCCGCCAACGGCCTGGACCCGGAGGGCATCGCCTGGCTGCGCCAGTTCCTGCGCTCCTTCGCCGCGTCCGGGCGCACGGTGCTGATCTCCAGCCACCTGCTGGCCGAGGTCGAGCAGACCATCGACCAGGTGGTCATCATCAGCCGCGGCCAGACGATGTACTACGGGATGCTGGACGACCTGCGCCGCTCGCAGCAGTCGCGGGTCATCGTGCAGCCCGCGGACGTGAACGCGCTGGTCACGGCGCTGCAGGAAGGCGGGATCAGCGGCATCCAGCCGACCGGGGACGGCAAGGTCGCCGTCACCGGCGCCACCGTGCAGCAGGTCGGCGACGTGGCCGCGAAGGCCGGGGTCGCGCTGTACGGGGTGCAGGAGGAGAAGGCCGACCTTGAGCAGCTGTTCTTCCGGCTGACCAGCGGCCAGTACGCCGCTCCCGGCATCGTGCATTACGGCGCGCCGCCGCCGCAGGGCTTCGGCCCTCCGCCGGGGTACCAGCAGTCGGGCTATCACCAGCAGCCGAACTACAACCAGCCCTCCGGCTACCACCAGCCGGTGCAGGGCTACCAACAGCCGCCCGGCTATCAGCAGCCGCCTTCCGGCTACCAGCCCGGATACGACCCGTCCCCCTACCAGGCGCCCCAGGCGCCGGAGCCGACCAAGGAGCAGGGGGGCAACTCCTGATGGGCGCGCTGATCAACGCGGAGTTCCGCAAGATCCTCACCACCAAGCTGTGGTGGGCGCTGATGATCCCGGCGTTCCTGCTGGCCTTCGGCTGGGCGTGGGGCACATCGGCGCTCACGACCGAGCTGATCAGCGAGCTGAGCGACGAGCCGCTGATCCAGGACACGAACGTGCCGATCGATGAGTTCTCCTGGTCGGTCATCGCGCTCTCGCGCAGCATCAACTTCGCCTCGATCTTCCCGATGATCTTCGGCGCGCTGGGCCTGGCCAGCGAGCTGCACCGCAAGACCATCACCACGACGTTCCTCACCGCGGCCTCGCGCACGAACGTCCTGGGCGCCAAGGCGATCGCGTACACCCTGTGGGGCATGGTCTACGGCCTGGTCATCGGCCTCGGCGTCAGCCTGGGCGTGCTGGCCGGGTCGGACTCGAACCTGCTGCCCGAGGGCGGCCAGTGGTTCATCATCCTCGTCGCGGGTGTGCTGATGTGCGCGCTGTGGACGCTGCTGGGCCTGGGTGTCGGCGCGCTGCTGGGCTCCCCGGTCGGCACGCTGGTGCTGCTGCTGATCTACGCGCTGATCGTCGGCCCGTTCGGCGAGGTGCTGCTGCTGGCGATGACCAACGCCGAGTACCTGCCCGGCTTCTTCCCCAACGGCTCGGCCAACGGCATGACGGGCTCGACGGCGGCGGCGCTGTTGTTCGACCAGGTGCAGACGATGGTGCTGGACGCGGGCGGCGGCGTCGCCTCCCAGGACGACCGCGACGCCTTCGAGCAGGGCGTGCGCGTCATCGCGGGCGCCCCCGGGGCGTTCTCGCCGTGGGTGAGCGGCCTGGTGTTCGCCGCCTGGTCGCTGGTCCTGCTGGGCCTGGGCATGCTGAGGAACGCCAACCGCGACATCACCTGAGTTGTCCACAGGCAGCGAATCGGCCCCGGCACCCGCCGGGGCCGTTTGCCTACTGTGGGACAGGTGGACAACCCAGGCTGGATCAGGAGGCTGTGGGGCGCGTGCTGGCGCCACCGCGGCCTCGTCGTGCTCTCGGTGCTCGCCTCGGTCATCGGGGTGGGCTTCGTGGCCCTCAGCCCGCTGCTGGTCAAGGCGGTCGTCGATGACGCGGTGGACGGCTCGACGCAGCGGCTGTGGTGGCTCGTCGGCGGCTTGGCCGCGCTGGCGCTGCTGAGCTTCGGCAGCGCGTTCGTCCGCCGGTACCTGGGCGGCAGGCTCGCCTTGGACGTGCAGCACGACCTGCGCCAGGCGGTGTTCGGCGCCGTCCAGCGCCTCGACGGCGGCAAGCAGGACGCGCTGCGCACCGGTCAGGTGGTGTCGCGCTCGATCACCGACCTGCAACTGGTGCAGGGCCTGCTGATGATGGTGCCGCTGTCCATCGGCACGGTGGTCTTCGCCGCGGTGGCCCTGGCCTCGATGGTGTGGCTGTCCCCCCTGCTGACCCTGATCGCCCTGGTGGTCTTCCCGGCCGTGGTGTGGATCGCGGCCCGCATGCGCCGCACCCTGTTCCCGGCGACCTGGTCGGCCCAGCAGCGCGCGGCCGACGTCGCCCAGCACGTCGAGGAGACGGTGACGGGCGTCCGCGTGGTCAAGGGCTTCGGCCGCGAGTCCCGCGAGGTCGCGAACCTGCGGGAGAGCGCCCGCCTCCTGTTCGCCGAGCGCATGCGCGCCGCCAGGCTGACCTCCCGCCCCGCCGCGTCCCTGGTGGCACTGCCCATCGCGGGCCAGGTGGCCGTCCTGGCCTTCGGCGGCCTGATGGCCCTGCGCGGCGAGATCACCCTGGGCACCTTCCTGGCCTTCGCAGGCTACGTCGCCAACCTCGTCGGCCCCGCCCGCCTCCTGGCGGGCCTGGTCGTCAACGCCCAACTGGCCCGCGCGGGCGTAGAACGCGTCTACGAGCTGATCGACTCCCAACCCGACGTCACCGACTCCCCCGACGCCACAGCCGTCCCCGACGGCCCCCTCTCCGTCACCCTCACCAACGCCACCTTCGGCTACACCCGCAGCGACCCGGTCCTCAACGACCTCACCCTCACCGTCGCCCCAGGCGAGACCCTGGCCCTGGTGGGCACAGCGGGCTCCGGCAAGTCCACCGTCTCCCTCCTGCTCCCCCGCTTCTACGACACCCACTCCGGCACCGTCGAGGTGGGCGGCGTCAACGTCCGCGACCTCACCCTCGCCTCCCTGCGCAGCACCGTCGGCGTCGTCTTCGAGGAGGCCTTCCTCTTCTCCGACACCATCGCCGCCAACATCGCCTACGGCCGCCCCACCGCCACCCCCGACGACATCCACGCCGCCGCCAAAGCCGCCCAAGCCCACGACTTCATCGAAGCCCTCCCCCAGGGCTACGACACCCCAGTGGGCGAACGAGGCCTCACCCTCTCCGGCGGCCAACGCCAACGCATAGCCCTCGCCCGTGCCCTCCTGACCAACCCCCGAATCCTCATCCTCGACGACGCCACCTCCGCCATCGACCCCCAAACCGAATCCGCCATCCACGAAACCCTCAAAGAGGTAACCGCCACCCGAACCACCATCCTCATCGCCCACCGCCCCTCCACCCTCACCCTCGCCACCCGCATAGCCGTCCTGGACAACGGCCGCCTGGTAGCCCAAGGCACCCACACCCACCTAACCCAAACCTCCCCCCTCTACCGCTCCCTCCTCGCCACCCCCACTTCCGCTCCCACCTCACCTCTTCCCCTCGCCACCCCCGCTTCCGCTCCCACCTCACCTCTTCCCCTCGCCACCCCCGCTTCCGCTCCCACCTCACCTCTTCCCCTCCCCACTCCTCCCCCCGATCCCACTTCCACCCTCCCCACCCCTGCTCCCAGTCCCACTTCCACCTCCGCACCTCTCGCATCCGCTCCTCCCACCCCCA
>NZ_JBHSKF010000014.1:0-217269 GCF_042657845.1 Actinokineospora guangxiensis | reverse complement strand
CCAGTCTCCCCGACCCACCTCCAGCCTGTCGGACCGGGCCCACAGACACACAGCGCCGAGCCAAAGACGAGCCAATGCTTCACCCAGCGACACGCCGAGCCTGAGACCAACTCCCACGACCACCGGCCAGGATCACCCGACACCGCCGATGCGAGGACCCCGTCTCCAGTTTCGCTTCTCACCGGCGATAGATCGCCGATCACAGTCCATAAGTGACGATCACCACCGAAAGATCCAGAAGCCCGCCGAACGGGAGGATCCGAACCTGTGACCCTTGACCCCAGGCGAGCCCTGATCAAGCGCTGACCTGCGAACCCGAAGGTCAGATCTCCTTGCGGCCGAGCCCGCGCTTGGCGGCACGGGCGGATTCTGACGAATCGATGGTGTAGTTCCGTCCTGAGCGATCACGAGCGGGCGCCGTCGTCACGAATGCTAGGGGTGGTGGTGTCGGGTGGTCAGCAGCGGACAGGCCGGTGAAGGTGACAAGGCTGCCGATCAGGACACCGTAACCGTGAGCAATGGTCCAACTGCCAGCACAGAAGACCGCTGCGAGATGATTGGATCTGTTGCACCGGAGAAGATGCACCGCGCTCGAGTGACGCACACACCACCGCCGGACCCCATTTCTGCACGAACCCCCGAAGCTCACGACACTTCCATGCGTCGCGCTGCGGCGGTACCGCCCGAGGTGAGAACGCTGGACCGCTCGTTTCCTGCTCCGACCACCCACGAGCCACAACTGGCTGGGGGTTTCCGAACGGATGGCCACGTGCCATCCGTTCGGGTGACAGCGGTTTCCTTTATCGGGAAATGGGTTTGCGCACCAACCGACTTGTGCGAAGGTGACGAACTCCAGACCCGGACGGGAGGCGGTCGATGGCGCGACGGGTGTTCCTCTCCTACGCCCAAGAGCCGGGACACAATGAGGCAGTCTGGGATCTCTACGTCTTCCTGCGCCGCAACGGGGTCGACGCGAGGCTCGACATCGCCGACGCGGGCGTCAGG
Source organism: Actinokineospora guangxiensis (assembly GCF_042657845.1). NCBI lineage: Bacteria > Bacillati > Actinomycetota > Actinomycetes > Pseudonocardiales > Pseudonocardiaceae > Actinokineospora > Actinokineospora guangxiensis. The sequence continues at coordinate 216,264 of NZ_JBHSKF010000014.1, read as the reverse complement.
CAGGATTGGTCGCTCTGGATGGCGGACCAGATCCGGGAAGCGGAGGTGGTGCTCTGCATCGCCTCCGACCTCTACCGCATCAGGGCCGAAGGGCGAAGTGGGCCGGACGCGGGCCGAGGGGTTCAGTGGGAAGCCCGTAGGATTCGCGACGCCTATTATGCGGCACAGGACAATCACCAGCGTTTCGTGCCGGTGGTCCTGCCCGGCCAGAGTGCAGCGGGAGTTCCCGACTTCCTGGCTCCGGCAATCACCAACGTTTATGTGGTACAGGACTTCACTGTTTCAGGAGCCGAGGAGCTGCTGCGCTTCCTGTTGCATCGCCCGAGCGTCGATGACGTGCCGATCGGGGAGCCGCCCTCGCTCGAGGTCCGAACGCCAGGGGCGAACGTGTCGAGCGAGCAGGGGCCAAGCCCACCCCGTCGCGGCACCCCCTCGGTGCGCAAGATCGGTGGCGTCGCCGACACCCAGCTGGACGCCGCGGCCTCCACCCTGGCGTTGGAGGTCAGAACCCGCTGGGAGATTGAAGAAGAGAACCGTCAGGCTCAGGACCCGTTGCCCGTCCGCTGGCGGATCAGCGACAAGAACAGCGACCTGTTCCCCCAAACCGGCAGCATCGACAACTTCGCCGATCTGCATCTCAGCTGCCCGAACCGGCGGTTCGTCGTGCTGGGCAAGCCGGGAGCGGGAAAGACCGTGCTGGCCCTGCGGTTCGTGCTCGACATGCTCAGCCCTCACCTGGACGACAGACCGGTTCCGGTCGTTTTCAGCGTCGGAAGCTGGGACCCCACCGTCCCTCTTCGGAGATGGCTTGTGTCCGAGCTGCTGCGTGACCACCGACTGCACTCTCCCGACGGGATCCATCGAACGCTGCTGGCCCGCAGCCTGGTTCAATCGGGTCGCGTACTGCCAGTGCTCGACGGGTTCGACGAGATTGCGCCCGGACGCCGCCGGACAGCGCTCAACCAACTCGGCAGGACGACCCTCACCTGGGTCCTGACCAGCAGGCCACACGAGTTCACCAAGGCCTTGAACACGACAACCACCACTCTCAACGCGACGATGGTGACGCTGGAGGACCTGCCGTTCAGCGACGTCCAGACCTACCTGCCGACCACGACGGCCACGCCCCAGCGCTGGACTGCCGTCCTCAGCACCGCGCCGAGTCGGCTCCAGCAGGCCCTCGCGACTCCGCTCATGGTCAGCCTCGCCCGGGAGATCTACAGCGCCAGCCCGACCCGCGACCCCGACCGACTGACCGACATCACTCGCTTCCCTGACAAGGACGCAATCGAGTGTCACCTGCTCGACGCGATCATCACCACGGCCTACGGTGAGGGCACCACGGCCCGACACCGGCTGGTGAAACTCGCCCAGCACCTACACAGATCGCACACCCACAACTTCGCCTGGTGGACCCTGGGCGCCCCGCTGCGACTGTGGCAGCGAGCATCCGTGATCACCCTGCTCATGACTCTGACATGCCCCATCATCAGTCTGCTCATCGAAGGACCGATCTTGGGTTTCAGCCATTTCACGTTCGACGCCTTTCTCGTATACGGCTTGGCACTAGGCGGAATACTGGGCAGCGCCCACGCCGTAGTGGCCAGCAGGTTTCACTGGGTGCTTGAACCCACCCAGTTCCAGTTCAAGCTTCGAACAACCAAGCCACTCGAACGCAAGCGACTCACCTATGGGTTCTTGGTCGGAGCTGCGACAGGGACCGCGTTCGTGCTCTACATGCACCTGTTCGGCACCCGACGGTCAGACCTACCTGCCATCGCGTTCGACGCAGTCATCATGGGGACCGGGCTTGGCGTCGGGGCTGCCTTGGCGTTCGGCGCCCTGTCCCACTTCGAGACGCCGCTGGACCTCAAGCAGGCGGGCACACCCGACGACCTCCTGGCGGCCAATCGTCGCGCCGTGATAGTTCAGGTGCTCATATCCGGCACCGTATTCTTAGCGATTCCCCCACTGTTGATATGGGCATTGACGGTCCTGCTGAGCAAGTCGCCCCTGACCCCGTGGTTCGACCTGAGTCCGCACCACGAGCCCCTGTTCGGTCTGCTCGTAGGCGCAGTCGGCTCCACGACCGCAGCAGTCGGCTATGCGATCTGCTTTACGGCGTGGGGCCAATGGATCGTCTTCGGACGGATACTGCTTCCGCTCACCGGCACGCTCCCCTGGTCTCTACGGACGTTTCTCAATGAAGCGTGCGAGCGAGAAGTACTGCGCCGATCTGGTCCCTACTATCAGTTCCGACACAGCCGGCTGCAGGAGTTCCTGGCTTCCAAGCCAGAGGACCGGCTTCCGACTACAACCCACCGGAGCACACAAAGTCCCGGAGCGTTCAACACCGCGTGTGAAGAAACCTCCTGAAAGCCTGAAGTGTCTGGGTCCCTCAGCTTGGAAGCCGGCGGTTTCCGCCTCAAGTCGTCGAGCCGTGTTCAACACCCCAGCGGCGGCCCGATCAAGCGCTGAACTGGTGGCAGCGACGGAACACCAGCTGCAGAAGTTCGGACCATTGCTGAGCCCGAACCCCCGCAGCATGGAACTCTGCTCGACGTCCGTCCGGGTTTCCATCGGCGAGGAGACGGTGAAAGACCTGCGTCGGTCGGATCTTCGCAAAGCGTCACTTCCACGGCCCACCGTCGAGGAAACGGCCCGGACGAGCGGTTCTCCGCAGTTCGGAGGTGGTGAGCTTGCGGCGGCGGGCGAGTCGGTGTTCGGTGGGGAGGCGACGATGAGGGGATCGCTGCGTCAGCGTGTGCAGAGGTCGATCGGTCGGGGAGCGCCGCCGTCCTGGGCGGTGATGCGGAAGGCGCAGAGGTCGTATCCGTTGCGCAGCAGCGTGGTGGCGATGCCCGCGATCTGCGCGGGTGTGGGAGTGGCGGTGCGGGAGAGGACGAAGCCGGAGCCGCGGGTGGGGTCGCCGACGACGGCCCAGCGGTAGTGGCGGTCGAGGCCGATGACCCAGTAGGTGCCGGGGTTGTCGAAGTTCCACTCGCCGCCGATGTTGGCGAAGCTGACTTCCAGCTGTGAGGTGCTGCCGGGAACCGCGGATCGGGCGCGGCCTTCCAGGGCGAAGACGGCGCCGTCGGCGCGGGTGCAGGAGTTGATCACCTTGACCTGGCCGCTGGGCAGGAGGGTGTAGTTGGCGCGGTCGTTGCGCGCGCACTGGGCCTGGAAGGGCTGCGGGACCGACGCCAGTTGCAGCCAGGTCCCCTGGTAGCGGGTGAGGTCCACCGACGCGACCGGGGTGACGGGTCGGGCCTCGGCCGAGGCCGGTGCGGCGGTGAGGGTGAGTGCCGCGAGGGCGACGACAGCAGTGGCGAGGATGGCGCGGATGCGCACTGTGCTTCTCCTTCGTTGGGGTGTCAGCCGGTCGGGACGGCGGTGATGGCGATGTTGTCCTGGTAGTTGCCCGCGTCGCGGTCGAAGACGCCGCCGCAGGTGATGAGCACGAGGCGCGGTGCCCCGTCGCGGGCGAAGAGCCGGGTGAGGGGTACTCGGTCCTTGGTCCACTGTTCGCGGGCGATGACCCGGTAGCCCACCTCGGTGCCGTCGGAGCGGCTGACGCGGATGGTGTCATCGATGGCCAGTTCGCCGATGCGGGCGAACACGCCTAGGCCCTGGTCGCGGTCGTTGACGTGCCCGGTGATGACCGCCGACCCGGCGTCGGCGCCGGGTGCTGGCCCGAAGCGGTACCAGCCGACGGTGGCGACGTCTTCAGGGATCTGCATGAGTCCGTCGCCTTCGACGCCGACCGGGACCACGGGGGCGGTGACGCCGAGCGCGTCGATGTCGACCCGAGTGGGCGGGGAGGGCTTCGAGGTCGGCCCCGTGGTCGGATCGGCAATCGTCGTGGGTGAGGCGGAGCGATCCGGCCCAGTGGGCGCCGCGGCGGCCGACTCGGCCGCCGCGACACCCACTGGTGTGGTGCGCGGTTCGTCAGGCCCGGGCCGCAGCAGCAACCACCCGGTCGCGACCGCGACCACGAGTGCTCCGACGGCCACGACCACTGTGCCGCGGCGGGGTCGAGGCGTCACCGCCGCGTGCGACCCGTCGCCGGGCGGGCGACGCCCACAGCGATCATCGCGATGCCGATGGCGCCGATGCCGTAGAGCCAGTACGGGGCGGGGTCCGCGGCGGAACCGGCGGGGACGCCGGAGGGTGCGCTGTGCAGACCCTGGATGACCAGTGGCACCACGGCGAGGGTCTGCTCCTCGGCGGAGCCGATGGCGTGCACGATGGTCGCGGTGCCTTCGGCGAGGTCGAGGTCGGCGGGTCCGATGGCGACGGTCTCGGTGCCCGCGAGCACCACGTCCGCCGACACCGTGCCCGCCTCGACGGTCAGGGCCTCCTGGTTGGGGTTGGTCAGGCCGGAGATGACAGGAGTGCCGCCCGCGCGCACGTCGACCGCGGGGGCGGCGGCGGTGTGGCGTACCACCAGGCGGGCCTTGCCGGCGCCGACGGCGGAGACGTCGTTGGTGAACGGGGTGATGACCGGCGTCCCCTCGGCGTCCAGGTGCGCGACCAGGGTGACGTTCGCGCCTGCGGTGAGCTCGGCGTTGGCGGTGATGACCGGGTCGCCGGAGTTGTCGGCGGCGTCGGCAGGGAACACCGTCACCTCCCGTGCGCCCGCAGGCAGCTGTAACGGGCCCTGAGTGGTCGCCGGGGCGAAGTCGTCTAGCGCGCGCTGCCCGTCGACGTAGACGTCCACCGGCGTGTCCGGGATGCCGTGCACCACGTAGACCGTGCCGGTCTCCTGCGCCGCGGCCGGGATGGCCAGACCCAGCACCGCGGCAGCGGCGCCGGCGAGAGCGAGGACCTTCTTGGGCATGATTCCTCCTCGATTGGAGCGTTCATGTCCCAGTACCTGCCGGGTGCCCGATTCGGATGCACCCGCGGCTCAGAGGGTCAGGGTGCCGCGCAGGACGCTGTTCTTCGAGTGCGCCGGGTCGCCGTTGAAGGCCTGCAAGGACACATCTACGACGGCGAACTCCTCCAGCGGCAGGCCAGCCGGGATGGCCAGGCGGGTGTCGACTCCCGGGGTGAGCACGCCCAGGGCGTACATCCGCTTGCCCTCGGCGTCGAGCAGCCACACCTCGAAGTAGCCCGAGCCCGGGGCGAGCCCCTCGGCCTTGACGTGCAGGAAGCGCCTGTCGTCCTGGCTGACCACCCGGACGCTGCCGGTGGCCGCGGGCCCGGCCAACCGCGCGGCGGCAATGGCCTGGGCATCGGGCGGTCGCGGTGACCAGCTCAGCGCTGCGGTCACCGCGGCTCCCACCAGCGCGCCGACCGCGGCGGCGACGGCCAGCGGCACCAGCCTCCGCCAGCGGCCGACCTGCGGTGCCCGCTCGTCGGCCGAGTGGTCCGATTCGGCCGCGGGGTCGTCGGCGATGTCGGCGGCGATGTCGGCGGCGATGGCCGACCACACCCGCTCGGGCGGCACTTCGAGGCGCTCGCCCCGGGCGAGCCCGTCCCTGGCGATGCGGACCACGGCGAGATCGGCGCGGCACCGAGCGCACTCGGCCAGGTGCTCGGCCTCGGCGGGCTCCGGGGTCGCGTCCTCGGCGGCGAGGGCGATCAGCCGCGCTTCGTCACAGTGCCGCATCGTGGCCCTCCCATCGTCCGCGCAGGCGGTCCAATCCTCGCCTGATGTGGCTCTTCACCGTGCCGAGGGGTAATCCTGTCCGATCGGAGATCTGTGACTGGGTCAGGTCGTCGAAGAACGCCAACCGCACCACCGTCCGCTGCGGATCGGGCAACCGGGCCAGCTCGTCGGCCACGACGATGCGATCCACCACCGCTTGGGCCTGCTCCGACGCGCCGCGGTCGAGCCCGGTCCCCAGCACGGCGGCCTGAAGCTCGCGGTCGCGGGACAGCGCGGCCAGCCGGTCGGCGAGGGCGTTGCGGGTGATCGCGAGCAGCCACGACCGCAGCTCGCCGAGTTCGGGGTCGAACCGGTGCCTGCTGCGCCACGCCTTGGTGAACACCAGCTGGGTCAGGTCCTCGGCGTCGGCGCGCTGGGGCAGCCCCGCCAGCGCGACGCTGAACACCAGCGCGGCGTACTCCTGGTAGGCGCGTCGCAGGTCCGATTCGTCGACGAGGCGGAACGGAGGCGTCGCCGCCCGGCGCAGCGCACGACTGGGCATCGCGGTCACCAGGGCTCCTTCCAGGTCCGCGGGCACGCCCGCGGACTTCTCCGGCTCACGGTGCATCCGTTGCCGCGCGCCGCCGGTATTGGTCGGTGAAGGAAGAAACCTCCGGAACACTTCGGGAAGGACCTCCCCCATGCGCAACCGCGTGATCACCGCCTGTCTGGCCGCCGCGCTCGCCATCCCCACCGCGGCCGTCACGGCGACCCCGGCCGCGGCAGCACCCGCGAGCGCCCACAGCGCCCTCGCCCACGGCCACGGCTACGGCTTCGACGTCCGCAAGTTCGTCAAGGGCCGCACCGAACTCACCCTCGACCCGGCCGCCGCGCAGGCGCTCACCTCGCTGGGGGTGACCGTCAAGCCGTTCCTCGCGGGCACCCGCGGCAGCAAGATCAGCTTCGCGATCGTGGGCAACCCCAAGGACGGCACCATCGAGCACATCGGCGGGCTGCTGTTCCAGGCAGGCCGCAAGTGGTTGCTGCTGAGCAACTACACCATCGACCTCAACCGCGGCGTCCTCACCGGCCTCATCGACCTGCGCCAGAGGGCGCCGCTGTTCACCCTCGGCGCACCCACCTCCCAGGGCGTCACCCTCGCCCTGACCGACGCCGCCGCCGACCTGCTCAACACCCGCTTCGGGGTCACTGCCTTCACCGAAGGCCTCGTCATCGGCTACGGCAACCCCATCCTGCGCTAGGCCGTGTTCCCGATGCGGGGTGCGGCCTAGTCGCCCCCATCCGCGGCCCCGGGCGGGACAACCCTGCTTCCCCGCCCGGGGTCGCTCCATCCCGAGTCGGCCGCCCTGACCGGGAGCGGCCAAACCGACGCCGGCTCGGCTACGAACCACCGACGCGAGACCCCGACGAGCCGAGGAGCGTCGCGATGCACCGGCCAGAACCGCATCCGGCACGCGCGGACTTCTCCGCCGTGGACTTCGTGGCATCCTGCGGATGGGCCTATCCCCACCACGACGCGGACAGAATGGTCTCCGCAGCGAAGGTGAGCGCCGAGCTGGCCCGGTGGTGCCAGCTCACCGCCATGATCGCCGGTCGGCGCGCACTGCCCGACCGTGAACGAGTCGCCCAAGTCCTCACCGCGATGCAGGCGACTGCGATCGCGTCCACGAGACTGCTGGAACTCCTCGCCGACGACGTCGACCCGCACACCACAGGCGCGGCCCCCGCACACGATCACACCGCGACACCTGATCATCCCGACCGGGCGGCGGAGCCTCGCATCTTCCGTCACGAGCCTGGCGAGAACGCCGAGGTCCTCACCGAACTGGCGGCGATGTCGGCCGCAGAGAACCTCCGCGACGCGATGCTCATGGCCAGCGGCTTGTCCTACTCGATCGGGCGAGCCCTTGAGCACATGGACCGGTCCGAGCGGCCCCCGTCAGACGACTGAGGGGGCAGCGTCCGCTCACGGCATGAACGTCGCCCCGCACGCACAGCAACGCTCGCGTTCCGTCAGCGAGCCGTGCCGATCACCTGACGGTGCTGTGCGGTGGGCGCTTCAGCCACCTGCTCGCCCAGTACCTCGGCCTGCACCTGATGCAGCTGCGCGACGACGTCAGGTTCCTGCCCGACCGCGAGGTGGAGCGCGCCAGCCTCCTGGCGGGTACCCGCCGCCGCGACGACATGGTCGTGTTCGACTACCGCCGGTACGAGACGGACAAGGTCGCTCTCGCCGAGCGGGTCGCGAGCCGAGGGGGCGCCGTGGTCCTCTTCACTGATCCTTGGCTCTCCCCTGTCTCAGCGGGTGCCGACACTGGCCACAGTGGAGACGGTGGTCACCGGACCCCTCGCCGAACTCGTCGATACCGCCCACCGCACCATGCAGTCCCGCGAGGACCTCAGCTCAGCTGCACCTGTACTGAGCCCCGCACTCGACGCCACCGCGCGGACACTTGAGGCGCAGATGCGTCCAAGGCACAGAAGTCATACCGGACGATGACGTCGTCTCCAGCGGTGCGGCGGTCGTTGGCAGGCGGCCGCAGGTGCACGTTGAGCAGGCTCGCCCCCAAGGGGCGAGGCCCAGCGTTCGCTGCAGGTGGATGGCGCCGAAGGTGAACACGGCGAACAACGCGGACCACAGTCGGCAGCTGGGCCGCGGGGGACGTGCCCCCTGGCCAGAGCGGGCAGCGCGGGGACAGCCGGATCGAAGCCTGATCAACTCTCCCCCATCAGCCGGATCGCCGGGAACGCGTGCTTCTCCAGCGGGCCGAGCCAGTGGCTTCGATGCTCGCCGGCCAGCCAGTGCAGGTCGGCGGCCAGGGATTCGTCGACGGTGACCGGGTCCCAGGCGGCGAAGACGTGGTAGCTGAAGGCGTCGTCCACCAGGGGAACGCTCACCAGGTCATCGCAGGCTGCCCGGCTCGCGACTGCACCAGCGGGCGTCTGGGTTCGGTCCGCGCCTGCGTGATCGTCCCCCGCGTCAGCGGCTGGCTCGACCACGCGACAACGCCCGTCGGCTCTGAGCTTCTCCGCCAGCGAGCGGGAGGACGTCGATCCGACAGCCTCCAGGATGATCCGCGCGCCGCGGAGATCCCTGAACGAGACCCGCTCGCGGGTGGCCAGCGGGTGCGATCGTGGGACAGCTATGCGTGCGAAATCTCGATGGATGGTCCTCACGTACGCGTTCGGGGGCGCGCAGAGCGGCGAGAAGTCACACTCCGCCGCTAGGACGAAGTCCGCCTTCCGGCCGGCGAGACGAGCGAGGTTCGCTTCGGAGCCGGCCGCCGAGAGGACCGTCCGCCCTTGGGGGAGCACCGCACCGAGCGTCTTCATGACGTGGTCGGGCATCCACGCGGGCAGGCCCAGCTTGAGCACGCGGTTGGCGGCAGGCGCGGACGACCCGTCGGCCAGTGTCGCGATTCTCCGCCACTGGTCGTTCATCTGACTGACCAGCATCAGGACCAGGTGACCGTTGGACGTCAGCACCGATCTTCGCGTCGTCCGGTCCAGCAGGGTCTCCCCGAGCCTTCTCTCGAGCCTGGAGACCCGCTGCGAGACGACGGATGTCGACAGGTTGAGCTTCCGAGCGGCCCTGGTGAAGGACAGCTCCATGGCAACGGCTCGAAAAGCGAGGAGATCGTCCCAGTGCATCCACTTGTCCCATCAATCCATGATGAAAAGACTTCCCTGTGCCGAGAATCGGCATAGATCAACTATCGGCACTCCCGCGTCCTCGATCAAACCTGGACATAACGCCGCCACACCCCATGTAACCGCCGCTCATCTCGATAGGCAATTGCTCAAACGGGCAAGCCAGTCGGGGTGCCATTCGGGCCGCACGTCGTCCGCGCCGAAGTCGGGTCCCGCCCGCACCGACGCCCTACAAGAGGGCAATGACCAGGTCATACGTCGCGCAGGAGTAGCGTGGCGGCGGGGTGGGTCGTCTTGTGTCGAAAGGGCGGGGTTGACTCGCGACAAATTGTGCGCCAAGTCCACCAGACGGCCATCTAACTTCCAAGTTGGAGCAAGTCAGACGCTGCGCACCGATGGAAGTCCACCGGCGCGGACTTGATTGACGGCCAGGAGGGGCTGGCCCGATGCCGAGGGGGTACATCGCAGTGGACCGGTCACCGCTCATCGAGCGCCTGAGAGCAGACAGGGAGTCGATCCGGGCGGCATTGATCGATCCGCGACAGCGTGACAGCACCAGGGCGCCCCGGGGCGTGTCGGCGCAGTGGGTGGTCGACCTCTTGTTGGCGGCGATCGATCCTCGTCCATTACGGCGACCACGGCAGGGAGATCGGCACCAGGCACCGGCGCCGCACGTCGTGGCAGCCGTCGAGTGCGCTCAGCGGGGTGCACCGCTGCAACCGCTGCTGCGAGAAGTCGAACTCGCGAGTGCGAGGTTGATCGCGGAGTGCGTGCGGCGCGCGCGCCCGGACGAGCGGATCCACGTCGCGAACCTGACGAGGGAGGTCAGCGCGACTGCCGACCGACTGACCGCTGATGTGGGCACGGCCTACGCGATGGAGCGTGGGGAGGCGACCACCGGCAGGTCCGCCCGGCCGGCGCTGGCCATGTCGATCTTGGGCGGGAGCCTCCCCCCCGATCTGGCGCGACGGGCCGGACACCGCGTCGCGAGTCGGTACTCGGTGCTCGTCGCCTCCTCGCGCGCCGCTGACGACGACCTGTTCGCCACCCGTGCCGATGCCGCGCTGCGCGAGGGCGACCTGGGCTTGTCCGTCGTCGTGGATGGCGCACTCCACGTCGTCGTTGACGCCTCCGCGCTGGACGGGGGGTACGCCGCCGCGTTGGCGGTCGTGGAGCGACTGCGTGCCTTCGATGTGGCGATCGAGCTGCCCGCGGTGCTGGTCGTCGCGGGAACGCCCTCCGACGTCCCCGCCGCGAATCCCCGCGCGCTCGAACTCGTGGGGGTCGCCCGCGCCTCTCGGACCACCGACCGGGTGGTGCGCGGTGAGCACCTCGCCCTCGAGCGGCGCTTGGCGTCCGACCCCACCCTCGTGGACGAGGTGCTTGTGCCGCTGGCACCGCTCCGAGGCGTCCCGAAGCTGCTGGAGACCCTGGAGGTGCTGTACCGCTTCGACCTCAACCGCAGCCGGACCGCGTCGCATCTGAAGATCGTCCGGCGGACCCTGGCCTATCGCCTCAACCGCGTCCGCGAGCTCACCGGGCTGGACCCCTTGTCGGTTCGCGGGATCCGGCTCCTGTCCCTGGCCTTGGCCAGTCTCGGCACCGAGAGGAAGCGCACAGGCGGTCAGACGGTCGACACCGTGCCGCGATTGGCGTGACCGGGTGCCGCTCAGGACCCCGTGTGACCATCGATCTGCTCCCGCAGGATGTCCGCGTGCCCCGCGTGGCGGGCGGTCTCCTCGATCATGTGCAGGTAGATCCAGCGCAGGGTGACCTCGCCGAGCTGCGGTTGCGGGACCCGGTCGGCGAGCTGCTTGGCCCGCGCGACCTGTCGGGATATGTCGCACTGCTCCCGATAGGCAGCGACGACGTCGTCGACGGTTTCCTCGTCGTCGAGAACGAACGTGGATTCGAGGCGGCTCCAGGAGAGCACCCGAACCGGTAGCTCGTCATCCGGCGTCAAGCCCAGACGGCGTTGGAACCAGTTCATCTCGATGACGCGGAGGTGCTTGATGATGCCGGCCAGCGTGGTGCTGGAGCCGACCAGCCGGCGACGAGCATCCTTTTCAGACACTCCTGCGACCTTGCGGACGACGACGTCCCGGTACAGGTCGAGGAAGGCTTCCAAGCACTCGCGCTCATCGCCCACCGAGGCTCTCGCCATCCGTTGGGCGGAGGGCAGTTCGTCGAAGGGTACCTGCACAGCACGCCACCCTACCTCGCGATCGACTCGGCCACCCGCTCCGCGAAGCCCGCCGGGTTGTCGAACAGCATGAGGTGCCCCGAGTCGGGCACCGTGAGCACCCGGGCGCCCGCGGCCCGGGCGTCCGGTTCCTCCTCGCAGGGGCGGCTCCGCTCCCCCACCAGGAACGCCTTCGGTCCCGGGTGCCCGGCGAGCACGGTGGCGAGGTCCCGGTCGGTGCCGTGGACCAGGCCCTTCGCACTGCGGTGCAACGCCACTGGATCAGCCAAGCGGCGGGAGGCGGCGTACTCCGGCCACGGGGTCAGCGCGGCGTACTCGGCCATGCCACGCGCCAGGAAGTCCTCTTCCGACCAATCGGCGACCCACCGGCTCAGCTGCCCGCGTCCCCTCCGCAAGTTGGCTTCCCCGAGGACCAGGCCCCTCACCAGGTCCGGGCGCAGCGCGGCCAACGCGAGCCCGATCGAGCCGCCCAACGAGTGGCCGACGACATCCGCCGCCGCCACCCGTTCGGCGTCGAGGACCGCGGCCACCGCCCGGGCGTGCTCTTCCAGCGAGTACCCGAAGTCGGCGGGGCGGTCGCTGTAGCCGAAACCGAGCAGGTCGACGAGCAGGCTGCGGCGGCCGAGGGCGGCCAGCGACGGGTGTTGGGCGATCTCGGGGAAGTCGTGGCTGGAGCTGGCGCCGAGCCCGTGCAGGAACACCTGGACGGGGGCACCGGGCGGCCCCGCGACCTCCATCCACCGGATGTGGGAGCCCGCCGCTCCCCGCAGGTCAAGCTCGAGCTGCCGCATGGTGCCGTCCCCGGCTCGGAACGCCGGCCGGTACGCCCCGGGCTTGCAGCAGCGGGACCACCTGTTGCTGGAAGGCGGCCATCTGCGCCAGGACGGTGTCGCCTCCTTGGTGGAAGAAGTCGAACCAGAGCATCAGCCGGTCCTCGTGGTCGAAGCGCCGCACGATCTGCTCGGCGACGTCCTCGGGCGCCCCGATGAGCGCGTTGTCCGCGCCCGACTCCACCTTGTCGGGGTCGACGGTGCCGTCCATCCCCATCCGGTGCGCGGAGAGAGCTTCCTTGGCTCGATCCCAGGCCGCCGCCCGGCGTGCCTGCCTCGACATGCCGGGGGTCGCGTCGAGGAACACCAAGGTCGTCCTCGGCATGTACGAGCGGGACCAGGACCGACCACTGCGGTTGAACACCTCGGTCATCCGCCGGTGGGTGTCCTCGATGATCTCCGTCGGCGTCACGCTGAGGTTCAGCGCCCGGCTGCCGAACCGCTCACCGAGGTGTTCCTGGAGCACGGCGTCGTGGGTGCCCGCGTAGCAGCGCAGCAGCTCCCGGCGGAAGTCGGGGACGATTCGCGTCGCCTCGAAGTCCCACCTGCGCGGGACCCTTATCCCACCGGGGACCCGAACGTCCGCGGGGGCGCGGGACAGCACGTCCTCGTAGTCCTGCGCACTGCGGAAGTCGGCGTGGCCGAGCACGGTCTCCGGGGTCTCCCCGCCGCTGACGTCCTCACCGTGGAGCAACCTCAGGAAGATGGTCGCCGCCTCCCGGAAGATGGCCTTCTTGACCTGCGGCCACGCGGCGCTCTCCCACTCCGCGCGCGGGACGATGCCGGTGGACCGGACGATGTAGTCGAATCGGCCCCCGGCGAAGCCGATCCTCAACAGCCTGCCTTCGTCCGGGTCGAGGCCGTGCCAGGCCAACGCGGAGGCGACCTGCTCGGCGGCGGGCAGCGGGCCCCCGTTGGCCACGATGTTCATGATCGCCGAGCCGACGTCGATGCGGCCGGTCCTGGCGAAGACCTGGGCCGCGAGCTGGCAGATGCCGGTGTTGACCCCGACCTCGCCCTGCCAGTGCGGGATCACGGGGTTGGCGTGGGTCTTCTGCAGTTCGCTGCTGTAGTGGTTCTCGGCGACCCACACGCACTCGTACCCGAGTTCGTCGGCGAGCCTGGCTTGATCGAGGAACTCCGACAGCAGCGTCGCGTGTGCAGGCTTCCCGGACGCTGCTCGCGGTGTCTGCGCGAGGCTGCAGAAGACGTCGAACCTCACGGTTGCCCCAATCTTCGGTGAACTTGCCAGGGGAGTGCGCTTCTCCGCCCGCGGGGCGGTCAGGGTGCCGTGCGTTGGCGAGCCCGTTCCACGTCGAGGTCGTGGTCGACCGCGGAGGCCGGGTAGATGATCCGGAGCAGTGGTCCCGCCATCGCGGTGGTGATGACGGCCATCACCACCATGATCGAGTAGAGCGACTGGTCGAGCACCCCGAGCTGCAGCCCCACGCTGAGGATGATCAGCTCGGTGAGTCCGCGCGTGTTCATCAGCACGCCGAGCGCCGCGGACTGGCGCACGGGGAGCCGGTTGAGCCGAGCAGCCAGATAGGCACCGCCGAACTTGCCGCCGACGGCGACCAGCAGCACCAGGAGCAGTTCCACCAGATCGGTGGAGCCGAGGGAGGACAAGTCGACCTTGAGCCCGGCGACGATGAAGAACACCGGCAAGAGCAGTGCCGCGTTGAACTCCCCCATCCGCTCGAGCACGACCCCGCGCAGCGCAGCTGTGCCTCTGTGCGGAACGACCAGACCGAAGAAGAATGCGCCGAAGATGAAGTGCAGGCCGATCAACTCCGTGACCGCGCCGGAAACCAACAGGCCGGCCAGCAACACCGGGAGGACGGTGCCCGCGGGCCGATCGGGGGTGAACACCCTGCGCAGCAGAGGGCGCACGACCCACAGCATCACCGCGAGGTAGACGGGACTCAACGCGATGAGCCACTGCGCCGCGCCCCCACCGGACACCACCACGACCACGGCGAGCAAGCACCACGCGAGCAGGTCGTCCACAGCCGCACAGGTCAGCGCGATGCCGCCGACCGCGGTCCTGGACATCCCGCGGTCAGAGAGGATCCTCGCCAGGACGGGAAACGCCGTCACCGACATCGCCGCGCCGATGAACAGGACGAAGGCGAGCCGGTTCTGCACCTCGTGGTTCACCGCGAGGTACAACGCGAGCCCCGAGCCCAGGGCGAACGGCGCGGCGATCGAGGTGAGGGACACTGTGGTCGCGACCCTGCCCTTGCCGCGCAGTGTCCCGCGGTCGAGTTCGGCGCCGACACCGAACATGAACACCGCCACCCCCACCGAGGCCAACGCCGTGAGGAACGGTCTGACCTCAGCGGGGAACACCACCTCGCTGATGCCCTCGCCGAGCAGCGTCGGCCCGAGCAGGATCCCTGCGAGCACCTCGCCGATGACCGCCGGCTGATCGATCTTCTTCGCCAGCGCGCCCAGCACCCGGGCCACCACCAGCACGATCGCCAGGTCGACGAACAGGAACACGATCTGGTTCATGGTCACGGCACTCAACGCCTCATCACGCTGGGAGATGGGTCTTCACGGCTCGGCCCTGAGTCGACCGACGATCTCGCTGCCGAGCGCCGTGTCGGGGTTGAGGAGGTCGAACGGCAGGTCGAAGTGGTTGCGGGGCTCGACCACCAGGTCCCGCACAGCGAGCCCGCGGGCGCGGAGGGCGGAGACGTAGGCGTCCTGCTGCCGGGCGTAAGCCGCGGTCTCCCGGCCTCCTCGGGCGAGGAGGATCGGCGGCGCGGTGGGCGGCACGTGGTGCAGCGGGCTGTTGCGGTGGGCCGATTCCGGGGTGAGCCGGAGGGCGTCGTTCACGTAGCTGTTCCGGATCGGCTCGAGGTCGTAGATGCCGCTCAGCAGCGTGACCGAGCGGAAGACCTCGGCCGGGGTCCTGCCGTCGATCAACCAGTCGCCGGTGAAGGCCATGGCCGCGAGGTGGGCACCGGCGGAGCTCCCGCTGAGGTGGATCCGGTCTGCCGCGATCCCGTGTGCCGCGGCGTTGCGGACGAGCCACAGCAATCCCCGCCGGACCATGGCCACGATCTCATCGAGGCGGTGGTCGGGCGCGAGCCCGTAACCCAAGGCCGCGAAAGCGGTTCCCGTGAACAGGGCCGCCGACGCGGCGAAGCTGGACTCGTCCTTGCTGAGCTGCTGCCAGTTGCCACCGTGGATGTAGACGAGCAGGGGGCAGCCCTCGGTGTGGGGGAACAGGTCGAGCTTCTCCGCCGGAGACGGTCCGTAGCTGATGACGTGGTGCCGGTGCACCGCACGGGCCCCCGCGCTGCGAGCGGCGTACTCGTGCAAGTAGTACTCGATGTCGGCGACGCACGAACTGGGCGAGTACTGCCTGTCCAGATCCTCGGGAATCGTGGTCACGGGTCAGCCCGCCCGACTGGGGGCCAGATCGGCGTGCAGGTGGCTGCGTTCTCGGCGCAGTTCGGCGAAGGGCTGCACCACCCGCCCCGCCAGATAGGCCAAGCCGCTGGTACCGCCTGTCCCGGGGAGGTCCCCGATCAGCTTCGAGATGATGGACAGGTGCGTGATCTTCCAGCGCCAGTACCTGTCCGCGATCGACATGAGGCTCTCGGCGATGCGGTGGTGGACGCCGGCGCCGGGACCGAGTCGGCACACGTCGGTCAGCGACAGGCCGCGGCGTTCGATCGCGGCCTTGAAGGCGTGGAAAAGCACCTCACTGCCGTCGCCGTCCCCAAGCAACCTGCCCAGTTCCTCGAACTGCTCCGACTCCGCCCCGCTGGCGGTACCCAGGGAGTGCCGGAACTCGGCGAAGTGCCGGACCGGGAGCCGCTCCAGCACCACGAGCTGGCCCAACAGCACGTTCAGCACCTCGCAGACGCGCTCCAGCAGCTCGGCGGCCAGCTCGGCGTCGCTCTCCCCGTCGCGGGGGCGCAAGGCCCGGGTAGCGGCCCCGATGTCCCCGATGGCCTGCTTGAGCCACAGCTCGCACGCCTGGTGCGCGACGATGAAGAAGTGCTCGGACAAGGTCGCGGGACGTCGCTCGTCGGCCGACATCCTCGGTTCCTGGGTGGCGAGGAGGATGTCGAGCTTCAGGTAGTCCGAATAGGTGAGCGCGGACACCGGGTCGTGCGGTGGCGCGTCCGCTGGACGAGGGGGCATGGCTCTCCTTCCTCACGCCGGGGGCGCGGCGCCGTTTCGCGAGGGGTGCAGCGACCAGTAGTCCCGCAGCCCGTACAGGAGCGGGTCGGGTGGGTCGGAGGTCACCCGGTGGATGTCGAACACCTCGCCGAAGACCACGGTGTGGTCGCCGATGGAGGTGGTTTCGACGACACGGCAGTCAGCGACCGTGTGCGCTTCATCGAGGAGGTGCGGACCGGCGTGCGAGGTCGACAACTCCCACCGCACCTGCTCGAAGCGGTCGGGCACGGGGGTGGAGAACAGGCGGGCGGCCTCCCTGGCCTGGCTGTGCAGGAAGTTCACCGCGAACTTCGACGTGGCGAGCAGCGCGGGAAGCGTCCGGCTTCTCCTGTTCAGGCAGACCAGCAGGACCGGTGGGAGCAACGACACGCTCGACACCGATGAGCACGTCATCCCGTGCGGGTCGCCGGATCCGGTGGTCGCCGTCACGATGGTGACACCGGCTGGGAAGGCCGCCATCAGTGACCTGAACCGGTCGGCGTCCACGAGGCTGGACCGCGCCATGGTCATCGGACCAGCGCTGGATGGGTGGCCGCGTCGGACCCGGGATCGCGCAGGTGCGCGAAGTACTCGTACTGCGATGGCAACCGGTCCACCAGGATCTGGCCCTGCTCGCGCACCAGCTCGAACTCCCTGCGCGCGGCCGAGGCGTCGAGGTTGGCCAGTGCGGGGAGGGGGCGCACCGGCAACCCGCCCAATCCGAGCAGCATGACCGCGTAGGAGTACGGCTCGAACCCGTGGAAGTAGGGGAAGACGGTGCTCTCGTCGGGGAGCTTGGCCTTCCACAGTTCGATGCGCTCGGCGAGCGAATCGGGCAGCGGCCTGGTTTTCGCGTCCTTCCAATACTGGTTGTCCTGGCGGGCCGCCGCGTAATAGTGCAGCACCAGGAAGTCGCGCACACCGTCCATCACGTGGGCGACCTGCTGGTTGTACGCCTCGCGGAGCAGGTCGTCGTCCTCACCGGACGGGAAGTGCTTCACCAGTTGCTCGATCGCGTTCTGGATGAAGAAGATCCCGGTGGACTCCAGCGGCTCGACGAAACCGCTCGACAGGCCGATCGCGACGCAGTTCTTCACCCAGGAGGACTCGCTTCGACCGATCCGCATCCGGATGTGGTTCGCTTCGAGCCCTTCGGCCCGCGCGCCGACGAACCGCCGCAGCGACTGCTCCGCCTCGTCCGGCCCGCAGTACTCGCTCGAGTAGACGTAACCGGTCCCGATGCGGCGGTACAGGGGGATGGTCCAGATCCAGCCCGCGTCCCGCGCGGTGGCGGTGGTGCACGGACGGATGCCGTTCGTGGCCATGTCGGTCGGCACGCGGAGCGCGACCGCGCTGTCGTTGGGGAGGTACTGCTGGTATGACTGGAACGGCACGCCGAGCGCCTTGTTCAGCAGCAGCGCCTTGAAGCCGGTGCAGTCGATGAACAGGTCACCGCTGATGATGCCGTGTTCGCGGGTTCGGATGCCGTCGATGGCACCCCGATCGCCGTGGACCACCTCCACCACGTCATCCAGGACGTGCTGAACCCCACGCCGCACGCCGAACTCGGTCAGGTACCCCGCGAGCTTGGCGGCGTCGAAGTGGAACGCGTAGGGGAACTGGGTGTCGCCCTCGAACCCGGCGCGCGAGAGCCGGTCCTCGTCCGGGACCACGAAGTCCCGCTCGAGCATCGTGCCGTCGAGGTAGCGCGGGGAGCGCAGGTTGTCGCACAGCGCGGCCAGCACGGCGGTGTCCTGGTCGAAGCGGTCGCTCGGCCGGGCGTGCAGCCACCAGTCCGCCAGGGAGAACCCCTCGACCACCCGGGGGCGCTCGAACGGGTGGTAGAAGTAGTGGCCGTCGGCGCGCCAGTCCTCGAACCTGATCGCGAGCTTGTAGGTGGCGTCGCACTCCGGCATCCACTCCCGCTCGTCCAGGCCCAGGTGCTGGAAGTACCGGCGCACGGTGCTGAAGGTCGCTTCCCCGACGCCGATGGTGGGCACGTTCGCGGACTCGACCAGTGTGATCGAGAGGGAGTCGCGGAAGGTGACCTTCAGGTAGGCCGCGGTCATCCAGCCTGCTGTGCCTCCACCGACGATTACTATGCTCTTGGTCATCCCTTGTCCGTTCTCGGGCGTTGGCTGAGTGGGTCGTGTGACGATCTCGTCGCCTACCGCTGTCCCCCCTCCTTGAGGGAAGCGGCCAGGAGCAAGCCGTAGTCCTCCACCGCCAGGTAGGGGTTGAGCTGCGCGTGACGGGTGCCGACCTGCAGGTCGCGCCAGAAGCGCTGCAGCGGGTTGCCCGCGGCGAGGCCGCTGGAGCCGTGCAGGTCGACCAGTTCGTCGACGGATGTGCGGCATTGCCTGGCGGCGGTGACGATGTCCATGGTCAGCGCCGCCCGGTCCAGCTCCGACAGCGCGCCGGTGTCGGCGTAGCGGTCCAAGTGCTCGGCGACGCGGAGAACCCGATCTCGGGCTCCCCCGACCCGGTGGGCCGCTTGGGCGAAGAGCTGCCGGGCGCTGGCGGAAGCGGCCAGGCTGTCGTGCTCGCTCAGCGGCGGCTTGCGGGTGTGCAACGCCGCGGAGACGACGTCCAGCGCGCCTTGTGCGGCGCCCAGCATGGGGCTGAGCACGTAGCACGCGTTGCTCAGGTGCGCTTCGGGGCGCACGGACGGGTCCGGGAGGCCGTCCGGGCCGGTGGGGAGGTCCAGGACGTGGGAATCGGGCACGAAGACGTCGTCCGCGGCCAGGCTGTGGCTTCCCGTGCCGCGCAGTCCCATCACGTCCCAGGTGCGGTCGATCCGCAACGCGGAAGTCGGCACCAGGACCGGCGCCAAGCGCCGCAACGTCCCGTCGTCGGTGACCGCGACCAGCAGCAGCGTCCACGGCGAGTCCTCACAACCGGAGGCGTATCCCCAGCGGCCGGAGAACCGCAGCCCCCCGGGGACCTGCCGGGCCGCGCCCAGGGGCTCACCCACCCCGCACAACCGGACGTCGGGATCGGCGTAGAACTCCTTGAGCAGTTCCTCCGGCATCAGCGGCGCGGCGAGGGTCTGGGCCTCGGCCGAGGTGGCGGCGACCCAGGCCGTCGACGGGCACCCGCGGCCGAGTTCCGCGAGGACCCGCACGATGGTGGCCCGATCGGCGCCGAGCCCGCCGAACCTGCGCGGGGTCATCAGCGCGAACGCGCCCGCCGCGCGTGCGGCCTGCCTGCTCTGCGGTGTCGGGCGCAGCGCGAGCTCGGTCTGCGCGGCGTGCTCGAGCAGCGTGGGCACCGCCTGGCGGACCCGCTTCATGAGCTCGTCGGCCTGCATGTCCTCGGCGTCGTGGACCGTCATCGGCCGTCCTCCGCGCGCACGGCGGTCAGGTGCCAGATCGGCAGCGAGACGCGGCCTTCGGCGTCGACCGGAACCTCCCGCAGCGCGGCGTCGTCGAGCTCCACGTCCGTCAGCAGGCGGACGAACTGGCCGAACGCCGCCCTCGTCATCGAGCTCGTGTACTCCGACCGGTTCAGGGACGTGATCAGCCCGAACGGCTCGAAGTTCTCCTGCAGGTTCTGCTCGGTGATCCGGAAGAGGTCGGGGAAGACCTCCGGCGTCGCGTCCGAGAAGCACAGGACGTGCAGGCGCGCGCCCGGACGAGCCACCCGCACCAAGGCTCGGACGTAGTCGGCGCGCTCGTCGACCTCCAGGGAGTGGTAGAGCGCGCTGTCGACGATCGTGTCGAAGGCCGAGGAGTACTGGTCGAGCTTGGTCGCGTCGGCGACGTCGAAGGTGACGTCGACGCCCACCGCCTGGGCCCGCTGGACGGCCTCCTTGATCGCGGTTGGCGCGACGTCGACACCGGTCACCCGGTACCCGCGCGAGGCGAGGTAGATGGCGTTGTCACCCGTTCCACAACCGAGGTCGAGCACGTCACCGGAGATCCCGCCGCTCTCCTCGATCGCCACCAGCGACGGCTGCGCCTGGCTGATGTCCCAGGGCATCCTGCGCCCGAGCGGGGTCTTGCCCTGGTACATCGTCTCGGTGTCCACGGAATGGAGGTACGGAGCTGCGTCCGTCATCGTGCCTGCTCTCCGTCGGTTGAAGGGGTCGCTGATCACGTGGTCGGTCATGTCGTGAACACCAGGACGGCGTTCTGACCGCCGAACCCGAAGGAGTTGCTCACGGCGACGTCCACCTTCGCCGTCCGCACCTCGCCGGACACCACGTCGAGGTCGATCTCGGGGTCCTGCCGTTCGAGGTTCGCCGTCGGCGGGATCTCGCCGGTCGACACCGACAGGACCGACAACGCCGCCTCGATCGCGCCCGCGGCGCCGAGCGTGTGCCCCAGAACGCCCTTCGCCGAGCTGACCGCGAACCCCTCACCGAGGGTGCGCGCCAGGGTGCGGGCCTCGGTCAGGTCGTTGAGGGGGGTGGACGTGCCGTGCGCGTTGACGTGGTCGACCTCGCTCGGGGTGATGCCCGCGGAGTCGAGCGCCTCGGCCACCGCGCGCGCCACGGCGCCACCCGACGGGTCGGGTTCGGTCATGTGGTGGGCGTCGGCCGAGGCGCCGTACCCCGCCAACCTGGCGTAACCGGAGACACCCCTGGCCGTCGCGTCCGCCGCCCGCTCCATGACCAGCATCCCGCTGCCCTCCCCGATGACGAACCCGTCGCGGGCGACGTCGAAGGGCCTGGATGCCCTCGCGGGGTCGGCCACTCGCCGCGAGAGCGCACCCATGCGGGCGAAGCTGCTGACGATCAGCGGCGTGATGGCCGCGTCCGCGCCACCGGCGATCACCACGTCGCAGCGGTCGCTCCAGAGCAGCTCCGCCGCCGCGCAGATGGCCGACGCCCCCGACGCGCAAGCCGAGGCGACGACGAAGTTGGGGCCGGTGGCTCCGAGGTCCATCGCGATGTGCCCGGCCGCCATGTTGGGCATGAACATCGGGATCAGCAGCGGTGACACCGCACGGTGGCCGCGTTCTCCCATGCGCTGCCGCTGCGCCTCCAGGGTGGGGACGCCGCCGAGCGCGGTGCCCACCACGACCCCCACCCGGGCTCCGCGCCAGGTGGCGGGCTCCAAGCGGGCGTCGGCGACCGCCTCCCTGGCCGCGACGAGCGCCAACTGCGTGAACCTGCTCTGGCTGAGCTCGCTGCGCGGGCCGACCAGCGCGGCGGCGTCGAACCCGGGGACGGTGCAGGAGAACGTGACCGGCAGCCCGGTCAGCGCGGGGTCGTCGGCCGCGGTCGGTTCCGCCGCGCACACCCGGGCCCAGGTGGTCTTCGCGCCGATGCCCGCGGCGGTGACCACACCCAAACCGGTGACCGCGATCCCCGCCCTGCTCACGCCGATCGCTCCGCTTCGGCGAGCCGCGCGTCGACCAGGTCCGACAGCTGCTCCAGCGAGTCGGCCGGGCCGATCTTCTCGTCTTCGATGTTGATGCCGAACTTCTCCTCGACCACCACGAGGTACTCGACGAGGAACAGCGAATCGACGCCCATGTCGTCGAAGCAGGTTTCCCGGACGATGTCCTTCTCCGGAACCTTGAAGTTCTCGACGAGGATCGACGCGAGTCGGTCATAAGTAGACACAGTGATCAGCTCTCCGTCCGCGGTCATGACCGGATACGGTCGGTGTGGTGAAGATCGGGCCAGGTCAACAGGGCTGAGCCCCAGGTCAGGCCACCGCCGAACGCGGTCAGCAGCACCTGGTCCCCGGTGCTCAGCAGGCCTCGGCGGTGACCGTCGTCCAACGCGATCGGGATGGAGGCCCCGGCGGTGTTGCCGACCTCGCGGATGTTGCCGATGTTGCGGTCCTCGGGCAGGCCGAGGACGTCGGCCAGCCGGGTCAGGATGCGCTGGTTGGCCTGGTGTCCGACCATGCGGTCGACCTGTCCGATCTCCAGGCCCGCTCGGCGCAGCAGGCCCCGCACGGAACCGGCCATCTGGACGATCGCCTGCTGGAACACCTTCTTCCCCGACATCGAGAAGTAGTGGTCCTCGGGGCGGGGTTCGGCACCGGACAGGCGCTGTTCGGAGCCGCCCGCGCGAATCGTGATCAGGTCCCGGTGGTCGCCGTCGCTGCCGAGGTCGAACGGACCCACGGCACCGGGTTCGCCGGGCGTGCCCGCACGCAGCACCACCGCTCCCGCGCCGTCGCCGAAGATGACGGCGTCGGAGCGGTTGGACGGGTCCACGATGGTGGAGTAGGTGTCCGCGCCGATGACCAGCACCCGCTCGGCGGTCTCGGTCGCTATCAGGCCGGCAGCGGCGCTGAGGGCGTAGAGGAACCCGGTGCACACCGCGCCGACGTCGAAGGCGGCCACCCCGCTGAGCCCGAGCTTCGCCGCGACGACCGGCGCGGTGGCCGGGCACGGGCGGTCGGGGGTCGTCGTGGCGAGCACGACCGCGTCGACGCCGTCGACCTCGGCGCACTTGAGCGCCCGCTCGGCGGCGCTGACGGCCAGATCCGATGTGGCCGTTCCCCGGCTGGCGAAGAACCGGTTGGCGATGCCGGTGCGCGTCAGGATCCACTCGTCGGTGGTGTCCAGCCGTTGCGACAGATCGTCGTTCGACACCGCCGTCGGCGGCAGGTAGCTGCCGACGCCGCAGAGCACCGCGACCGGTCTCATGGTTCCAACCCCCTCGACGGAGTCCTGGTCGACATGCGGTTCCTTCCCGTCAGGCCGCGTGAGCGCGCTACAACAGGCCCTTGAGCTCCTTCTCGACGGCGTGCGCGTCGGCGTGGTCGTTCCCGATCACGCAGTACTCGACGGCTCCGGACAGCGCGGTGTGGTCGCAGGTGATCACCACTCCGGAGCGCTTGTCCCGGTCGTAGGCGAGGCCCGAGGACTCGAGCACGTCCATCGCGGCGCCGAACGACGGGACCTTCCAATCGTTGTTGCTGACGAAGACGGCCCGCTCCGCGTAATCGGGCCCGACGAGGCTCACGCCCAGCCAGTGCAGGTGCGTGGTGCCGCCCAATCTGCCGTTGTACTCGGTGAGCAGCACCCGGCCGCCACCGTCGATGATCCCGTCGATGTTGATCAGACCTCGATACCCGATCGCCTGCACAGCGACGCACAGCGCCAGGACAGCGGATCTGAAGAGGTCGCATTGGGCGGTGGTCATCTCCAGACCGGGCAGCACGACACCGTCGAAGATGGGTGTCATCCGCATCTCCCCGGTGTGGCGGACGGTGATGGCGCGCTCACCGATCTCCACCTCGGCGCCGATCGGAACGCTGTTCGGCAGGTACCGCTCCAGGACGACCTTCGCGGTCCCATCGTTGGAGTAGGCGGGCCAACGGCGCCGCAGCAGGGCCTCGACGCCGCCGAGGTCGTCGGAACCGAGGGTGATCATCGAGATGGCGCCGATCTGCGTGGTGGCGGCGTCGCTGGTGAGGATCTCGTTCCCGTGGCCGCCTTGGTGAAAGTCCTGCTTGACGATCACCGAACCGCCGTCGGCGAGCAGCGCGCCGACGAACGCGGCGGCACGCGACGGCGAATCGGTGACCAGGCCCTCGGGCACGGGAGCGCCGACGCCGAGCGACAGCGCCCGGAACACGCTCTTGCTGTTGAGCATGTCGGCACCGCCACCGGCGAGGAACGGGAACGCAGGGCACGTCTCCGCCAGGCCCCAGTCGCGGCAGAGGGTGGCGATGGTGGAGTCGAACACGTACGGCACGACCTGGTCGACGCCGTTGGTCGACACCAGGCCGGACAGGTGGCGTCGGAAGGCGTCGTCGGTGAGACGATCGCTGGTGATGACGTCTGTGCCGAAGCTGCCCGCTGGCGGCACCGCGATCGTGACGGAGTCGGCGGGCACGCCCTTCAAGCCCATCATGTAGTCGACGAAGGCGCGATCCGGCTCCTGGGGCAGTACCACCACGTCACCGGGTTCGGCGAGCCATGCCAGGCGCAAGGAGATGTTGCCGCCGATCCGGCGTTCGAGCGGGTCGAAGCGGCCGAGGTCGCCGACCAGGTAGTCGTTGAACGAGTTGCCGATGATCAGTGTGCTCATCGCGACGACGCTCCCTGTGCCTCGGCGGTGCGGCGCAGCGCTGAGTCCAACCGTCGGACCAGCTCGTCGAGCTCGTCGTCACTGATGGTCAGCGGCGGCGCCACCAGCAGCGACTGGGTCCGGTGGTCGACCCCGGCCGGGTAGACGACGAGCCCGCACGCGCGGGCCGCCGCGCACACCCTGTGCGCCAGTGGCTCAACCGCGTAGGAAGCGGCGGACTGGTGGAGCGGGAGACCGTGGACCAGGCCCCGTCCCCGCGGCGGTCCGACCCAGTCGTAGCACCCGGCCAGCTCGTCGAGCCGCAGGCGCAGGAGCTCGCCCGCGGCGCGCGCCCGGTCCACCAGCCCGTGCCGGGTCAGGTACCGCAGTACGGCGAGCGCCGCGGCGGCCGACAGCGGGTTGCCGTTCATCGTGTGGCCGATGGCGGCGGTGGCGGCTGACCGGCCGCGCAGCACCGCGTCGCCGACCAGGCACGCCCCGAGCGGGGAGTAGCCTGCGCTGAGCCCCTTGCCGGTCGCGACCAGGTCAGCCAGCACGCCGGAGCCCGTGTGCGCCAGCCAGGCCCCTGTGCGTCCGAACCCGGTCATCACCTCGTCCGCCACCAGCAGGGTGCCGGTCCGGTCGCACAGCTCCCGGAGGTCGCGCCAGGTCTGGTCGGGCACAACGGCCCCGCCGCTGGCCGCGCAGCCCACCGGTTCGACCATGATGGCCGCGACCCGGTCCGCACCGACGCGCTCCAGCGCCGCGGACCAGTCGGAGGCATCGGGGACGAGGGCGTCCGGGTCGGCCGGGGCGACCAGCGCCAGGTCGGCCGCACCCGCGAGCAGTCCGCCGAGGTTGCGCCTGCGCGCCGGGTGCCCGGAGATCCCCAGGGCGCCCGCGGTCATGCCGTGGTAGCTCGGGTACTGGGACAGAACGACCACGCGGTCGGGCGTCCCGAGCTCGTTGTGGTGGTGCAGGACCAGGCGAAGCGCCGTCTCGGTCGCCTCGGACCCCGAATTGGTGTAGACGATCTCGCGGAACCGGTTCCCCGTGACGGCGTGGATCTCCTCGGTCAGCGCCCGTCGCGGCTGGCTCTCGAACTGGCTGCGGTGGGTGAAGCAGACCTGCGCACCCTGCTCGGCCATGGCGTCCAGCACTTCTCGGACACCGTGGCCGATGTTGACGCAGAGCGTGCCCGAGCTGCCGTCGAGGTAGTCGTTGCCGTCGACGTCGTAGATCCAGCACCCCTCCGCGCGGTCGACGACCGGTAGCTCGCCGATCCTCGCCCCGGCGACCGCCGTCATGGCGCCTCCCCTGTGCCGGATGCGAGCCCGTGCGATCGCTTGAACCGTTCCGCGTCGATCACCGCGCGCTGGTGGCGGCCCTCGCAGACGACGGTGCCGTCCGCGGCGAGCACCTCGAAGGTGAACTCGGTCTTCGGCGCGTAGGACGGCGCGGCGACCCGGTAGGTGATCGTGCTGCCCACCCGCGCCGGGGCGCGGTGGTGCAGGGTCACCGACATGCCCACCGTCATCTCACCGGAGGCCATCTCGGGTTTCATGGCTTCGTCGCACAGCTGCTCGAGCCGTCCGAGCAAGGCCGGGGTCGACACCACGCTGATGCCGGTGTTGCCCCACTTCTCGGCTGACTCGTCGGGGAGGACCTCGACGGTCGCGCTCCCCCGCAACGCCGCTGGTTCACTGGTTGTCACCGCTGACCACCGTTCCTCGCAGATGTGGACATCAGAGGGAGTTCGAGCGACTGGCCGCGAGCAGCTGGCTGAAGATGGCCTTCTTCTGCATCTCGTCGGTGCCACCGGCGATGCGGAAGGCCGCGGCGTCGCGGAGGTGCCGCTCCACGCCTTGGGTGCGGTCGTAGCCCATGTGCCCGAACAACTGCACCAGTTCCAAGCTGGAGCCGACGATCGCCTGGGCGGAGGCGAGCTTCGTGCACGAGGCCAGCGTGCCCGCGTCGGCATCGCCGTTCTCCATGGCTGACAACGTGGCGTAGGACAGTGCCCTGGCCGTCTCGGCGCCGACCTTCATCTGGACGATCTTGTCCTGGATGTACTGGTACTCGGCGATCGGCGCTCCGAAAGCCTCGCGGCTGGTCGCGCGGTCCAGCGCGCGCGGGATCATGGACCGCATCTGCGCTGAGGCGATCACGCCGAAGCTGAGCCGGTCCAGCGCCAGGCACCAGTACAGCACGGTCAACCCGTCCCCGACGCTGCCGAGCACCCGCTCCGGCGGGATGTGCACCCGGTCCATGTCGATGGGGCCGATGGGGCTGGTGCGCAGACCGATGAGGTCCTCGTTCTCCCCGAGGCTCACCCCCTCTTGGCCGCGGTCGAGGAGGAACAGGGAGATGTCGCGCTTGCCGAGGCCCGCGACCCGTCCGACGATCAGCATCATGTCGGCGACCGGGGCGTTGGTGATGTGGCTCTTGCTCCCCGAGAGGGT
This sequence comes from Actinokineospora guangxiensis, assembly GCF_042657845.1. Taxonomy (NCBI): domain Bacteria; kingdom Bacillati; phylum Actinomycetota; class Actinomycetes; order Pseudonocardiales; family Pseudonocardiaceae; genus Actinokineospora; species Actinokineospora guangxiensis. The sequence continues at coordinate 189,341 of NZ_JBHSKF010000014.1, read as the reverse complement.
GTAGTGGCCGTCACCGGTCGGCTCGGCTGTCGTGCGCACCGCGGTCACGTGCGAACCACCGGTCAGCTCCGTCGCCGCCGTGGCGCCGACGTGACCGGCGAAGAGGTCCGGGAGGAACCGCTGTTGCTGCTCAGCCGTTCCCCACCTCGACAGCACCTGGATCAGCGACGCGTGCGCGCCGACCGTGACCGAGAATCCGCTGTCCTGCGAACCCAGCGTCAGACCTTCGAGGGCGGCGACGTAGTTCGCCAGTCCCCCGCCGTCGCCACCCAGCTCCGCGGGGACGCCCGCCTTCCAGAACCCGCTCTCCGCCAGCGCCTTCCAGATACCGTGGTCGAACCGGGACGCTCGATCGCGCTCTTCGCTGCTCGGTGCGACCACTTCTCGACCGAACTCGCGCGCGGCCTCGAAGATGGCTTCCTGCTCGCCGCTCCACCTGAGATCCACCGCTGTTCCCTCCTGCGTCTACTAGCGAACGGGACCGACCCACCGCACCAACGACCAAGCCCACGTCATCCCGGCGCCGAAGGACACCATCAGGACCAGTGAGCCGTGGCGGATCCGGCCGTCGGCGGTGGCGGCGTCCAGTCCGATGGGGACAGAGGCGGCCGCGGTGTTGCCGTACCGGTCGCCGGTGATGACGACCTGCTCGGGCGCGAACCCGGCATCGCGGGCGCATTCGCGCACGAGGTTCGGATTGGCCTGGTGGCACACCAGGTGATCGATGTCGTCGATCGTCAGGCAGTGCTTCGCCAGGGCGTCTTTCACGAGCACGGGGAACACCGTCCGCATGGTCGCGGCCACCTTGTGGCCGACCATCCCCGCCAAGTGCTCGCCGTGTTCGATCTGCGCGGGCGAGATCGGCAGGCGGGGGCCGCCGACCGCGATCTCGCTCAGGTTGCCGTCCGCGTGCAGACTGCCGCCGAGGATGCCCGCTCCCGCCTCGACCGGTCCGAGCAGGACCGCGCCCGCCCCGTCGCCGAACAGGGTGTAGGTCCCCCGGTCCGCCGGGTTCAGCAACCGCGAGTACGTGTCGCTGCCGATGACCACGACGTGCCGCTCGCCCTCGACGCCGCCCAGCAGCCCCCGGGCGATCTCCAGGGAGTACAGGAACCCTGCGCAGGCGGCGTTGACGTCGAAGGCGAACGCGCTCGCGGCGCCGAGCATGGCCTGGACGTAGGGCGCCACCGGCGGGATCGGCCGGTCGGGTGTCGAGGTCGCGACCACGACGCCCGCCAGGTCGGCCGGGTCGACCCCGGCCCGGTCGATCGCCTGCCTCGCCGCAGCGTGGGCGATGCCCCGGTTCGTCGCGTCATCATCGACGAACCGCCGTTCGTGGACGCCCGTGCGTCGCGCGATCCACCGCTCGTCGACCTGGAGCGTCGCCGCGATCTCCGCGTTGGGCACCCGACGCTCCGGCAGACAGGCTCCTGTCGCGATTATTCCTATGGATGACCTTCTCGGGTGCTCCACGGAGTCTCCCTTGTCCGCCCGCATGAGCAGGTCTGCGTGAGCAAGTGCTGAAGTAGTTGGCACGCCACCGGAATCCCGCACCGCTTGGGGCGTCGAATCGACAGTAACCGCGGATCTCGAAGTGCGGCAACCGATAGCACCCGTGTCCCGCCGGCGGGACAAAGCCGGTTGTGCCCGCTCGCGCCTTGACCCGACGCCGCACGCCCGGAACGCTGGCTCTCAGCGCTGTTTCAGTGGTTCCTCGTCAAGCACTGGAGGGGAAGCTCGCGTGGCCAACGCACATCCGGACCTGATGCGTTTGACCTTCTGGGAAAAGCCGCAGGAAGAGCGCGACCGGGCATTCGCGCGGTTGCGTGACGAACCCCGACCCGCCTTCTTCCCCACCGACGACGGGCGCGGCTTCTACGCGCTCACCCGGCACGCCGACGTGGTCGCCGCCAGCCGTGACCCCGGCACCTTCAGCTCGGAGCCGATCTCGACCAGCCTGGACGACCCGCCCGAGTCGGTGCGGCGGTACGCCGGATCGATGATCAGCTTGGACGCGCCGCGCCACACCAGGCTGCGCCGCATCGTCGCCCGGTCGTTCACACCGCGCATGGCGGACAAGATGTCCGAGGACATCGCCTCGACGGCTCGCCAGATCGTGTCCGAGGTCGCCGTACTCGGACAGGGGGAGTTCGACTTCATCGAGCACGTGGCCACACCCATGACGATGCGGGTGGTCTGCCGGATACTGGGCATCCCCGAATCGCGGTACGGCGATGTCCGGGCGGCCTCGGAACTCATCCTGGCCGCGGGCGACCCCGATCACGACGACCGGGAGGCGTTCCTGCTCAGCAAGTACGTCGAGTTGCACGAGCTGACCCGCGAACTTGTGCTCAAGCGGCTGCACGAACCCGCCGACGACCTCATCACCCAGCTGTGCACAGCGAACGTGGACGACGAGTGCTTGACCCAGGAGGAAGTGGGCAAGTTCTTCACCTTGCTGATCGTCGCGGGCACCGAGACCACCCGCAACGCCCTGGCGCACGCGATCTGGCTCCTGACGACGCGTCCCGAGCAGCGCGCGTACCTGTTCTCCGACATGGAGAACAGGGTGTCGTTGATGTCCAACGAAGTGGTCCGGTACTCGACGCCCATCAACTGGATGCGGCGCAACGTCACCAGGGAGGTCGAGTGCTTCGGTGGCGCCTTCCAGCCCGGTGACCGCGTCGTGATGTTCTACAACTCCGCCAACCGCGACGGCGCGGTGTTCGACCGACCCGACGAGTTCATCGCCGGGCGGACCCACAATCCGCACGTCGGGTTCGGCGCGTTGGGCCCGCACTACTGCCTCGGGGTCCACCTCGCGATCCAGCAGATGAACACCCTGCTCAAGGAACTGTTCACACGGTTCCCGGACTTCCACTCGACGGCGGGCGCAGTGCGCCAGCGCTCCAGCTTCGTGAACGGCTACGAGATCTTGCCCTGCTCTGTTTAGGCGGCAGCGAAAGGGTTGGGAAGGTGCGCGAGGATGTTGAGAAGGTGACTGTGACCGAACGATCCGCCGGTGCGGTGCGCTCACTCGTGGGTTGGCTGCCCCCGGTCCAGCTGACGGAAGGTCAGGAAGCGGTGTTGAAGGCAGCCGCGCACTGCCTGATACCCGGGGGTGGACACTTCCCACCCGCCGACCGGACAGGGATGCTGTTCTTCCTCACGCGGTACATCGCTCCTGAGGGCCAGGACGCGCGGCTGTTCCCTTTCCTCGAGGAGCGGGAAGTCCGTCTCCGCCTCGACGAACTCGGTGAGCCGTTCCTCTCGGCGCAGGAGGACGAACGGGTGGAGGCGCTCCGCGCGCTCGAACTGGCCGAACCCCGGTTCTTCACCGCGCTCCGGGATCTCGTCTACCACGCCTACTACGCGCAACCCGAGGTGACCAGGGCGATCAACCGCGAACTCGATGCGGGACGCGACTACCGCGGCGCCCCCCAGCCGCTCGGGTACTCCGACGTGCTCCTCGACTGGGACGAAGAACTCGTCGACCGCGTGCGCGGTTCGTACACCAAGACCGAGGACGTCGTCCGGGTGCCGATTCCGGAAGGCTTGACGGCCGGTCGTCCGCTCGCTGACGACGCGCGACACGTGGGGAGCGAACGCTGATGGGGGTTCAGGTGGACACGGACGTGCTCGTGATCGGTGCGGGCGCGGCCGGAGCGGCGATGAGCAAACGCCTCAGCGACGCGGGACTGCGGGTCGTCTGCTTGGAGCAGGGCGACTGGCTGCCGCCGATGCAGCACCCGCACTCCTACGACAGCTGGGAGCTGGAGCGGAACCGGACGTGGTCGTGGTCCCCGAACATGCGGATGTTCGACGAGGACTACCCGGTCACGGGCAGCGACTCACCGTTGATGATGAACGGCGTCGGGGGCTCGACCTTGCACTACGCGGGCGCGTGGCCGCGGCTCAAGCCGGTCGACTTCCGCAAGGGCACCGAGCACGGGGTCGAAGGCACCACGGACTGGCCGATCAGCTACGAGGACCTCGAACCGTACTACGACATCAACGACGCCGAGATCGGCGTCGCGCGGCGTGTCGGGGACCCGTCCAACCCTCCCCGGCCCCCGGGGTGGGGACCGGCGAGCAGGCCCGGTCGGGTGGGCTTGGCGGTGGCGCGGGGGCTGGATCGGCTCGGGTGGCACTGGTGGCCAGGAGAGAACGCGATCCTCACCAGGGCGAAGGGCAACCGGCTGCCCTGCAACGACTGCGGCTACTGCCTGAGCGGGTGCCCCCGTCGGTCTATAGCCTCCGCCGACGTCTCCTACTGGCCCGACGCCCTGCGCAACGGGGTCGACCTGCGCACCAACGCCCGGGTCGAGCGGATTCAGGTCGTGGGCGGCCGCGCCACCGGTGCTGTCTACATCGACCGGGACACCGGTGCCCGCCACGAGGTGCGGGCGGCCATCGTGGTCTTGTCGGCCAACGCGCTCGGCACACCGCGCTTGCTGCTGATGTCCGCCCAGGCGGGTCACCCGGACGGGCTGGCCAACGGCAACGGCCTGGTCGGCACGCACCTGATGTACCACAGCTACGCGTTCGAGGACTTCTGGTTCGACGAACCGCTCGAAGGCTTCAAGGGTCCGGAAGCCCCGGTCCTGTGCAGTCACGAGTTCTACGAGACCGACTCCTCGCGGGGATTCCTCAACGGCTTCTCCCTCCAGGTCGGCACGTCACTCGGTGCGGCCAGCACCGCCACGGGGACCAACACCGGCGACGTGGCGCCCTGGGGCGCCGAGCACCGGGAGTTCTTCGCCGAGCGCTTCGGCAGGCACGCGATGATCTACGTGCAGGGCGAAGACCTTCCGGTGGCGAGCAACCGGGTGACGCTCGACACCGACGTCACCGATTCCAGCGGGCTGCCGTCCGTGCGTGTTCGCTACGCGCTCCACGAGAACGACCGGAGGTTGGTCGAGTACGGGCAACAGCGGGCCCACGAGATCGCCGCGGCCACCGGTACGGTCGTCGCGACGTCGAGCACGGGCATCGCCGGGCAGGACGTCCCGCCGCCGGGGTGGCACATGATGGGGACCTGCCGGATGGGTGAGGACCCGCAGAACTCGGTCACCAACAAATGGCACCAGACGTGGGAGGTGCCGAACCTGTTCATCAGCGACGCGAGTTCGATGCCGACCGGCGGAGCGGTGAACCCGACCAGCACGCTGCAGGCTCTCTCGGTCCGGTGCGCGGAGTACATCCGGGGCAACTTCCGGGAGATCGTGTCGCAGCGCAGGACCCCAGTCGGATAGACCCCGGCCTTGAAACCACCGGTGAACGGGGTGCGGCCTCTCCGGCCGCACCCCGTTCGCCGGTCGACTACGCGCCGAAGGTCTCGCCTCGACCAGCGAGCCGCTTCTCCACGACGTCGATGACAGCGCGTTCCATGCCATCGCGGTCGTCCTTCGGCAGTGGTTCCCACCCGGGCACGACGTTGACCTCCATGACCCAGTACCTCCCTTCGGACTGCACGAGGTCGACACCGGAGTAGCTCAGCCGCATGGCCTCGGTGGCCCGGATCGCGATGTCCACGGCCTCCTTGGGCGGGTCGACCAGTTCGACCCAGCTGTCCCAGTTCGCCTCGAGGTCCGCCGAGCCCGGGAAGGGCTTCCACGCCGTGGCACTGGTGTGCCACTGCGCGGCCAGCACGGCGCGGGAGTCGATGACGAAGACCCTGAGGTCGCCGGAGTGCGGGCAGTACCGCTGGCAGATCAATTCGCCGTACTTGGCGAGGGCGCCCGCGATCTGCGCGGTGTCGCGCTCGGTGAGCGTGCCCACGAAGCGCTCGACATCGATGCCGCCGAACCCGACCGACGGCTTCACGACCATCGCGCCCCACTCCTCGTGTGCGGCGCGGGCGTCGGCCACCGTGGTGCAGGAGCGGGTTTCCGGGACGCTGATCCCCGCCGTGGTGAGCTGGTGCAGCATGGCGAACTTGCTGACCGCGCGGACGTGGGTGTCCACGGTGTCCACCATGAGCAGCCCAGGAACGGTGGACAGCAGGTGCAGCCGCTCGACCGTGGTGCGCCAGCCCTCGTAGCCGATGTGCGCCCGGGACAGGACCGCGTCGAACTCCCGCGCTGGGGAGGAGCCGATCATCGGCTCCGTCCCGCCACCGGGGATCGAGGCGCACCGGATGTCCTCGATCGTGAAGAGGACCGCCTCGTGCCCACGCTCCGCGGCCTTCTCGGCGATGCCGACCGACTCGGCCTCGTCGCGTTCCCAGCTGAGAACTCCTAGCTTCATGGCATTCTCCCCTAGCCGTGCTCGTAGGACCGTGCGGAATCAGGGATCGGGGGAACCGGGATCAGGCGACCTTCGTTCTGCGGTCGGAAAGCAGCATCGAGGCGGCGACGGCGGTCGCCAGCACCCCGATGACCCCGCTGATCCACCCGATGTCGGTGAGCTCGAAACCCGCGGTGAGCGCGCCCGCACCGACGCCGGCACCCAGAGCGATACCGACGTTGATGCCGGAGGTGTTCGTCGCTATCGCCGCGGTCGAGCTACCCGCCACCATCAGAACCCTGGCCTGGTAGCAGGGGGCGAGGGCGAACCCCACTACGCCGAGCGCGAAGACGTTGACCACCGCGGCGAACTGGTCGTGGACGCTCACGCTGAACCCGGCCAGCACAAAGGAGAGGAGCAGCAGCAGGCCGCTCGTGGTGGCCATGAGCGAGCGGTCGGCGAACTTCGCCCCCACGAAGTTGCCGAGCACGCCGCCGACCCCGAACAGCAGCAGGAGCACGCTGATCCCAGCTGCCGTGAATCCGCCGACCTCGGACAACAGGCTCGCGATGTAGGTGAACGTCACGAACACGGCCATCTGCCCGAGGACCGTGACCCCGAGCGCGGCCAGCACGGCAGGCCTGGTGATGACCTTCAACTCGGCCAGGCGCGCGGTGCTCGCCTGGCCCTCCGCGGAAGCCGGAACCAGGGCGGCCAGGAGCGCGACCCCCGCCGCGCCGACGATCACGAGGCCGGCGAACGCCGCCCGCCAGCCCAGCCTCTCCCCCAGGTACGTGCAGGCGGGCGCACCGAAGATCATCGCAAGGATCAGACCGCTCGTGATCCACGAGATGGACCGGGCGGCCCGGTCCTGGGGCACCATCGACGTCACGACCGCGATCGCCGCGCCGACGAACGTGCTGACCGCGAGTGCCGAGACCGCCCGCCCGAGGAGCAGCGTCCAGTAGTGGGGCGCGAGCGCGCACACCACGTTCCCGACGCTGAACAGCGACATCAAGGCGATCATGAGGGGCTTCCTCGCCACTCGCGCGAGCGCGACGGCCAGCAGCGGTCCGGAGACCGCCACGGTCACCGCGTACACCGTGACGATCGATCCGGCGGCGGGGACCGTGACCCGCAACGCCGCCGCGATCTCCGGCAGGACCCCCACCGCCGCGTACTCCGCGGAGCCGAGGGCGAAGACGCACACGATCATCGCCAGCACGGCGCCCGGCTTCACGCGGTGGTGGCCTCCTCGGCTCTCGGCCATCAGGTTCCCGTCCGGCGCCGCGGTGGAGCCGAGGCGCCTGTCGGTGGCCACATCACAGCCAGGGTGTGCTCGGACCCTGCCCGCACAGAGCACGGCCGTAGTGCTCCATCCCGGTGGTCGGCATCATCACGGCATGGGTCAGCAGGGCCTGCGCGTTCTGGCACACGAGCTGGATCTGCTCCGAGTCGAAGATCCCGTGCGCGCCCGCGGCGATCCGCAGGATCTCGATCGCTTCGGCGAAGGTCCTGGTGCAGTAGGAGATCATCCCCCACAACTCCGCCTGCTTCTCGACGGAGTAGGGCGCACCGCGGTCGGCCCGGTCCTGCAGGATGTCGAGGGCTTCGGTGAGCAGTTGCTCACCTGAGCGGATCTTGAGGCTGGCCTCGGCGACCTGCAGGTGGGTGAACGGCGCTTCGCCGCGCCGTTCGTAGCCGGTGTACGCGACCGGGCCGCGGGCGGGCAGTTCGGCCAGCAGCAGCTCTTGAGCCGCCCTGGCGAGTCCGGGCATGGTCGATCCGCCGCTGGTGAACAAGAAGGACAACGGCGGCGTCCGGTAGAACGACTTGTCCTTGTTCGCCGAGCTGCGGTGGCTGTTGCCGACCTTGGCTTCGGCAAGTCGCAGCATGCGCTGTTCGGGGACGAAGACGTTCTCGCCCACGACGGTGTTGCTCCCGGTGCCGCGCAGCCCGCTGACGTGCCAGTCGTCCAGGATGGTCAGTTCCGAGTAGCGCATGAGGAAGAAGCACACCTCCGGCTTGCCCGGCTCCAGCTCCACCACGGCGGGCTCAGCGACCCACTGGGCGTGCAGGCTGCCGGAGTTGAACGGCCACCGCCCGCTCACCCGGAAGCCGGAACCGTCGCGTTCAGCGGTTCCCCTGGGGATCAACGTCGCCGTGCAGCGGACGTGCGGGTCGGCGAACACCTCGTCTTGAACGTCGTCGGGGTAGAGCCCCAGGATGAAGTTCCCGTCGAGGTAGAGCGTGGCGACCCACCCGGTGGAACCGCACCCTCGCGCCAGCTCCGACATGATGCGGCTGCGGGTCCGCGCGTCGACCTCCAGACCGCCGTACTGGGCGGGACGCGTGGTTTTCAGGAGCCCCGAGTCATCCAGCGCGTCGAGGTTCTCCTGCGGGATGCGCCTCGTCCGGTCCGCCTCGCGGGCGTTGGCCCTCAGCAGGGGCACGAGGTCGGCCGCCCGCTGCACCAGTTCCTCGGAACTGACGTCGTCCACCTGGCCGGGCTTGCTCAATACGTGAGCCATTGACTCGATCCTTCCCGTGCTGGAGTGGGGTTGCGCGGCAGCGCGGTGACGGCGAGCCCGTCAGCGCTCCGCGAGCGTCTGGCTCGCCGCGTCGTCGAGCACCTCGACGATCCACTTCGTGAAGTCCTTGCCCTGCAGGGTCGCCGCGGATTTCCAGAACTCGATGTTGTCCGCGGGCGCGCTGATCCTGGGGATCGCGGCTTTCTCCCTGACGGGATCGGTCGTCGTGGAGCGGGCCTGCCGAATGCTGCGCCGCAGCTTGTTCCGCGACCACCTCTCGCCCTCAGCGCGGCTGAGCCACATCTCCTGCTCCGGCTCGGCCAGCGAGGCGACCTCGCAGTGGTGCTGGAAGCTGAGTTCCGGGCGACGCCGTTCCGGCGGGAAGCTCCTCGCCACCCACGCGTAGTTGCGCAACGTCTGGTACTCCAGGCCAACTTTCTCGATCGCGTAGACGTAGCGGTTGGCGTAGGTCGCCGCGCCGTAGAGCATCCAGTCCCCGAGGCACCACGCCGAGGCGTTGGAGATGCGTGCCAGCTGGCCACCGGCCCGTTCCCACGCCTCGTAGTCCATCCGTTCCGGCAGCAGCAGGCCCGACCTGGTCACCAAGACCTCATCCACCCCCTTGCTCAGGAGGTCGCGCTTCTTGGTCGGTTGCTCGGGGATTCGAGCCATCGTTCACCTCTTCGACGGGCTCCGACGATGCGCACCGGCAATGGCTCTCCACGGTCACGCAGGACCATCACCACGCTCGTCAGTAGAACACGTCACCGAGCTTGATCCGGTTGGGAAGCGCCAACTTTTCGGGATGTTGGAAAAGTGCGTTTCGCGTGCATCCAGGGAGGACGGTGACGGTCGTCGACACCGGCGCACCCACCCCGGATTCGGCGATCCCGGTCTCCGCTGCGGCGCCGATCGCCGTCCTAGGTCGTGACCCCGTCCCGGCACACCGGTGTGTCGAGGGCGGCGAGCAGGGTGTCCAGGACTCCCGCGACCGTGGCGATGTCCTCGGGAGGGACATCACCGAGGCAGGCGAGCAGCCGGGTGTTCAACTCCGCGAAGTAGTCGGCGGCAGAGGCCATCGTCGCCGCACTGACCGCCAAGGTGACCCTGCGGCGATCGGCGGGGTCCAAGTGGCGTCGCACGTGCCCAGCCGCCACCAGGCGGTCGACCAGCACGGTGGCCGAAGCGGTGCTGATGCCGAGCCCCCGGGCCAGCCGGGAGGGCCCGAGCGGCTCGCCGTCGCGTTCGGCGTCCACGACCAGCAACAGCGCCTCGGCATCGGTGCGCTGGAGACCGTGCGAGCGGGAGAACCCCTTGCCCGCGACCGAGAACCCGGCGGTCACCTTCCGCAGTCGATCGATCACGTCCTGGCGAGCTTGCACATCCACCTCCCCGGGCATCTCGCCACCCGCGACTTCTACGGTCATGGCATAGCTAGTTTATCTAGCGAGCTTGCGCGGGGACACGCCGGCGCCGTCGGCACTCGAACTGCTGGACGCCCTCGGGCTCGCCGAGCCCATGCGGGGCGAGCCTGGACATCCTCTGGCGGGGAAACGACCCGCTCCCCCACCGACCCGGCCCTGTCCGGACTGCAGCTGCGCGCCGCCGCGCGGCGCGCGATGCTGTGGCTCGGCGCGCGCCTGGACGCCCTCGGTGATGCGGTGACCCTCGCGAACCCGCTGGCACCCGTCCTCAGGCGGCCCGGCGGAACGTCCCGATGAGATCGGCCAGGGTGTCGGCGAGCAGTCCATCGGTCCCCAGGCGGGAGGTCACCAGCAGCGTCGTGGTGGGCAGGTCAGGTGAGCTCACCACTCGGCCACCGTCCGGGGCGTGGGCCCAGGGGTCCAACACGGCGATGAGGCCTTGGCGCATCCCCAGTGCGGGATCGGACCCGATGGGCGCGCGCAGCCGGATGTCCGGGACGAACCCGGCGGTGAGGCAGGCGAGCCGGAACGCGCTCTCCAGGTCATCGTCGGCGGGCAGTGCCCACCTGGCGTCGTGGAACTCGTGGAGTCGCACCGCGGGCAACACCCCGTCAACCGCGTCACGCGGCAGCGCCAGACGAAGCCCGACGGTCGAGGCGGACCGGCACATCACCCGGTCGACGGGGAGGGGACGGACTTGCGGGAACCACAGGGTCACCGCGTGGGCGGCGGACCCGTCGACGACAGCTCTGAGGCCTTGCTCCACGGTTCCGGTGCTGAGCTCCCAGGCGTCCCCGGTGTGGGAGGCCACGCCATCGAGGACGAGGTCCTGGGGGACGTGGCAGGTGATCACGCGGATCGTGGCCCGACCCGCGTGCGGGGCGCCTGCCATGAGGACCTGCTCGACCGAGTAGACGACGTCGGCCAACTGGGAGAGCAGCAGCTCGCCTTCCGGGGTGAGCCGCACCCGCCGGGAGGTCCGTTCAAACAGGACGATCCCGAAGCGCCGCTCCAAGCGCGCCACCTGCCTGCTCACCGTGGACTGCGACAGGAGCAGGCGCAGACCCGCCCTGCTGAAGGACGAGTGGCGAGCGACTTCGACGAACGCGCGGAGGTCGGCCCAGTCCGTGGGGCCCGGGATGGCGGCGGGGTCGGAACCCCCGTTGAACGACCGTGCCTCGGAAGACACGAAACCTCCTCAGGATATGCGGATCACCGGATCTTCCTCAGGATGCACGGGCGGCAGCCGGAACAATGCCGCCTCGGCATCGGAGATGCACAACAATCTGTGGCAAAGTCACCCGGTCAGCCGTAGACACGGACGAGGAGCCCATGCCCGCCCTGCTCCAGCACTTGCAAGCCGCGCCGGTCGCCATTTGGACAGTGGACCGCAACCTGGTGTTCACCTCGGTCGGGGGTGGCCTGTTCACCATGGTGCCCTTCCCCGTGCCCGCGGTTCCCGGGGGGAAGCTGACCGACTTCCTGGGGATCGGTCAGCCCAGGCGCACGGGGATGGCCAGCCTCAACTCCCATCTGGCCGCCCTGCGCGGTGAAGTGTCCCAGTCACGAGTCGGCATGCGCCGGGGCGCGTCCATGCTCACCTGCTGGCCGCTGCGCGAGGACGGCGCCGTCGTCGGCGCGCTCGGCATGATCGTGCCGCTGGAGGAGCGGTACGCGGCCGAGTTCGGCGACGCCGACGCCAAGGACTGGTTCAGCCAGATCATGGACCACTCCCCCGCGGCGGTGCTGGTGCGCGATCGGCACCGCAAGCTCGTGTGGGCCTCCCCCGCCTACTCCCGCCAGATCGGGCTCTCCTTGGAGCAGCTCGTGGGCAGCGGTCTGGACGACGTCTTCCCCGCCGAGGTGGCCTCCACCATGGGCGAGGTGTACGACCAGGTGCTGGACCGGGACAAACCGTCGAGCGCACTGGTGGAAGCGGGGGGCCAACACGTCGACATGGTGGTCTTCCCCATGCAGGCGCGAACCGGCGAAGCGCTGCTCGGGACGGTCGCGGTCGATGTGACCGAGCGGGTTCAGGCCGAGCTGGGCCACCGGGCGGCCGAGCAGCGGTTCGAGGAGTTCATGAGCTACTGCCCGGCCGGGGCGTACCTCAAGGACTCGGCCGGGCGCTTCGTGTGGACCAACAGGGCCTTCCTCGACGCCTACGGGTTGACCGAGGAGGACGTCACGGGGCGGACGTTCGCCGAAGCCCTGCCCGGTGCCGGTTCGGCCGATGAGGTGTCGCTGGACGAGAGGGTGCTGCGAGGCGGTGAGCCCGCGGTGAGCACCGGGACGTCGGTGCGGCGGGACGGGACGGCCGTCCACCAGGTGGGTTACCGGTTTCCCGTCGTCGCGGCCGATGGCGAGCGGCTGCTCGGGGGCATCTTCCTCGACAACTCCGCGGCGGTGTCGGCTCGCGAGGACGCGCGCCGCGCCACTTCACGCCACCAGCGGTTCTTCGACCGCCACCCGGCGCCGATGCTGCTGGTGGACGAGTGGGGCGTCATCCGGGACGCCAACCCGGCCCTGTGCGGGCTGCTGCGCAGGCGGCTGAGCGCGTTGCGCACCCTGCGCCTGGCGGAGGTGGCATCGGCGCCCGACGAGCACGGCGACCCCGCCGCTCTGCTGGCGGCAGGCCCGGACGGCGCGCGCCGGGAGCTGGTGTTCGCCATGCCCGAGGGGCATCCCGCGCTCCGGTGTGCGGTCAGCGGCATCCGGATCGACGATCATCCGGTATCGACCCTGCTGGTCCTGGACGACGTCGAGCCGGACCGGTCCGGGGTCATCAGTCTGAGCAGGGCCGAGTGCGACGTGCTGGAGTGGCGGGCGGCGGGGAAGACGGCCGCGGCGGCGGGCACATCGCCCCACTCCGCGACCTACGTGGCCCGGAAGCTGGCGCAGCGGCTGGGCTGGCCGTCGAGCGCCGCGGCCATGACGGCACGGGCGTACGTCGAGGGCGTGCTCGACGTGCGCACGTGGCCGCCCCGGGTCGCCGACGCGTTCCGCGCGGAGGGCTGACGATCGGCGCACCGGGCCCGCAGGACACCTCCGGGCAGCCCGTCCGGGCACCCCGCGCTCGACTCCGGCCTGGTTAGCATCGCCGAATCCGGCTCTTTCGCAAGCCAGTCCTCTCGGGACTCCAGGAACGGTGGTGCTCGTGGTGGAGCAGCGCAAAGCAGTGGTCATCGGGGGCGGCATCGGTGGACTGGCGGCCGCGTGCGGGCTCCGCGCGGCGGGGTGGGAGCCGGTGGTCTACGAGCGCTCACCCGAGCTCCGCGAGGTCGGGGCGGGGTTGTCGGTGGCGCCCAACGCCGCCCGGGCGCTGGATTGGCTGGGACTGGGCGAGTCGTTGCGCGCCGCCGCCCAGCCCCAGGGGATCGGGGTCAAGTCCCGGAGTGGCCGGTGGATGGTCCGGCTGCGCGAAACCGACCTGGTCGGCCGGTACGGTGCCCCGATGTACGCCATGCACCGCGCGGAGTTGCACGGCCTCCTCGTGGAGGCGGTCGGGTCCGACGGTGTGCGCTGCGGCCACCGGGCCGTCGGCATCGACAACCACCCGGACGGGGCTACCGTCCGGTTCGAGACCGCGTCCGGACCCACCGAGGTCGCCGCGGACCTCGTCATCGCCGCCGACGGTGTGCACAGTCGCACGCGCTCCGCGCTGTTCCCCGACCACGGCGGAGCAACCTACGCCGGGTACGTCTGCTGGAGGGGCATAGCGCCCGCAGGAGCGGTGACCCCGCGGAACCACCCGATGTGGACGGACACATGGGGGCGCGGGGGGCGCTTCGGCGCGGCGCCGCTGACCGGTGGTCGGGTCTTCTGGTACGCGAGCGCGGGCGGCGCGGAGGGATCGATGGCCCAGGTGGGGTTGTCCGATCTGCGCGAGCGCTTCGCCGGGTGGCACGACCCCATCGGGGCGCTGCTGGACGCGTCGGACCCGGCGACGCTGCTGCGCAACGACATCTACTACCTGGGCGATCCCCTGCCCGAGTTCGCCGTCGGCCGCGTCGGCCTGCTCGGCGACGCCGCGCACGCCGTGACGCCCGACATCGGGCAAGGGGCCTGCTTGGCCGTGGAGGACGCGGTGGTGCTCGCCCAGAGCTTGGCGCGGCACAGCGACCCCGGCGCCGCGCTGCGCGCCTACGACCGCGCGCGCAGGCCGAGAACGCAGAAGCTGGCGGCGCTGTCCGGTCGCTCGGCACGAGTCCAGCAGACGGGGCACCCGGTCGCCGCCGCGCTGCGGGACCTGGCGGTGCGGCTGACGCCCCGGCGGGTGTACCTGGCGGCGGGCGCCGAGGCGCTGGCGTGGCGGCCGTGAGCCGGTCGCTCACCGCGCCCCGGCGACCAGCACGTCGAACGGTCCGATCGGGGTGCGCTCCCGCAGGCGCAGCCCGGCCGCGGTGAACAACGCGTCGTACTCGGCCTCCGTGCGCTCCTGTCCACCGGTGTTGACCAGCATGTTGAGATCGCTCATCACCATGCCCGCCGCCGCGGGTCCCGCGGTGTCGGGCAACACCGGCTCCACGACGACGATGGCGCCGTCGCCGGCCATCGCGGCGCGGCAGCTCGACAGCAAGCGAACGGCGTGCTCGTCGTCCCAGTCGTGCAGGACGCTCTTGAGCAGGTAGACGCTCCCTCCCTCGGGGAGGTGCTCGAAGAAGTCGCCGACGCACACCTCGGCCCGGTCGGCGACGCCCGCGGCGTCGAAGACGCGCGGCGCGTCGACGACGGCGGCACCGAGATCGACGAGCACTCCCCGAACACCGGGCGCGGAGGCGAGGACCTGCGCGAGCAGCGTGCCGTTCCCGCCTCCGACATCGACCACGCTGGCGGAGCGCGAGAAGTCGAAGGCGCCGACGATCTGGGGCGCCACCGCCAAGGTGAACTGCTCCATCGCGGCGTTGAACACCGCGGCTTCGTCGGGGTGCTGGGCGAGGTGGTCGAAGTGCGACGTGCCGACGACCTTGTCCCAAGCGGGCAGCCCCGTGCGCACGGAGTACTCCAGCCGGCCCCAACTGCGCCAGGCCTCGGGGCCGTTGACCACCAAGGCCATGCCGTGCAGGGAGTCGGGCACGTCGGAGCGCAGCGCGTCGCAGAGCGGCCCGGGTGCGAAGTCACCGGGCGCGTCCTCCACCAGCACGCCCAGACAGGCGAGCGCGCGCAGCAGCCTGCGCAGGGCGGCCGGATCGGTCCCGGTCTCCTCGGCCAGCCGGGCCGCATCGGACGTGCCCGCCGCCACCAGGTCGGGCAGCCGCAGCTTGGCCGCGACGTGCACCACCTGGGAGGTGGCGAGTCCGAAGAGCATCGGCATGAGGGCGGTGCCGGGCCGGGTCGCGCTCATGGTGGCGTCCTCTCGGTTCGGGTGGTGGAACAGATCGGCAGCGGTCGACCCGGCGCCGTGCACGGCGGGCCCCGCTCCCCGGTCGAGCATCACCCGCGCGAAGCGGACGGGCGCTGCCCCGGTGAGGTGGCCGGACGGGTACTCCGCCGAGGGGGCGGTGGCCGCCCACCGGGGACCTAGCGTCGAGGTGAGCCGGACGGCGCGTGCCGCGCCGCGAGAGCCGGGGCCGACCCCGCGGGAGTGGCGATGGGATTGCACGGCAAAGCAGTGGTGGTGACCGGGGCGGGCACGGGGATCGGGGCGGCGACGGCGATCGCCGTCGCCGCCCGCGGCGCGTCCGTCGCGCTCGTGGGGCGCAGGCGCGACGCGCTGGAGGACACCGCGGCCGCCGCGCGGGACCGCGGGGCGCGCCAGGTCGTGGTCATCGCGGCCGACCTCGCCGTCGACGCCGACGTCGAGCGGGTCGCCGAGATCGCCTTGGCCGAGTTGGACGGCGTGGACGGGCTGGTCAACAACGCGGGGGTCGGCCGGTTCGCGCCGCTGCGCGAGGCGGACGTGGCCGATCTGCGCTACATGTTCGACCTGCACGTGACCGCGCCCGCACAGTTGATCCAGGCCTTCCTGCCCAGTCTGGTGCGCCGCCGGGGCTCGGTGGTGAACGTGACCTCGGTGGCGGGCTCCCTGGCCGCACCGGAGCGCTCCTTCTACGGGGCGACGAAGGCCGCCGCCAACCACCTCACCCGCTCCCTTGCCAAGGAGCTGGCACCGGCTGTCCGCGTCAACGCCGTGGTGCCCGGGCCGGTGGACACCCCCATCTACGACCAGCTGCCGCTGTCCGCGGACGGTCTGGCCGACTTCCGCGCGGCGTTGGTGGCCGCGACACCCGCGGGCCGCTTCGGCACACCCGAGGAGGTGGCGCCGTGGATCTGCGCGCTGCTGGACACCTCCGCCGCGTGGATGACCGGCGTCCTGCTGCCGGTGGACGGCGGGCGGTGCGCATGACCTCGACAGCGACCCCGGGTCCCGCGCGCGCGGGCGCCATCCCGCCGTCGGCGGTCCACGCGATCTACCGCTCCGTCAACGCCTGGCAGGACCGCACAGGCCGGCGGGTGGCCCGCTTGGACGTCGGAGAGCCGTTCTTCTCCCCGCCGGTCGAGGCGGTGGAGGCGATCGTCGAGGCGGTCCGGTCCGGGCGGACGGGCTACACCAGCGCCGAGGGCATGCTCACCCTGCGCGAGGCGCTGGCGGACAAGCTCACGAGCCGAGGTCAGGACACCGACGCCAACCGCGTCCTGGTGTGCACGGGCGCGGCTCAGGGGCTCACCGCGCTGATGACCTCGCTCGCCGACCCCGGCGAGGAGATCCTGCTGCCGGCGCTGCACTGGCCGATCTCCCTGCAGCAGAGCTTGCTGGCCGGGCTCACCCCGGTCTGCTACGGCCTGGGCAGCGACGGCGCGCCGGACCCCGAGGCCGTGCTCGCCGCGGCGAGCCCGCGCACCCGGATCCTGCTGCTGAACTCCCCCGCCAACCCGACGGGCGCGGTGCACGATCCGGCGCTCACCGCGACGCTGCTGGCCCTGGCCAGGGAGCGGGGCTGGCAAGTGGTCAGCGACGAGGCGTACGAGGACTTCGTCTACGCGGGCGCGCACGTCAGCGCCGCGTCCCTGGAAGCCGACGTCCCGCCCGCGGAGCGCGTGGTGTCGGCGGTGTACAGCTTCTCCAAGTCGTACGCCATGACCGGCTACCGGCTGGGTTACGTCGCGCTGCCCGACGCTGATCGCGCCGCGACGTTCCGCGTGGTGCAGGAGGCATCCATCCTCAGCTCACCGACGCCCGTGCAGCACGCGGGGTTGGCGGCGCTGGGTTCGGGGGCAGTCGCCGCCGCCCGGGGGCTGGTGGCCACCAACCGGGCGTCCCTCGCGCCACTGGTGGGCGCGGGCCTGCTCGACCGGCTCCCGGCGGGCGGCTGGTTCGCCGTGCTGGACCTCGCCGCGATCGGCGGTGGCGACGCCGACCGCTTCGCCGCCGACCTGTTGGAAGCCGAGGCGATCGCGCTGGCGCCCGCGAGCGGCTTCGCCCTGCGTCCGGGCCCGGGCGGTGCGCTGAGCCCCGACCCGTCCGCGACCAGCAAGTTGCGGCTGGCCTTCTGCGGTGACCCAGCGGTGGTCGCGCGGGCGGCGGAGCGGGTGGCCGACTTCGCCGGGCGGTGGCGCCCATGAGCGGTGTCACCTACTCGGGCTACTTGCGGCTGCCGGAGCTCTTGGGCGCGATCCGCCCGTTGACCCCGTCGCACGACCGGCGCACCCACTCGGCGGAGCACTTCTTCATCGTCGCCCACCAGACGTCCGAGCTCTGGCTGCGGCAGGTGTTGGTCGACCTCGACGTCGCCGTGCACGCCATCGGTGTCGACCGGCCCGCCGTCGCCGCGGACGCGGTGACTCGCGCGGCGAACGCGGTGCGGCTGCTCGCCGACCAGGTGATGCTGCTGCGCGCGCTCGCACCGAGGGACTTCGCCGCCTTCCGGGACAGGCTCGGCAACGCCAGCGGCGCGCACTCGGCGCAGTTCCGCTCGTTGAGGAGCGTCCTCGGCGTCAACCGCCCGGAGGATGAGGGCGCGCTCTGGACCGGGCTCGCGGCCGCGGCGGGCCGCCGGGCCACGACGGTGGCCGACATCTACGCAGAGGGCGGCGAGGACAACCCTTTGCTGCGCGTCGCCGAGGCCATGGCCGATCTGAGCCAGGCCTACTGGGCGTGGCAGGTCGGGCACGTCGAGGTCGTCCGCCGCGCCATCGGCGACGCGCGCGGCACCGGCCGCACCAGCGGCGCGCAGTACCTGGCGGGCCGCCTGGGCGCGCCGTTCCCCCAGCTGTGGGAAGCCCGCACCCGGCTGCACGACGGCTCCTCGATCCCCCTCCCCAGATAGGATCCCCATGCCCCGTCTCACCGGCCCCGTGCTGATCACGGGCTGCTCCTCCGGCATCGGCCGCGCCACAGCGGAACACCTGCTCGCCCGTGGTTACGCCGTCTGCGCGACCGCGCGCGACATCGGCACGCTGTCGGCGCTGGCCGACGCGGGCGCGGAGATCGCTCGTCTCGACGTCACCGACGCCGACTCCTGCGCGGCGGTCGTCGCGGGCCTGGAGGACCGGCATGGCAGCGTCGCGGCTCTGGTCAACAACGCAGGCTACGGCGAATACGGTCCGGTGGAGACCGTGCCGCTGGACCGGGCGCGCCTGCAGTTCGAGACCAACGTGCTGGGCATGGCGCGGATGTGCCAGCTGGTGTTGCCGGGGATGCGCAGGGCCGGTGGCGGCCGCATCGTCACCATGTCCTCGGTCGGCGGCCGCATGACGTTCCCCGGCGGGGGCTTCTACAACGCGTCCAAGTACGCGGTGGAGGCCGTTTCCGACGCCCTGCGGTTCGAGGTGGCCCCGTTCGGGGTGGCGGTCAGCGTCGTCGAGCCGAACCTCATCCGGGGCACGCGTTTCGAGGAGCACGTCGGGTCGTCCCTGGCGGGCAACACCGACCGGCGGGGGCCGTACGCCGGTCTCGGGGCGGCGATCCGCGACCAGATGGACCGCTGCTTCGAGAACCCCAGGATGAGCACCCCGACCGTCGCGGTCGCCCGAAAGGTGGAACGCGCGCTGAGCGCGCGTTCCCCGCGGGCGCGCTATGTCGTTTCCGTGAGCGGGAAGCTGATCCTGCTTTCCGGAGTGGTGTTTCCCGCCAAGTCGATGGACTCCATCCTGCGCAGGCAGTTCGGCTTGTCCAAGGACGGCGCGTACAACGGGAAGTACTCCGGGCTGCGGGCCCGGGAGGAGGCGGATAGCATCTAGTTATTGACCAATAACCCACGGAAACGGCGGTCATGACGCAGCGAACTGATGTCCTGGTCATCGGCGCGGGGCAAGCGGGCCTGTCCGTCGGGCAGTTCCTGGCGCGGACGGAGCTGAGCCTGCGCATCGTCGACGCAGGACCCCGGATCGGGTGGGTGTGGCGGCGGCGTTGGGACTCGTTGCGGCTGTTCACGGCCGCCAAGCACAACGACCTCCCCGGTATGGCTTTCCCGGGCGATCGGGACGCTTTGCCCGGCAAAGACCACGTCGCCGACTACTTGCTGTCCTACGCGCAGCGATTCGATCTGCCGGTCGAGTGCGGCGCCCCGGTCGAGCGCCTCACCGCCGAGCGCGGCGGACCGGCCCGCTACCGGGCGGTGACCGGTGACCGCGACCTGTGGGCGGAGCAGGTGGTGGTGGCCACCGGTCCAACCGGCACCCCGCGAATCCCCGACCTGGCAGGCAGCATCGATCCGGCGGTCGCGCAGGTGCACGCGGCCGAGTACCGCAACCCCAACCAGTTGCCCGACGGTCCGGTTCTGGTCGTCGGCGCGGGGAACTCCGGCGCCGAGATCGCCGTCGAGCTGGCCCGGACCCGCGAGGTGTGGCTGGCCGGGCGCGAGGTGGGAACCCTGCCGGTCAAGCTGGCCGGACTCCCCTACCGCCTGCTGAACCGCTACGTCACCTCCGACACCCGGTGGGGCCGGTCGTTGGCGCGCGGCAACTCCGGGAAGGGGACGCCGCTGGTCCGGCTCACCGAGGACGACCTCACCCGCGCGGGTGTCCGCAGACTGCCGAGGGTCGACACCGTCGACAAGGGGATGCCGGTCGCGGGCGGCAGGCTGGTCCAGCCCGCCGCCATCGTCTGGTCCACCGGGTACGTCCGCGACTTCTCCTGGATCGAGCTGCCCGTGCTGAACGACTCCGGCGACCCCGACCACCACCGCGGGGTGGTCCGCGGAGAGCCTGGCCTGTACGTCCTCGGACTCCCGTTCCTGCACTCCTTCGCCTCGTCACTGCTCATGGGGATGGAGCGCGACGCCCGCCACATCGCCGAGACGGTGCTGCGCAGGCACCGCTCGGCGGGGTGGCGGACGCCGCTCACCGCTGGAGGCGGTCCATGATCTCGGCCGCGGTGAGGTTCGCCCAGCCCAGCCGGTCGAGCGTGCGACCCTCGCGGCGGTAGTCCTTTCCCGCCAGCACGGATGCGAAGGTCACCACCGCCTCGACCATCGGCACGGGCACGCCCGCGCGCTCAGCTAGCCCGATCAGCGGCACCAGCGTGCACGAGACATCCTCGTGCAGGAAGCGGTGGTCCAGCGAAGCGGGAGAGCGGATGTCCTGGTAGGGAACGACTCCGCTCATCGCCCGCAGCACGTCCGTGGAGTCCTCGCAGCCGTAGTAGAGCTCGAGCAGCCGCGCGGGGGCAGGCACCCGCGCCCCGTAGGCGGAGGCGACGTCGGCGAACTCCCGCCCCACCTGTTCCAGCAGCACCACCGTCCGCTCGCTCAACCCTTCCCGGTAGAAGAGGACCCGCTCACCGCGGTCGATGCCTGCCAGGTTCGCCAGCGCGATCGGCGCGTGGGCCACTGCTCCGAAGTCGACCAGGCCGCGTTCCACCATGTGGCGAGCCGGTTCGACGCCGGGGAAGAGCCGCCGCATGAGCTCGGCGTGGCGGGCGGTGGCGCTCTGGCTGAGCCCGGAGAACAACGTCCACCGCTTGCGCCCCAGAACCCGCACTCCGTGGTCGCCGTCCGGGCGGGCGGCGAACAGCGCGTCGGTCTCGACGACGTCCGGCAAGCCAGTGCCCGCCGCGGCGGCCAGCGCCGCGGTGAAGGCGGCGCTGCCGCACAGCTTGGAGGAGAAGAGCACCACGATGTGCTCGGGTGTGAGCGTGGGGGCCAACCGGGCCGCCACCTCGGCGTAGGCCGTGGTCACCGTGGCGATGAACACCAGCCGTGCGCCTGTCACGGTCTCGTGGGCGTCCGCAGTGACCGCGGACAGCGCGAACTCGCCGTCGATCGCTCCGCGGGCCCGGATGCGCCGGGTGTCCCGGATGGCGGCGATGCGGTCGGGGTGGCGGGTGCACAGCGACACCGGGTGCCCGGCCGCGGACAGGTGCGCGGCCAGCGCGAGCCCTTCACCCCCGGCGCCGACCACCACCGCGGGTTCACCGTTGCCGCTCACGCGCCCTGCTTGCGCCGGAGCAGGTAGCGCCAGGGGTCGAACCACCCCTTCTCGAAGGCCGTGCGGAGCAGCTTCGACCCTGTTCCGTAGCGCAGCATCTCGCGCCCGGCCAGGCTTTGCGCCGACACCACCTCCCAGCCTTGGAACCGGGCGCGGATCTCGTCCTCGCGCACGCCCTTGAGCACCGGGTGCTGGGCGAGCGCCAGCATCAGCAGCAGCGCTCCGGGCTTGGCACGCGAGGTGACCCCGGGGACGTAGCGGTCACGCATGCGGGCGGGCAGGCCGTGGAAGCAGCCCGCGTCGATGATCAGGTCTTGTCCGCCGGGGACGGCCAGGTCGTCCAGCTCGGTCACGTCGCCCTGCACCAGTCGTGCCGTGGCGCCCGCGGCGGCGACCCGGTCCCTCGCGGTGTCGACCGCGTCGCGGACCAGGTCGACGCCGGTGACGTCCCACCCGTGGCGGGCGAGGTAGAGCGCGTGCCTGCCGTGGCCGCACCCGAGGTCGAGCGCCCGGCCCGGGCCCAGGGCCCGCGGGCCCTCGACGAGGTCGCGCACCGCGTCGTCCGGCCCGTCGCTGGACTTGGGGTTGAACGGCGACTTGTACAGCAGGTTCACGATCGCTCGGGTCGCCAGTGAAGTCATGTCCCGACCAGTCCTTCCTCGTCTCGGCCGCCCGCCTCCGGGACGGCCAGCAGTGTCGCCGCGACGGTGCGCAGCTGGATGTTCGTGGTGCCCTCGTAGATCGAGCCGACCTTGGCGTCGCGGTGCAGCCGGGCCACGGCGGAGTCAGCGGTGCAGCCGAGCCCGCCGTGCACGTCGACGGCCAGCGTGGCCGTGCGCTCGGCCACTTCGGCGGCGAACAGCTTCGCGCCCGCGCAGGAGCGCATGCGGGTGGCGGCGTCCGCGCCTGACTCGACGGCCGCGGTGGCGGCGCTCAGCAACGCGCGGGCGGCATCGATCTCGACCGCGGCCCGCGCCAGCGCGAAGCGCACCCCCTGGAAGGCGCCGACCGGCCTGCCGAACTGCTTGCGGTCCTGGGCGTGCCGCACGGCCAGGTCGAGGGCCCCGCGGGCCAAGCCCACTTGCTGGGCGGCGATGCCGAGCTTGCCGATGTCGAGGACGGACACGACGACCTCCGCCCCCCGTCCCAGGCCGCCCAGCACGTCGTGCTCGGGGACCCGCACCGCCTCCAGCACCACCGGGCAGGTCGAACTGGCACGCACACCGGTGGTGTCGACCCGCTCCCCCACGCGCAGCCCGGGGGCGTCGGCCGGGACCAGGAAGAGGGTGAGGCCGCTCTCCGCACGGGCGCACACCAGGAACAACGACGCTTCCGCGGCGTTGGTGATCCAGGCCTTGGCGCCATCGATGCGGTGACCACCGGGCGTGGGCGAGGCCGTCGTGGTCATGGCGAAGGCGTCGCTGCCCGCACCGTCTTCGGACAGCGCGAAGGCCGCCACGGCGCCCCCGGCCAAGCGGGGCAGCCAGCGCCGCTGCTGATCACCCGAGCCGTGCCGCAGCAGCGCGGCGGCGACCAAGGCGTTCTGGACGTCGACCAGCACCGCCACGGCTGGGTCGACCACGGCCAGTTCCTCGATCGCGGCGAGCACGTGGCGCAGCCCTCCGCCAAGGCCGCCGTAGCGCTCGGGCACCTCGATGCCGAGCAACCCGGCCTCGCGCAGCTCGTCCAGCAACGCCGGGTCATAGGCCGCGGCCCGGTCCATCGCGGTGGAGCGTGGCGCGACTCTGGTGCGGGCGAACGCGGACACCGCCGTGGCGAACTCATCGGGAGCGCTGTCTCCGAGCGGTGTCGTCACGCCGCCACCCCCGCGGGCCGCAGCGCGACGGGGAGGCTGCGCAGGCCGCGCAGGACCGGCGACGGGACCCGGTGGACGGGCCCGGTCACCTCGACCCGGTCGACCCGGCGGACCAGGTCGCCGAACAGGGCGCGCAGTTCCATCCTGGCCAGGTTCGCACCGAGGCAGAAGTGGGGACCGTGACCGAGGGCGATGTGGCGGTTGGGGGTCCGATCGACCAGGAAGCGCTCGGGCTCGGGAAAGGCCCTCGGGTCGCGGTTGGCCGCGGCGTTCCAGACCACGACCCGGTCCCCCGCCGCGACCGGCGTGCCCGCGATCGCGGTGTTCGCGGTAGCGGTGCGCAGCACATGCATGCCCGGGGTGGTCCACCGCAGGACTTCCTCCACTGCCGGGGGGAGCAGGTCGGGTCGTTCGCGCAGTGCGCGCCACTGGTCGGGATTGGCGGAGAGGGCGAGCACGCCGCCGGACGCGGCGTGCCGAGTGGTCTCGTTGCCGCCGATGATGAGGTTCGTGCAGTTGAGCAGGACCTCCTCCACGTCCAGAGGTGAACCGTGCACCTCGCCGTGCACCAAGACGCTGACGAGGTCGTCGCCTGGGCGTGAGCGCCGTTCGCGGGCCAACCGGGCGTAGTAGTCGAAGATCTCGCCGTAGGCGTCGGCGCGGTCGGCGGCGCTCACCGCGCCCGCGTCGAGCCCGGGGTCGCCGCCGCCGAACGCGGTGCTGGTGAGGTGGTACATCCAGTCGTGGTCGGCGGCGGGCAGGCCGAGCAGCTCGCACACGACGGCCACGGGGAGCCGGGCCGCGACCGCGTCGACGAACTCCACCTCGCCCTCGGCCACGGCCCGGACGAGCAGGTCGCCGACGAGCTCCCGGACCCGGCCCTCCAGCTCGCGCAGGACCCGTGGGGTGAAGGCGCCTGCGAGCACGGCGCGCAGCGCGGTGTGGCGCGGCGGGTCGGTGACCACCAGCATCCGGCCCGCCGCCGGATCGGCGGAGACCCCGAGCACCATGCCGCGCTCGGAGGTGAAGAGGGCGGTGTCCCGGTAGACGGCGAGAGCGTCGGCGTACCGGGTCACCGACCAGAAGGACGACCCGTCGGCCCGTGTGGTGCGGTGCACCGGGTCGCTCTCGCGGAGTTCGGCCCACACGGCGTCGGGGTCGCCGTGGGCGTAGAGGTCGGGATCGGCCAGGTCCACCGCGGCGCCGGTCGACACCGCGTCACCCGGCCGGGGTGAGGTCGAAGGTCATCATGGCCCGCCACGCCTGGACGGACTTGTCCTGCGGGGCCTTGCGGGTGAAGGTGTCGCGGACCTTGCACAGCAGTCGGTTCTCCACCTTCTGCAGGCGGTCCATGGTGAACACCCGTTTGCGCAGCCAGGCGACCCGGCCCTCGCGGCGCCGCTCGTAGGCCCGCAGCGCGGAGACGGGGTCGGCGGCCGCGGCGAGCTCCTCGCCGAGGACGACCGCGTCCTCCAGCGCCTGGCAGGCGCCCTGGGCGAAGACCGTGGGCATGGCGTGCGCGGCGTCACCGAGCAGGGTGACCGGGCCCGCGCCCCGGCGACCGGCCTCCGGGTGCACCAGCACGGGGCTGGTGACGATGGCGTCGTCCGGGGTCGAGCGCACCAAGGCGGCGAACTGCTCGGGGAAGTCTTCCAGGAACTCCAGGACCGCCTGCTTGATCGGGGTTCCGCCCGCGAGCCGGTCGCGCAGAGCGGTGGTCGTGCCCACCGTCCAGGACACGGCCTGGTCATCGAGGGGCCAGCAGCCCGCACCGCCGCCGCGCGGCCCCCACGCCATGCGCACGGTGTTGGGCTCCACTCCCGCCACCGCGCGCCCGATGCCGCGGATGGGGTGGCTGCTCTCGACCGGGTCACCGTCGTCGAGCAGGGCGCGGCGCACCGCCGATCGGGCGCCGTCCGCTCCGACGAGCACATCACCGCGCTCGACCGAGCGGTCGGACAGCCCGACCACGACGCCGCCGCCCGGAGGCTCTTCGTGGTGCGTGAGGGCCGCGCCGAGACGCACGGGAATCCCGGCTTCCTGGCACGCCGCCACCAGCAACCGGATGAGGTCCGAGCGCCGGATGTTGACCGACGCGGTGCCCAGGGTCGCGCCGATGTCGCCGATCGGCGTCTCACCGATCGGCCTGCCGCGGTGGTCGGTCAGCCGCATGCGATCGATCCGGTCTCCCGCGGCGAGGACCTGCTCGCGCAGCCCCAGCCGCTCCAGCGCGGTGACGGCGTTGCCCCACAGGTTGAAGGCGGTGCCCGCCGAGCGGGTCGGGTCGGTGGCGCGTTCGAAGACGGCGACCTGGGCGCCTGCCCGGTGCGCGGCCAGCGCGGCGGCCAGACCGCCGACGCCGCCTCCCGCGATCAGGACCCGGCCACGGGGGTGGTTGGCCATGCCTGTGCTCCTTCCTCGGTCGCGGTCTGCCGCGGCTCCACGAGGAAGCCGATGCGGCGCAGGTGGTCGAGGTAGCGGGCGAGGACTTCGGCGTCGACGAGGGGGCAGCGCACGTCGTCGCCGAGGAACTCCCTGGTCCGGCCGGACTCGAAGCGCGGGTCGCGCATGCGGTGGCTCGCGTGCTGGGTCCACTCGCTCATCAGCGCCGTCGCCACGGACCAGTCGGTGCGGCGGTCGTCGGCGGCCATCTCCAGCAGCCGGGCGTACCAGCGGGTCATCGGCAGTGTCTCGGTGGACCTGCCCGCGAGCGCGAAGCCCGCGATCAGGTCGTCCAAGACGAGCGGGCTCGGGTTCACCAGGTGGAAGACCCGGCCGTGGGCGTCGGGCCTGCGCGCGATCGCCGCCATGGCCGTGCCGACGTAGTCCACCGGGACCATGTCGAGCACGCCGTCGAAGGCAGGGAGGGCTTCCAGCGCGACGGAGGCGCGCAGCAGCTCGGCGAGCGCGTCGTGGCCTGCCTTCCACGCACCCGTGCGGCTGTCGCCGCTGACCCTGCCGAGCCGGTGCACCACGACGGGCAGGCCCCGATCCCGGGCCTGGGCGGCCAGCCGCTCGGCGACCCACTTGGTCTCGGTGTAGCCGTTGGGCAGCATCGGCGCCGCCGGGTCGAGGTCGACCTCCACTCCCCGGTAGAGGCCCTCGGCGGCGGCACGGGCCGGGAAGACGCCCACCCCGGAGACGTGGTGCAGCACCGAGGCGCGGCCCGTCATGGCGAGCCTGATGACCTCTGCGGTGCCTGCCACGTTGCTGGCGCGCAGCCTCCGATAGGGGTGCAGGAAGTTGACCTGCGCGCCGAAGTGGTAGATCTCGTCCACCTCGGAGATCGCGGCGAAGCGTTCCTCGCCGAGTCCCAGGGCAGGCCGGGCGAGGTCGCCCGCGAGGCCGTGCACCCTGCCTGCGAAGCCGTCCTCCCACCAACCGAGGCCGCGAAGGTGCTCTTCCAGCCTTCGCAGAGCCTGGTCGTCGTCCTGGGCTCGCACCAGGCAGTGCACGTGGGCGTCGGTTCGGCGGAGCGTCTCGGCCACCAGCCGCGCGCCGGGGAAGCCGGTGGCACCGGTGACGAGGACCGAGGCCGGGTCCTCGGGCCAGCGGCGTCCGCGAGCGGCGATCAGCGTGGGCGCCAGTCGGGCTTCTCGGGCCAGGTCGGGCGCTCCGGGGCGGTCGGGCCCCGTCGCGGGGACCCCGCCGCCGTCGACGAGGGCGGCGAGGGAGGCGACGGTCGGCGATTCGAAGAGGGTGCGCAGCGGCAGCGACACGCGCCACCGCGACCGCACCGCGCTGACCACCCGGGTGGCGATCAACGAGTGCAGGCCGAGATCCTGCAGGTCGTCCTCGACGCCGATCTCGGGGACCGCGAGCAGCTCGCTGAGGAGTGCCGCCAAGTGCGCCTCGGTCGGGGTGCGCGGCGCCATCGCGGACCCGGCCGGACCGCCGGGTGCGGGCAGGGCAGCCCGGTCGACCTTTCCGTTGCCCCGCAGGGGCAGGCGGTCCAGGGTGATCACGGTGCCCGGCACCAGGTAGTCCGGCAGTGCCGCCGCGCAGTGCGCCCGCACCGCGGCGGGAAGCGCGCCGCGGTCGGCGCCCGCCTCGGGCACCACGTAGGCCGCCAGCACCCCGCCGGTCCCCGGATCGCGGACCGCCGCGACGGCGGCGCGCACCCCGGGGACCGCGGCCAGGTGGTGCTCCACCTCGCCCAGCTCGACGCGGTGGCCGCGCACCTTCACCTGGTCGTCGGCGCGGCCGAGGAACTCCAGTTCCCCGTCCTGGGTCCACCGGGCCAGGTCGCCGCTGCGGTAAGCGCGCAGGTGGGCCAGTTCGGGCAGCGGCGCGGTCCCGAAGCGCCGCTCGGGGTCGCCCTCGGTGTAGCCGAGTGCCACGCCAGGCCCGCACAGCCACATCTCGCCGGGCGCGCCCAGCGGGGCGGGCAGGCCCGACAGGTCGGTGAGCACGACCGCTGTGTCCGGCAGGGGGACACCGATGCGCGACCGCGGCCGTGCCGCGACCGTCTCGGCCAGGTCGAGCCGGTGGCTGCACACCCACACGGTGGCCTCGGTGGGTCCGTAGGCGTTGACGACGGCGACATCGACCTCGGCGGTGAGCCACGGGGCCAGCGCGGCGGGTTCCACCTTCTCGCCGCCGAGGACCACGGTGCGCAGGGCGAGGCGCGGGCCCTCGACGGGCAGCTGGGCGAGCGCGGAGGGCGACAGGGTGCAGACGGAGACCTGTTCCCGGGCCAGCAGCGCGCGCAGTTCCTCGGGGTCACGAGCGGTGTCGGCGGGCACGACGACGAGGCGCGATCCCGTGATCAGCGCACCCCAGGTCTCCCACGCGGCACCGTCGAAGGCGGGTGAGAAGAACTGCGACCACACGTCGGCACCCGAGAGGTCCAACCGCTCTTCGGCACAGGCGACGAGTCTCAGCACGTTGCGGTGCGTCACGGCCACGCCCTTGGGCGCACCGGTGGAGCCGGAGGTGTGCAGGACGTACGCGACCGCCTCGGGGTCATCGGGAGCCGGGGGCGCGGGGTCGGGCAGGACGGCGGTGAGGTCGACCGCGGGGAGGCCGACGTCGCCGCCGATGCCGTCCTCAGCGACCACGGCGACCGCTCCGGCGGCCTCGGCCACAGCTCGGTGGCGGGCGGCCGGGTGGTCGGGGTCGAGGGGCACGTAGGCCGCGCCCGCCCAGAGCACGCCCAGCGCGGCCGCGGGCAGGCGCACCCCGCGCCGAGCCGCGACCAGGACGCGGTCCCCGGGTCGCACGTCGACCGCGCGCAGCGCCGCCCCGACCCTGCCCGCGAGGTCGACGAGCGCCCCGTAGGTCAGCTCTCCGCCGGGCCCGGCCACGGCGACGCGGTCCGGGTCCGCCTCCGCGATGGCCCGGACCGCCGCGGTGATCGAGGACGACCCGGCGGCGACCTCGCGGACCGGGCCCGCCAGTTCGAGCACCCGGGCGCGCTCGTCCACGCCGATGACGTCGATCTCGCCCAGTGGTGCGTCCGGGTTGTCCACGAGGGCCCGCAGCGCGGTGACGAGCCGATCGAGCATCCGCCGCGCGCCGGGCTCGCCGAACCGCGTCCGGTCGAAGATCACGCGCAGCGGCAGGTCGCGACCGGGCAGCGCGATCAGGCTCATCGGGTACTGCGGTCTGCCGTCCACCTGGTAGCCCGCCAGCTCAAGCCCTTCTTCGGCGAAGGAGATGTCGGGGATCGGCACGTTCTCGTAGGAGACGATGGTCTCGAAGAGCACGTCGGGTGAGCGCACCCCGCTCCAGCCGCGGATGTCGGGCAGCGTCGCGCCCGCGTGCTCGCGGGCCGCCAGGATGCGGCCCTGCAGGTCCGCCAGCCACACCGCGGCGGGCATCGCGGGGTCGAGCCGGGCGCGCACCGGCAGGGTGACGATGAGCGGTCCGACGACGGACTCGCAGCCGTCGACCTCCGCGGGCCGGTGGGACATGGTCGCTCCGACGACGATGTCGTCCGCGCGGTACGACCGTGCCAGGACGAGTGTCCAAGCGCCTTGCACCAGGGTGTTCAGGGTGAGGCCGCGCGCGCGGCCCACCTCCTCGACGCGCGGCGCGAGCGGACCGAGGATCGACTCCACGTAGCCGTGGCGCACCGTGTCCCCGCCCGCGTCGGGGTCCTCGCCGGTGTCCAGTGGAGGCGGGGACTCGTACCCGGCGAGGTGGTCTGTCCAGAACCCGCGCAGTCGCTCCGGGTCCTGCTCGCGCCACCAGCGCACGTAACCCCGGGGGGACCGGGCGGGGCCGAGCACGGGCTCGTGCCCGTGGTGCAGCGCCTTGTACAGCTCGACGAAGTCACCCATGATCAGCCCGAAGGACCAGCCGTCCATCACCAGGTGGGAGAACCGCCACGCCAACCGGTACTCGCGGTCACGGGTGCGGAACACGGTGAGCCTCAGCAGCGGCGCGGATTCCAGGTCGAACCCGCGCCTGCGCTCGTCGAGCAGGTGGGCGGCGAGGGCGTCTTCCTGGGCGCACGGGTCGAGGTGGCGCAAGTCGATCTCGTCCAGCGGCAGCGCCGCGGACCTGTGCACGACCTGCACGGGCCGGTTGATGTCCTCCCAGGAGAACGACGTGCGCAGGCCCGGGTGCCGGGCCACGATCACCTCCCACGCCCGGCGCACGACCCCGGCGTCGAGGGCGCCGCGCAGCGTGAAGGTCATCTGCTCGAGGTAGAACCCGGCGTTCGGGGCGCGCAGGCAGTGCACCAGGAGGCCGTGCTGGACCGGGGTGAGCTCCAGGACGTCCTCGACGTCCGGGGTGCGCGGGGTGGTCATGGGCGCGCGGTCCTTTCAACCGGGTCCCTGCGGGACGTGGTCGCGTGGGCGGAGACGAGCGCGGCGGCGACCCGGCTCAGGAGGGTCTCGCGGTCGGTGTCGGGGAAGAAGTGCCCGCCGGGCAGCACGTGCGCGGCGAAGCCCGCGGGCGCGTAGCGCGCCCACGCGGTCGCGTCCTCGACGGGCGCCTCCAGGTCGTCGGCTCCGGCGAAGACGGTGATCGGGCAGGACAGCGGCGTTCCCGTGCGGGGTTCGTAGGACTCCGCGACGCGCAGATCGGCCCGCAGCACCGGGAGCAGCAGCCGCATCATCTCGTCGCTGGCGAGCACTTCCGGCGGCGTGCCGCCGAGGCGGGCCAGGTGCGCGCGCAGGGTGGCATCGTCCATCGATCCGGTCCGGCTGCGCGCGGGCAGGTGGGGTGCCCCCGCACCCGCGGGCAGCAGGCACAGCGGCGGGATTCCCTCGTCCTGCATGTCCACGGCGAGTTCGTAGCCGACCAACGCGCCGAGGCTGTGCCCGAACACCGCGTACGGCCCGTCAGCGGCCGCGGCGCGGAAGGCGGGGCGCACCGCGTCCAGCAGCTCGTGCAGGACCGCGCGCGGCGGCTCGGCGAAGCGCGAGCCGCGGCCGGGCAACTCGACCGGGACGATCTCGACCCAGTCGGGCAGGTCCCACCTCAGGAAAGCCCGCGCCGCGGCGCCCGCGGGCGGCAGGCACAGCAGGCGCGTCAGCGGGGGCTTCACGCGGCACCGTCGGACAGGTTGGCCATGACCTCCGCGAGTTCGCCGTCGCTCAGGCCGGCTAACGGGAAGTCCGCGGCGTCGGCGGTGGCCCACCCCGCGGTGGCGCAGTGCTCGGCGATGGACCGCAGTGCCACGAGTGTCGCCTCGGTCAGTCGCGCGGCGTCGCGCCCGTCGTGCGGGCCGTTCCACGCGATGCTGAGCGCCCCGTCCACCACCGCCGTGGTCAGGGTGGGGCCGGTGCGCTCGATCGGCAAGGGGGCCACGCCCGCGAAGTGGAAGCCCAGTGAGACCTCATTGGGCCCGTCCGCCTCATTGACGAGGGACCGCAAAGCGGACTTGGCGTGGTGCAACGCCTCTGGCCCCGCCACGCTGTGGGCGGGAACGGTGAGCGAACCCGCGAGCGTGAACGGTCCGATGTGGTCTACCGCCTCGACGCCCGGCAGCGCGGACCGCGCCTCGACGCGGATCTGGCACGCGGCGGGGTGTTCGAGGACCACGCTGAGCGCCGCGAGGCAGATCTCCGCCATCCCGGCCCGATGGGCTGAGGCGGCCAGCGCGGCCAGTCGGGAGGTCTCCTCGACGCCGAGCGCGGCGACGACGGGTTCCCCGGGCGGCGCGGGCGGGGCGGGCGGGGCCGGGGCGCGATCGGCGGCCGCGCGCAGCCAGTCCACCGCCGCGGTGGACGGCAGCGGCGGCGGGCCGCCCGCGAGCAGCGCGGCGGTGCGCTGGGCCAGAAGTGGCAATGACGCGGCGTCGGCGGCGAACTCGTGCGCCAGCCAGTACACGGCTTGTGCGTCGCCCAGTTCGAAGAGGACGGCTTGGGCGACGGCCGCCCCGGGGTCGAGCTCGTCAGCCATCTCGGCCAACATCGCCGCGAGCGCGCGGTCACGCGCGGCGACCGGCAGCGCGGACAGGTCGATGACGGGGACGTAGGCAGGGGTGGGCTCGGCGATCACCTGATCCTCGCCGCGGCGGCGCAATCGCAGGGCCGGTGTGCCCGCGAGCAGCGCCGTGGCCGCGGCGGTGACGGCGTCGGCGGTGACGGCGCCCTCCAGCGGCACGCACACCCACCGCGCCCGGTCGGCACCGCGCTGGTGCGCGGTCAGCGGGAAGCCCGCCGCGGACTCCTCCGCGCTCTCGGCGCGGCGTCCCGCGACCCCCGCCGCGGCGCGCAGGCTCGGCTGCTCGAACAGGTCCTGCAGGCTGAGCGCGAGCCCCTCGGCGGTGGCGCGGGCGGCGACCTGCACGGCGCGGATCGAGTCGCCGCCGACGGTCAGGAAGCCCAGGTCGAGGTCGACGGCGTCAACACCGAGGACCTCCCCGACGATGCGGGCGAGCGCCTCGGCCACGGCGGGGTCGGCAGTCGCGCCGCCTGCCCCGGCGGGGGACGCCGCCGGGTCGGGCAGCGCCGCGCGGTCCACCTTGCCGTTGGCCGTGAGCGGAAGGGCGTCGATGACGACCAGTGCCTGCGGGAGCAGGTAGGCGGGCAGGTGCTCGCGCAGTTGGTCGGCCACGGATCCGATCAGGTCCTCGTCGCCGCCCCAGCCGGGTTCGGCGACCACGTAGCCGAGGAGCCTGCGGTGGTGGCGGTCGCCGGGCGCCGCGGCGACCGCGGCCGCCACGCCGGGATGCCGGACCATCGCGGCCTCGACCT
The DNA here is from genome assembly GCF_042657845.1 of Actinokineospora guangxiensis. Classification (NCBI taxonomy): domain Bacteria; kingdom Bacillati; phylum Actinomycetota; class Actinomycetes; order Pseudonocardiales; family Pseudonocardiaceae; genus Actinokineospora; species Actinokineospora guangxiensis. The sequence goes on along the minus strand of NZ_JBHSKF010000014.1, from coordinate 156,820 downwards.
CGCCGAGCTCGATCCGGTATCCGCCGACCTTGACCTGACCGTCCTCACGGCCCAGGAACTCGATGAACCCCTCCGGCCGCCACCGCCCCAGGTCACCGGTCCGGTACAGCCTCGTCCCCCACCGCGGGTGCACCACGAACCGCTCCGCTGTCCGCCCGGTGTCACCCAGGTAGCCCTCGGCCACCCCGACACCGCCGATGTACAGCTCACCCGTCACGTGCACGGCGCATTCGTCCATGGCGTCGTCCAGGACGTGCAGGGTCTGGTTGCGCATCGCGGTTCCGTAAGGGATCGAATCCCAGCCCGGGTCGACGTCGCCCACCTCGTGCGCGACCGACCAGATGGCGGCCTCGGTCGCGCCGCCCATCGACACCACCCGCACCCCCGGCGCCGCGGCGCGCCACCGCTCGGGCAGTTCGACGGGGATCCAGTCGCCGGACATCATCGCCACCCGGATCGGCACGGGACCGGCGTCGGGCGCGCCCAGCACGTGCTCGGTGAACATGGCGGCCAGGGCGGGCACCGTGTTCCACACTGTGACCCGGTGCTCGCGCACCAGTTCCAGCCAGCGCTGCGGCGCGCGGTTGTCCCCAGGCCCGGGGAGGACCAGCGCGGCCCCCGCTCCCAGCGCACCGAAGACGTCCCACACCGACAGGTCGAAGCTCAGCGACGACAGTCCGAGGACGGCGTCATCGGGCCCCACGCCGTAGCGCTCGCAGACGTCGACGCAGGTGTTCAGCGCCGCCGTGTGCGAGACGACGACCCCCTTGGGCTCGCCGGTCGACCCCGAGGTGAAGATCACGTACGCCGGGTCGTCCGCGCGCAGGAGGGAGTGCGGGGGTTCTTGGCGCGGTGGGGTGTTCGCCAAGTCGACTTCGACCACACGCACGCCGTCGGGCCAGCGTGTCCCCGCCGCGGCGGTGGTGATCGCGACCCGGCAGTCGGCGCGGTCGAGCAGGTGGGCCAGCCGCTCGGGCGGTAGGTCCGGGTCGAGCGGCAGGTAGGCGCCGCCGCCTGCGTGCGCGCCGAGCACGGCCGCGATCTGCGCCGCGCCCTTGGGGCACGCCACGGCGACGTACTGCCCCGGCCCGACGCCCAGCTCGCGCAGCCGGTGGCCCAGGTCGGCGGCGTGCGCCCCGAGGTCTGCGAAGCTCAGGCCGCTCGGCGCGTCCTCGGCGACCACGGCGACCCGGTCCGGGTGCTCGCGGATCTGGCGCCACACCCGGTCACCCAACAGGCCGTCCGGCACCGGTCCCGAGGTGTCGTTGGCCGCGTCGACCAGAGCCCGGTCGGCCTGCGGCAGGGGCAGGACCGGCGGCTCGTCCCACCCGTCCCCGTCGGCGAGCCGGTGCACCAGGCCCACGAAGCGGCGCAGCATCGCGTCGAGGAGACCCTCCGGGAACAGCTCGTCGATGCCCAACCAGCTGAGGTACACCCCGCCTGCGACCTGGATGACCGCCCCGTCGAGCCACACCTGCGGTGTCTGCGCGGCCTCGTGGACGATGTCGCCCAGCCAACCCAGCAGCGCTTCACCCGGTCCTTCGGCCTGCTGGACGAGGGTGGAGGTGAACACCACGGGCATCCCGCCCTGCACGCCGCCGCGGGCCAGCTCGCGCAGCACCTCCACCCCGTCGACGTGGCGGTGCTCCAAGTCGGCCCAGCTCTGGTCGCGCAGTGCGCGGGCCAGTTCGGTGAAGCTCCCGCAGCCGAGGTCGACGGGCAGCAGGTCGAAGGAGGCGAACTCGCCGACCAAGTCCTCCACGTCGGGGTGCACGGGGTGGCGGTTGGTGACGGTCACGTTGACGGTGAACCGGCGTTCCCGGGTCCAGCGGCCCAGGGCGGTGCCGTAGGCGGCGAGCAGAACCGACGACGGGGTGAGGCCGCGCCGGGTCCCCTGCTCGACCAGACGCGCCCACACGTCCTGGGGCAGCAGCTCGCTGTGGGTGCCGAAGCGCGGCGCGCGGATGTCGGCGGGCCGCGCGGCCAGCGGCAGGCCGGGCGGGCCGGGGAGCTGGCCCACCCGCTCCCGCCAGTAGGCGAGTGAGGTGTCGTGCTGAGGGGAGTGGCGCTGCGCGTCGACGGCGAGCACGTAGTCGCGGTAGCTGATCCCGAGCGGTCGCAGCACCTCCGGGCCCCCGGTGTAGGCGCGCCCCCAGTCGCGCAAGAGCAGCCGGATCGATCCGATGTCGGCGATGAGCAGGTCGAAAGACAGGAAGACCCGGGCTTCGTCGTCGGGAAGCAGCGCGACGACGATCTCGTACAGCGGCCACGTGTGGATGTCGCGCATCTCGTGGGAGAGCCGGCCACGCTGGGAAGCCAGCTCCGCCTCGCGATCGGCTTCCGGGTGGGCGCGCAGGTCGACCACGGTGATCTCGTAGGGCCCCGCGTCCTGCGTGATGCGCTGCTCGCCGTCGCGGGTGATCACCGCGTCCAGCATGGGGTGCCTGCGCTCGACGGCGCGCCACGCGGTGCGCAGGCGGTCAAGGTCCACATCCCGAGCACCGACCTCGAAGTAGACATGCGCGGCGACGTTGCCCAGCGCGAAGTCGCCCTGCCTGCCGATCCACTGGGCCTGCTGGATGCCCGTGAGCGGAAAGGGGTCGTGGGCCCGCAGCACCTCGCCGGGCGCCGCCACCGCGGGATCGGACACCGCGGTGGCGGGCTGGACCGGCGCGGCGCCCGTTTCGCCCGCGACCCGAGCGCCGAGTTCGGCGGCGAGGGCGGCGACCTCGGCGACGGTGCCCGCGTGCACGAGTTCGCGCAGCGGGATGGCCGCGCCGAGGTCGGCCTCGATCCGCTGGACCACCTTGATCGCCAGCAGCGAGTGCCCTCCCAGTTCGAGGAAGGGGTCGTCGGCTCCGATGACCCCGATTCCCAGCAGGTCCGACCAGATGGACGCGACAGCGCGCTCCAAGCCGCCGGACGGCTCGCGGTAGGCGACCTCCAGTTCAGGCCGGTCGCCGTCCGGGGTCGGCGTGGCCGGGGCGTGCTCGGCGGGCACGTCGTGCGCGGGGACCGCGGCGGTCGCCGGGTCGGCGTCGATCCAGTGGCGGTCCCGACGCAGGCGGTGGCCGGGGACGGGGACTCTGCGGCGGGCGGCGTGGCCGTCCACAGCGGACCAGTCGAGATCGATTCCGGCGAGCCAGATCCTCCCCGCCGCGGTGGCCGCGGCGCGGGTGGCATCGATCGGGTCGTCCGCGGGACCCAGCACCGGCACGAGCGCCGCGCCGCGCGCTGCCGGGTGCGTGCGGACCAGTGCGGTGAGCGCGGTGCCGGGCCCGGCCTCGATCCAGGCCGCGCCGGGGAACCGCTCGACGACCCGGGCCACGGCGTCGGCGAAGCGAACCGGCGCCAGCACCTGGCGGGCCCAGTACCGCGGGTCGGCGGCCTCGTCGTCGGTGAGCCACGTCCCGGTGAGGTTCGACAGGACCGGTGTGTGCGGCGCGCTGAGGCGAACACCGGCGAAGGCGTCCGCGAGCCGCTCCGCCGCCGGGGCCATCATCGGCGAGTGGAACGCGTGCGAGGTGCGCAGCGGGCGGGTGGAGACGCCGTCGGCCCGCAGCTCGGCGGCCAGTGCGTCGACCGCGTCCACCGGGCCGCTGACCACACTCAGCTCGGGGCCGTTGACCGCGGCGACGGCGAGGTCCGGCGTGAGGCGATCGGTGAGCGCGTCGGCGGGGAGCCCGACCGCCGCCATCGCCCCGGGCGCACAGGCGTGCATGAGCCTGCCGCGCACAGCGGCGATCCGAGCGGCGTCGGCCAGCGGGATGACGCCCGCCAGGTGGGCGGCGGCCAACTCGCCCACGCTGTGGCCGAGCAGAGCGGCTGGAGCCACCCCCCAAGAGCGCAGCAGCGCGGCGAGCGCGACCTCGACGGTGAAGAGGGCGGGCTGGGCGTGCCGGGTCTCGGTCAAGACGCCGGCATCGGCGTGCTCGGCGATGAGCGCGCGCAGGTCGGTCTCGCCGAGTTCGCCGCGCACCGCGTCGGCGCAGACGTCGACCACGTCGCGGAACACCGGTTCGGTGCGGTACAGGCCCGCTCCCATCCCCGGGTGCTGGGAACCTTGGCCGGGCAGCAGCCAGCACGCAGGCGGCGCGGCGTCGGGGGCGCGGCGGGACAGCAGGCGAGCCGGGTCGCCCCCGGTGAGCACGTGCGCGGCGTCGGCGGCGTCGCCGACGACGGCGATCCTGCGGTGCGGGAAGGATGTGCGTCCGGTTTGCAGAGTGCGTGCGGTGTCGTCGAGCCCGGGCGCGGTCGGGACGGCGACGGCGGTGGCGAGCTCCTCGGTGGCGGCGTCGAGGGCGGTGGCGTCCCGCGCGGAGAGGACGAGCACGCGCACGTCCCGGTCGGGACCGGTCGGCGCGGGAGCGGGTCCCTGCTGGAGGACGACGTGGGCGTTGGTGCCGCCGAAGCCGAAGGAGCTGACCCCGGCTCGCCGCGGACCACCCGCGGGCCACGCGACGGCCTCGGTGGGGACGGTGAAGACGTCGCCGAAGTCGATCTCGGGGTTGGGTTCGGTGAAGTTCAGGCTCGGGGCGATCTCGCCCGCGCGCAGTTCGAGCACGGCTTTGGCGAACGAGGTGATGCCCGCCGCGGAGTCGAGGTGGCCGAAGTTCGACTTCACCGACCCGACCAGGCACGGTGCGGAGCGCCCGGCGCCGGAGCCGAAGACGCGGCGCAGCGCGGCGATCTCGATGGGGTCGCCGAGCGGGGTGCCGGTGCCGTGCGCCTCGACGAGGTGGATGTCGTCCGGGGTCACGTCGGCGACCGCGAGAGCGGCGGCGATCGTGCGCGCCTGGCCGAGCACGCCGGGTGCGGTGTACCCCGCTTTGGCGGAGCCGTCGTTGGCCAGTGCGCTGCCGAGGACCACCGCGTCGACGCGGTCGCCGTCGGCCAGGGCGTCGGCCAACCGCTTGAGCACCACCACGCCCGCGCCGCTGCCGATCGTGGTGCCGGTGGCGCGGGCGTCGAAGGGCCTGCAGTGGCCGTCGGAGGAGAAGATCGAACCCTCTTGGTAGAGGTAGCCGCCGCCGTGCGGCACGCGCACCGTCACCCCTCCAGCCAGCGCGACGTCGCATTCGTGGCCGATCAGCGCTTGGACGGCGAGGTGCACGGCTGCCAGCGACGACGAGCACGCCGTCTGCACGGAGATCGCGGGTCCGTCCAACCCGAGGGTGTAGGCGACGCGGGTGGCGAGGTAGTCCTTGTCGTTGGCGAGCAGGTACCGGAAGCTGTCCGGCGAGGCGTCGTACACCCGCCCGCGCAGCAGGTTGCCGATCAGGTAGCCGGACAGGGACGCGGAGGCGTAGACGCCGATGGACGCGTCGCCGTCTCCGGGCACGCAGGCGGCGTCCTCCAGCGCCCGCCAGCAGCACTCCAGGAACAGCCGGTGCTGCGGGTCGAGGATGGCGGCGTCGCCAGGGCTCATGCCGAAGAACCCGGCGTCGAAGCGGTCCACGTCGGCCAGTTCGACGACCGTGCGCACGAAGCGGGGATCGCTCAACCAGGACGGGTCGGCGCCGCGGGCCAGCAGCGCCTCGTCGTCCAGCGCGGTCACCGACTCCACCCCCGAGCGCAGGTTGTCCCAGAACGCCGCGGTGTCGGCGGCGCCGGGGACGCGGGTCGCCAAGCCGACGACGGCGACGGCCTGCTCCGGGTGCTGGATGTCCGTCATGGTCGGATCACTCCTTCCGGGGTGGCGGCTGGTGCGCGAACTCCCCCGCGAGCCGCTCGCCGGGCGGCGGCTCTGCGGTTCTCCCGAGCCAGTTCGGCGTCCGGCGCCGCGGACAGGGCCGTGGTCAGGCGTGCGGAGAGGTAGTGGGCCAGGTCGCGCACGGTGCCGTGCTCGAAGACCGCCACGAGGGGGAACTCGACGCCGATGCCCGCCTTGGCGGCGCGGTAGAACCGCACGAGCACGGCGGAGTCCGCGCCGAGGTCGAGGAATCGGGCCGTGGCGGGCGCGGGCCTGCCGAGCTCGGCGGCCAGCGCGGCGGCGAGCACCTCTTCGACCGGGCCCTCGGCGGGCTCGTGGTGGGGGGCGGGAACGGCGGCGGCGGAGCGGGAGGCGACCGCGGCGCGGTCCACCTTCCCGGTCGGGGTCAGCGGCAGCGCGGGGACGACCTCCACGGTGGACGGGACCATGTAGGCGGGGAGCGCGCGGGACAGTGCGGCCCTGACCTGCGCGGTGAAGCGCTCGTCGGTTTCCGGCGCTCGGCTCGACACCCCGTCCGGCAGCAGTGCGCCGCCGACCACGGCGTGCACGATCTCGTGGTCGTCACCGAGTCCCAAGGCCGCGCGCAGCGCTCCCCGGGGGTCGTGGACGCCGGACTGGCACAGGCCGATGCCGTGGCGTGGTGCGGCGTCTTCGAGGAGCTGGGTCATCAGGCCGGCCTCGATGAGGCAGAAGTCGCGGGCACGGGAACCGTAGAGCGGGCGGATCGCGGCGTGGTCGGCGACCAGGAACGCGGTGAACGCCGCGGCGGACGCGGTCACCGCCGGGACGCCGAGACCCGCACCGGGGCGCAGGTCGTCCGCCTCGGCAACCGGGAGCAGGGTGTGGGTGTCCGGGTCGTGGTAATACACGCCCCCCGCCAGACCGGCTATGGCACCGGCTCGCACGTGCAGGTAGGTCTGGACGGCATAGGCGCTGCCCGCCGACCCGTAGGCGAACTTGGGCAGTCCGGGGCCTTCGTGGGCGCGCAGCACCTCCAGCGCGGCGGCGAGGTCGGCGACCGGCACCGGACGGTCGGCGAACTCGCGCCTGCTGGAGCGCGACGGGGTGCCGGAGCTGGTGGCCAGCGCCGTGCCCGCACCACCGAGGTCGGTGCGGCGGCCGTGCCTGGCGAGGAGGAACCCGGCCTTGTCCACTCCGGACAGGAGCTCGGCATCGCCCGGTAGTCCGGGTGGGGTGGAGGCGGTGCGCACCACGGCGGCGACGAGGCGCCTGGCGTGGCGGTCCCCGGTGGCGGCGGCAACGGCCGACTCCACCCCGGGACAGGCCGCCAGGGCGCTCTCGACCTCGCCCAGCTCGATCCGGTACCCGCCGACCTTGACCTGACCGTCCTCACGGCCCAGGAACTCGATGAACCCCTCCGGCCGCCACCGCCCCAGGTCACCGGTCCGGTACAGCCTCGTCCCCCACCGCGGGTGCACCACGAACCGCTCCGCTGTCCGCCCGGTGTCACCCAGGTATCCGTGCGCCACCCCGGCGCCGCCGATGTACAGCTCACCGGTCACGTGCACCGGGCACTCCCGCATCCGGTCATCGAGGACGTGGACAGTCTGGTTGCGCATCGCGGTCCCGTACGGGACCGAGTCCCACCCGGGGTCCACTTCGGCGACCTCGTGGGCGATCGACCAGATCGCCGCCTCGGTCGCGCCGCCCATCGACACCACCCGCACCTCGGTGGCGACCCGGGCGAGCTTGCCCGGCAGGTCGAGGGGGATCCAGTCCCCGGAGAGCAGCGCCAGCCGCAGGCGGGGTCCGATCGGTCCCCCCGGGTAGTCGGCGAACATCTCGGCCAGCGCGGGCACCGAGTTCCACACCGTCACCCGGTGCTCGCGCACCAGCTCCCACCAGCGCGCCGGGTCGCGCCGGTCGTCCTCGCGGGGGAGCACGAGGGCCGCCCCCGCGCCGAGGACGCCGAAGACGTCCCACACCGACAGGTCGAAGCTCAGCGACGACAGGCCGAGGACCGCGTCGCCCGGCCCGACCCCGAATCGCTCGCACACGTCGACGCAGGTGTTGACCGCCGCGGCGTGGGAGACCACCACCCCCTTGGGCTCTCCCGTCGACCCGGAGGTGAAGATCACGTAGGCCGGGTCGTCGGGGTGTGCCGGGCACGGTGGGATGTCCGCCGCGCACGCGTCGAGGTCCACCGGGACGGCCCGCACCGGTGCGGGCAAGTCGTCGTCGGGTCCCACGGCCAGCGCGCAGCGGGCGCGGCGCAGAAGCAGATCACGCCGCGCGACGGGCAGGCCGGGGTCGAGGGGCAGGTAGGCGGCGCCGGTCATGGTGATCGCGATGGCGGCCACGACCTGGGCCGCGCTCTTGGGCAACCGGACCGCGACGACCGACCCCGGTCCGGCGCCCGCGGCGGCCAAGCGGGCAGCCAGCGCCCGGCAGCGGTCACGCAGGGTGCCGTAGTCGAGGACCGCGTCGTCGGCCACGATCGCGCGGGCCGTCGGGTCGCGGTCGGCTTGGGCGAGGAAGCGGTCGGCCAGCAGGCCGCCCGGCCGCTGCGCCGCCGTCGCGTTGGCCCGCTCGACCATCCGCACCTGCTCGACTGGCCGCGGGTCCGGCAGCGCGGCCGACCACGCGGCGCCATCCGGCTCCGCGAGCGCGCGCAGCAGTGCCGTGTGCGCGGCGAACATGGCGTCGAGGACGCCAGGGCGGAACGCCTCCTCCACGCAGTCCCAGTTGTACTCGAGCCCGTCGGCGTCCTCGAACACCTGGTGGTCCAGAAGGACCTGGGGGGTCTGGGACACCCCGTGCGCCTGCTCGCCGAGCCAGCGCAGCGGCGTCCGCGCACCGCGGGCGGCGTGCCCGGAAGCGCTGGCGAACACGACCGGGGCGAACACCTCACCGCCGTCGCCGCGGAGCCGGGCGAGGTCCCGGAGCACGGCGACGCCGCCGTAGGCGGTGTGGTCGAGATCGGCCATGAGCCTGCGCTGCACGCGTCCGGCCAGCGCCACCAGGCTGTCCTCCGCGTCGACCTCCACTTCGAGCAGGGTCACCGACGTGAAGTCGCCGACCACGCGGTCGACGTCGGGGTGCACGGGCTTGCGGCCGAACGTCGGCAGGCTGAGGGTGAACCGCCGTCGCGCGCCCCACGCGGCGAGCACGGCGGCGTGGCAGGCGATGAGCACCGCGGCGGGGGTCAGGCCCTCGGCCCGGGCGCGGTCGACCACCCTGGCCCACTCCGGCGCGCGCACCCGGGCGCTGCGCCGGGTGAACCGCGGCGGCCCGGTCAGCGCCGACGGGGCGGTGGCCAGCGGCAGCGTCGGTCCTGGGGGCAGGTCGGCGAGCCGGTCGTGCCAGTAGCGGCGCGCGCGCTCGACCTCGTCGGGGTCCGGGTCGGCGGCGAGGACGTACTCGCGGAAGGAGAACCGGGGCTGTGGGGGCAGCGGGGCGCCGCGGTAGGCCGACTCCCACTCGGCGGAGATGATGTGCAGGCTCCACAGGTCCATGACGAGCAGGTCGAGGGCGACGCAGACCCGTTGGGTCCCGTCGGGCAGGAGCAGGACGCGGATGTCGAAGGGCGGCCACTCGTCGTCGGCGAAGGTTCGCCGCGACATCTCCTCGCGAATGGCCGACTCGGCCCCGGGTGGCTTGTCGCGCAGGTCGACCACCGGTAGTTCGACGGGACCTGGATCGTGCAGGACCTGCTGCGTGCCGTCGGAGCGGATCACCGAGCGCAGCGCTCCGTGGCGCGCGACCACGGTCCGCCAGGCGTTCGCCAGGCGCTCGGGGTCGAGGTCCGGGGCATCGAACTCGCCGTAGAACTGCGTCCCCACACCGCTCAGCGCGTAACCGCCGGAACGACCGACGAAGTAGGCGTGCTGCAATTCGGTGAGCGGGAACGGCTCGTGCCGGGCGACGTCGTCGTTGCCGGGTGCGGACTCGGGCGCCGCGGGCTGCGCCGCGGCGGGCGAGGCGGTGAGGCTCCCCCGCAGGGCGTTCACCGTGGTACCCGCCAGCTCGGGCATCGGCACGCGCAGTCCGAGCACCCGCGCCAACGCCGAGCGAAGCGAGATCAGCCGCATCGAGTCCAAGCCCAGCCGCACCAGCGGTGTGTCCTCGGCGTCGGAGGGCAGCTGCTCGCCGAGAACGTCGGCGACGAGCAGCGCGACCGGGTCGGGTGCTCCGCCGCCGACCTCGGGCTCGGCGTCGGTCCCGTCGAGGTGCCCGGCCAGGAACGCGGCACGGCAGGCGGCGCGGCGGACCTTTCCGTTGTGCGTGAGCGGGATCGCCTCGTCGGGGACGGCCAGCACGGTGTCGGGGTCGATGTCGTGCTCGGCGACGACCGCGCGGCGTGCGGTGGCGGCCACGGCGGCGGCGTCGTCGTGCGGTCCGGCACCAGCGAGGACGACGAGCAGGTCGCGGTCTTGCCGCACCACTGTGAAGGCGGCCGCGCGGTGGGAAGGGCGGACGGCGCGCACGGAGCGCTCGACGTCGTGCGGCGACAGGTTCCGGCCCCGCACAACCAGCAGCTCGCTCAGGCGCCCGCAGACGACCAGCTCGCCGTCGAGGTCGAACCCGAGGTCGCCGGTGCGCAGGTAGGGCCCCGAGCCGTCGGCCAGCCGCGCACCGAACACCCGCTCGGTGTCGGCGGGCCTGCGCCAGTAGCCGGGCGCGACGCTGGCGCCGGACAGCCAGATCTCGCCGACCGCGCCACGGGCCACGGGCTCGGCGGTCTCGGGGTCGACCAGCAGCAGCCGGGTCCCCTTGCCGGGGGTTCCGCAGGCGAGCAGGTCGATGGCTCGCCCCGCACCGCCGTCCGGGACCGTCTGGACCTCGCGCTTCTCCAGCTTCGCCGTGTCCACGCGCACCGCGCGCGGGCCGTCGGGGCGCAGCCCGCCGGTGCCCATCATCACGTCCGTTGTCCCGTAGGCGGGGAAGAACGCCGAGCGGCGGAAGCCGGACCCGGCGAAGCCGTCCGCGAACTCATCGATGAGCGCCGGGTCGATGCGCTCCGAGCCGATGATCGCCACCGACCAGCCGGAGAGGTCGATCCCGGAGGTGTCCATCCCAGGAAGTGCTTCCACGCAGCGGCGGTATCCGATCGGCGGCGCGCCGGAGAGGACGGGCGCTGGTGCCGAGGCGACCGCGGCGAGCCACTCCCGGGGTTCGGCCAGCACGTCTTCGGGCACCAGCAGCGTCAGCTGACCGCGGCGGTGCGCGGCCAAGAGGACGAAGTTGAGGCCGAGCACGTGGTGCACCGGCGCCCACGACACGACGGACCCGCCTTCGGGCAGACCGGCACGGTCGGCGAGCACGTCCACCCAGGTGCGGAGCAACCGGTGAGGCACGACGGTCCCTTTGGGTGTTCCCGTCGTCCCCGAGGAGTACAGCAGCAGCGCCGGGCTCTCCGGGTCGACCTGGCGCGGGTGGGCGACCGGTTCGTCGGCTTCGGTCTCCTCGATCACCACCCACTCGACCCCCGGCGCGCCGCGCGCCTCCCACAGTGCGCGGGCGCGGAGCGTCGTCGCCGCGTCCGCCACGACCGCGTCGACGTCGGCGTCGAGCGCGATGTCCACGAACGAGTCGCGGTGCGCGGTGGGGGGTTGCACGGGTATGGCGCAGGCCCCGGCGTAGAGCGAGCCCGCGAGCGCGGTGCAGAAGCGCACATCGTTGCCCGGCAGGAGGAGGACGCGGCTCGCCGACCGCAGCCGCGCGGCGACGCGGCGGGCGGCGAGGTCCCACGACGCGCCGGTGAGCGTCGCGACCGCGGTGCCCCCCGGCCCCGCTTCGACAACCAGGGTGCGGTCCGCCGCCGCCGCGCAGTGCGCGCGCAGCATGTCCACCACGCTCGTCGTGCTCTCGTTCATCGCCAGCGCTCCTGTCCGGTCCGGCGGCGGTCGTCCACGACGTTTCCACCGCTCAGCAGCGATTCGAGAGCGCGGACGGGCTGATCCGCCGACCCCCTCCGTGGAAGTGCCCGTCCGGGTACCGCGCCCGGACGCGACGACGCCGCCCGCGGGGCTCCGGGCGGCGTCGGGATGGGATCCGTTCGATCAGATCAGGTTGAGTCGTACCGCTTCCGCGGCGGCGAGCGTCCTGTTCGGGCAGTTGAGCTTGGCCAGCACGTTGCCCACGTGGCGCTTGACACCGTTGATGCCGATGCCGAGGCGTGTGGCGATCTGCTTGTTGCTGCGCCCTTCCGACAGCAACCGCAGCGTCTGGATCTCCCTCGGGGTCAGCAGGTTCCCCACCATGGCTCCGGTCTTCGTCGGTCTGCGCACCTCAGCGAGCAGCCCTGTGGTCATGGCGGCCGGGACGTGGACGCGGCCCGCGGAGACATCGCGCATCGCGCTGCGCAGCTCGACGGCGTCGAGCGCGCGCTCGATGACGAAGCCGTCGGGTTCGAACTCGACCGCCGCCGCGACGGTCCGGTGCTCGCAGTCCGCGAGGCAGATCAACACTTTCACCCCGCACGAGCGCAACTGCTGGGCGCGCTGCCTGTCGCCGTCGAGCAGCTCGGCGGCGATCAGCACCAGCTCGCCGCCGCTTCCGCGCGGCCGGTCGCGCAATGCTCCCCAGGACGGGAAAGAGCTGGCCCGCGCAACCTCGGGAAACGCACCCACCAGCGCTTGCAGGCCGACTCGGATCAGTTCGCCGGGGTGGGCGATGCTCACGGTGATGCCGAACGCGGGAGGGGGACCATCGGGAACGGGTGGGCGGGGGAGAACGGCGGTCGCAAGCGCGGGCATCGGACCTCCATGCAGGTGCTCGGCGGAACAGGACTTCCTCGGACGAGCGATTTCGCGGGCGACGGCCATGAAGACTGAATGACCCACCAACTCTGAATAGCAAACTGTCGAGCGGTGCGCGACGTCAGCCGGGTCGCAATGCACAGCGAACGAGATCGCCGGGCGCGACGATTGTCGAACGCGGGTCAGCGCGGACGGCGCGGGCGCAGGCGGGCGACGACGGCTCGCCTGCGGCGTGCGGCGTGCCACAGGACGGCGGCGACCAGCAGATACCCCGGGACAGCGTGGAAGACGACCTCCCTGGGGAGCCCGATCCACCGCAGAACCCCGGTCAGCAACGTCGCCGCTGTCGCCGCGAGCAGCACGGCGACAGCGATCCGCCGGCGTGCGGAGCCTCGCGGGAAGACGGCGCGCCGCGTGAGCAGGTGGATCGCGACAGCGGCGATCAAGGCCAGACCGGTGGCGATGTGGGCCGCCGCGACGGGAATCGTCATCCAGCAGACGATCAAGAGCAGCGCCACCGGCAGGTCGAACCACAACGCCGGCCTGCGCACCCGGAGCAGTGGTTCCGAACGCGGCACCCTTCGATTGGTGCGCATTGCGCGGACGATAGCTATAGACTGATAACCTGTCAACATGCCCGCCCGCAGGAATAGCATGCCCGCCGCCGACCGATATCAACAGATCGTAGTGGCCGCCATGCGGGAATTCGCTCGAACAGGCTATTCGGGCACGACCACCGCACACATAGCGAGCACGATCGGTGTGTCGCAGCCGTACGTGATGCGCTTGGTGAGAACCAAGCGCGACCTCTTCCTCGCCGCCTTCGACCACGCGTGCCAGACGATGGAGGACCTGCTGCGCGACGCCGTGGGCGACCTCGGCGCCGCCGCTTCCGCGGAGGCACGGCTGGACGCGTTGCGCGCGGCCGGGTACCACGGCGTGCTGGCCGACCGCGACCTGATGGGCATGATGCTGCACGCGTTCGCCGCCGCGGGCGCGGACGAGCAGGTTCGCGACGTGGTGCGCGTGCGCTATGAGCGCCTGTTCGCCACAGTTGCCGAGGTGACCGGCGGCTCCCCGGCGCAGGTGCGGGATCTGATGGCCGTCGGGTTGCTGTGGCAGGTGATCGCGGTCCTCGGCGCGGCCGGACCATCCGCCGAACGTGAATGGGCTACACCGATCCCCTGGTAGCAGGGCAAACCCGAGGGCGCTGACGATGCGCGCGGGTTGTCGCGCCCGCGGCGCGAGAAGGCGACAGATGACGTCGTCAGCGGCCGGCTGCGCGCTTCTAGCATCGGATTCGGTACCCGGTGACGTGCGGGCACCGCCGATCCCCGCACCAGTGAACCCCAGGAGGACCCATGGATGTGTCCGCGGCGGGCTTCGACGCCCTCCCCTTGGACGTGTTCGAACTCGTGGAGAACGGCTCGACGGTGGAGTCGCTGACGGCGGGGCACGGGATGGACGAGTTCGGCGCGTCCAACCAGACCTCGTGCTCGGGCTGCTGCAGCGTGATGTGCACCTGCTCCGCGGGGACGCACGAGAGCTGATCCGATCGACCGTGCGGGCGGGTGGCCGCCCGCCCGCACGCCCACGTCCGGGGGTTCCATGACAGTCACCGGTGGCGGCCCGATCGCACACCTGTCCACTGTGGAGTTTGAGCCGGTGGCACCCGCCGCCGTACGCGTCTGCGGTGTTCCCAGCACCGCCCTGCTCGATCTGCGCGGCGAGGCGACCGCCGCCGCGCTCCTCGCGGTCCTGCGGCACGACGCTCAGGTCGCCTCCGACGGCAAGCGCCTCGCCGTGGCGATCGGACGGGTCATCGGGACCACCCAGGACAACGAACTCGTGCCCCTGCTCGTGGGACTGCGGCGGGCTCTGCACTCGGCCCGCCGGCCGGGCAAGGCGGCGTGGAACGACCGGACCGCGGCGGCGATGGGGCCGGATCTGGCGGAGCGGGTCCGTGCGTGGGTGAGCGCCGCCGAGCACCGGCGCACGGCGGTCGACGTCGTCGGCGAGGCGGTCCGCCGGGACGAACCTGCGATCACGGCCGCGCTGCGGCGCCGGGTCGCGGAGCCGGATTTCCGGCACACTGTGGCGTTGGCCAGTCCGTCCACCGCGGCTGATCTCGACCGTTGGTTGGACACCCCGGGTTCTTCGCCCCCCAGGCGGTTGTTGGTCACGCTGGCCGCCTACTTGGGCAGGGCTGCGGCGAAAACGAGCCCGTTCGGCGGTTTCCTCACTGTCGGCATGGTGGGCGCGGCCGCGGGCACCAGGGACGCGCGTGTCGTCTTCGAGATCAAAGCCCTTCTGCTGCACCGTGTCAGGGAGCGCGTAGCCGAGGCCGCGGGTGCGCCGCTGCGGGTGACCCCCTCACTGCGGTGCGACGGTCTGAAAGCGGAGTTCCTGGGCAGACCGCCTGCGGAGACGATCAACCGCGTCGATCTCACCCCGGCCGTCAGGGCTGTCCTGGCCGCCGCCCCGGCCGACCGCGCGCGGCTGATCGCCGCGGCCTCCCCGCACACGAGCGATCCCGGCGCGCTGGTCCGAGCCGCTGAGGCGGCGGGCTTGCTGGAGCCGGACTTCCCGGTGCCCGACCTCGCACCGGGGCAGTTCTCGGCCTTGGCAAGCTGGTTGGAGAACCGGTCGGGCCAGCGCGCCGCCGCGTCGTCCCTGCGCGTGGTGGAGCACGCCATGACCACGGCGGCGGCACCGAGCTCGGGCGGGCGCCCGGACCTCACCGGGCAGCGGATCACCTCGGCGCTCGCCGAGGCGGCCCGGGCACTGGGCCTCGACGTCCCCCGCGGGAACCCGGTCCACCAGACCTTCGCAGCCCCGAGCGGTGTCACGGCGGACGTGCCCGCCGACCTCACCGCGCAGCTCGCGGCCGCGGTCCGGTGGCTGCTCCCCTTCGAACTGACCCTGCCACTGCGGGCGGTGGCCGCGTGGCTGTTCCGCCAGGAGTTCGGAGCCGGTGCCCGGGTGCCCGTGCTGCGCCTACACCGCCTCCTGCAAAGCGCGCTGGCGGGAGCGGGCAGCCCCACGGGCGCGGAACCGCTGGCCGCGCTGGTCGGCCGCTACGGGAGGGAGGCGCCACAGGCGCGGGAACTGGCCGCCGCGCAGCGGGCGGCGCTGGAGGATGTGGTGCTGTCGGGCACCACAGCCTCAGTCCCCGGTAGGACAGCAGCCGCCACGCCGTCGTGGGTGAGCAGGGCGCTCGGCCCCGTCCTGGCGTATGTGCAGCAGTCAG
The DNA here is from genome assembly GCF_042657845.1 of Actinokineospora guangxiensis. Lineage (NCBI taxonomy): Bacteria > Bacillati > Actinomycetota > Actinomycetes > Pseudonocardiales > Pseudonocardiaceae > Actinokineospora > Actinokineospora guangxiensis. The sequence goes on along the minus strand of NZ_JBHSKF010000014.1, from coordinate 141,135 downwards.
GTGAGGCGGTCGTCCTCAACGGCCTCTCGCCGGCGGATGGCCGGGGCATCCACCGCGTCCGGATGCTGGCCGCGCGGGCCGCGGGCACGGTTCCTCCGCCTGCGGTGGCCCGCCCCGGGCTGCTGCACGTCACCGGGCTCTTCGGGTCGGCCTTGAACCACCACGCTCCTACCTCCGGTCTGCACCTGCGCTACCCGGGCACGACGCCGGACGCGCCCGACACGGACATCGTCGACCTGGGTGAGCTGTTCGTCCGGATCGGCGAGGACGAGGACCTGCGGTTGGTGGCGGCGGGCCACGGCGACCTCGTGCCCTCCCACGCGGGGATGATGTCCGCGCTGCTGCTCCCGCCCGCCGCGCGGATGCTGGTCCAGCTCTTCGGCCCGCTCGGCCACTTCCCCCCTATCTGGACGGTGTTGGGCGAGCAGGGCGGACGTGTCACCTGCGGCCGGGTGGTGCTGCGGCGCGAACGCGTCTGTGTGGACGCGGGCGACCTGCGCCCGACCGGCGGCAGGCCGGGGGACGCGGCACATCTGGTGCGGCTCGCGCGCCTGCGTGCCCGCCTCGGCGTCGGGGAGCGCTGCTTCGCCAAGGCCGCGGGGTGGGCGGGCGACTCACCGGAGTGGTCCTCCGCGAAGGCCCACAAGCCCTTGCCGGTGGACTTCGCCTCGCCGCTGTCGGTGGCCGGGCTCGACCGGCTGGCGGCCAAGTGCGGCCGGGTGGTGCTGGAGGAGGCCCTGCCCGACCCGCTGGACACGCCCCGGGTGCACGAGCTGGTCGTCGAGGTGCCCGGATGAGCCCGCGAACCTGGATCGCGCTGCACGCCTATCACACGGGGGCCGTCGACGGACTGGTGCTCGCCGCCGCACGGGCCGCCGCGGAACTGGGTCCGTGGTTCTTCCTGCGCTACTGGGACGGCGGACCGCACGTGCGCGTCCGAGTCCTCACCGATGACCCCGGACGGGCCTCCGCGGCGCTGCGCACCGCGCTGATCGAGCACCTGCGGCGCAACCCGAGCACCGACTGGCCTTCGGAGAAGCGGTACGGCCTCGAAGCAGCCGCGCTGGCGGCCGCCGAGGGTATCGTCGAGCACGCGCGGTCCCCCCGCGCGGCCGACACGGTGCATGACGAGGTCTATCGGCCCGAGCGGCGCTTCGGCGGCCCCGCAGCGCGGGTCGCGGTGGAGCGGCACTTCGTGGAGTCGACCGCGCTGGCCGTGGACGTCCTGCGCGCCGCGTCCAGCCCGGCCGTCCGGTCGACCACCGCCGCGCTGGCGCTGCTCACCACCTGGAGCCGGTGCCCAACCGGAGCACGCTGGGTGCCCACCGGGCCGGGGTCGACGCCGATCCCCCGCGCCGTGGTGACCGCCGCACAGCACCCCTCCCCCGCGGGCTTCGCCGGGAGGTGGGCCGCGTCGCTGGACCGGTTGGACGCGGTGTTGATCGCCCAGCACGGCGTCGAGCACGCTCGCTGGGTAGCCGATTACGCGGGACACCTGCTGTGCAATCGCCTGGGAATAGGGCCTGCGGAGGAAGCCTCCCTGCGCCGGGGGGCGCACCGCGCGATGGAGGACGGGGAAGGAGCGGGCGGTGGCGTGGACGAGCTTGCACCTGCACCACCACGGCGGTGAGACCGAGGCGATGATCCGGGACGTCGCGGCCCCGCTGTGCGACGCGTCCGCGAGGATGGGGACACCGGTCTACATGTTCCCGCACTGGCGCCAGGGCGACCACGTGCGAGTGAACGTGGACGCCGGTCCCCGGGTGTTGCGCTCCGTGCTGCACCCGCTGGCGGACCGGCTGATGGCCGAGTACAGCCACCAGTTCCCTTCGGCGAAGCAACGCCCGACCCGGGCCCGGATGGCGGCGGACCGGCGGCGGGCCGCGCTCGAAGACGACCGGGGCCCGCTGCTGCCGTGGGCGCCGGACAACCGGGTGGTGCGGCGGCCGCACGAGGACCGCTCGTCCGCGGTCGGCACCGTGCCCGCCGCACTGGTGCGGGCCAACCTCGTCGCGACCAACGACCTCGCCCTGCGCACCCGGCTGGGGCACGTGGGGGCGACGGCGCGCCGCGCCCTCGCTTTCGACCTGCTCGTCGTCACCGCCCTGCGCTTCGGCACCATCGGGTTGCGCCACGCCTACCTGTGCTTCCGCTCGCACGCCGAGGGCTTCCTCACCACCTTTCCCGAGGCGCGGTCGTTGCGCGCGCAGTGGCGACGGGTGTCGAAGACCACCACCCAGGCACTCGCCGAACGGGTTGAAGCGCTGGCGGGCGGAGCCGTCGCGGAAGCTGCTGAGCTCTGGGCGACCGCCACCGGCCCCAGCCACGCCGAGGCCGCGGAGCTGGCCGAGTCCGGGGCTCTGCGACTGGAGCGCACGACCGAGCGACTGGCGGTCAGCCCCTTCCACACCGCGATGGGCGCGACTCCCGCTTTCCGGGAGCACGTCGAAGGCCAGTCCTGGTACAGCGCCTATCGGGTCGCCCTGAACCTCGCCTACCTGCACCTCACCCGGGTCGGGCTCGCCCCTGCCGACCGGTTCCTGATCTGCCACCTGGTCGCCGACGCGGTGGAGCGCGCATTCGACCTGCCAGGGACGGAGCCCGCGGAGTGAGCGGGTGGACGCGGGAGTTCGCGCTCATCCACGGCGTGTTCCTCGTCGCCTCCGAAACCGGACCACGCAGCCTGGCCCGTGCGGGAGGTGCCATCGAGCTACCCGCCTTCGGCGGACGGGAAGACGCCGTGGTCCGGGCACTGGGCGGTGGATTCGTGTCGGAGGCGCACCTGTGCGCCCTGGTCGCCGCTGACGAGCGGACCGCGCTGCGGCACCTGGTGACCAAGCTCCACCGGGAGGGCTGGTCGAGGGTGCGCGTCAGTCGCGGCGGGGCACCCGCTTACTCGGTGGAGCCGTACCCCGCGGCTGCGGACGACAACCGGGGAGCCCCCGTTCCGCGGTCAGCCCAGCTTTCCCGGCACGCCCACCTGCGGCGCGACGGCGACGACCTGGTGGTCGAATCGCCGCGCGCGCGAGCGCGGTTGCGGCTGCACGACCCGGCGCTCGTCGCGGCCATCACGCGGCCAGTCGACCCGCCGGGACGCGACGCGCCGCCATGGATGACCGCCGACCTGGTGAGCGCCGGGTTGGCCGACCACGCCGACGGGGCCGACGGGGCCGACGGGGCCGAGCTGAGCCCGCACGAGGAGTGGTTCCACGCCCGCAGCCACCTCGGCGCGCCGACCACCACCACCCCGCCCCCGCTGCGCCGCGCCCCGATGGGGCGGCCGGTCCCGCTGCCCGTCCCCGCCCCGGTACCCGAATGGGGCCTCAGCACCGCCCTGAACCAGCGGAGATCCGTGCGCGAGCACGACGACGACCACCCGATCACGGCGGCCGCGCTGATCGCGTTGCTGTCCCACGCGGTGGGCGTCCGCGAGGAGTTCGCCGTCGACGGAGTCGACCTGGCCCGCAGGCCGTACCCGTCCGGGGGCGCGCTGCACGAGTTGGAGTTCTTCCCCGTCGTCGGCCGCGCGGCGGACCTGGCCCCCGGCGCCTACCGCTTCGACCCGTTCGGCCCGGGCCTGGAGGCGGTCGCACCCGAGGGAGCTGCCCAGCGACGTGTGCTCCGGGCAGCGGCGACCGCCATGGGCGCGCCGCGCCCCCAAGTGCTGCTCGTGTGCACGGCGCGGGTCGACCGGATCGCCTGGCGCTATCCGGACCTGGCCTACTCGCTGGTCCTGCGCCACGTGGGCGCCGCCCAGCAGACGCTCTACCTGGTGGCCACCGCCATGGGCCTGGCTCCCTGCGCGCTCGGCGGAGGTGACCGGCGCGCGTTCGCCGAGTTGACCGGCACCGACCCGCTGCGGGAGCCCGCGGTGGGCGAGTTCGCCATCGGATCGAGGAAGGGTGCGACATGGGGCTGCTGATCGATCCCACGGCGCGATTCGTGCGCACCGACCGCGGCGCCCTGGTCGTCACGGCGCGCGGGGCGCGCGAGGTCTCGGGTGCCCACGCGTTCGCGTGGCTCTCGGCGCTGATGCCCCTGCTGGACGGCGCGCTGGACCGCGAAGCCGTGCTCGCGCGGACGGCAGGGCCCCGCCGTGCGGCGTTGGCGGCGCTGCTGGACGTGGTCGCCGAGGCGGGCTTGGTGACCGATTCCGGATCAGCACGGGCACCGGGCCGGGCGGTGGCGGTGTCCGGCGGGCTGGCGGAGCGGGTGGCCACCGCGGCACGACGGGCAGGGGTGCCCGCGACCCCATCGCCCGGTGGGGGAACCTGGTCGGCGCGGCTGGTGGGCGATGGCTGGCGTGGGGAGCTGCGCTCGTGCCGCGACGCCGTCTGGCTGTTGCTGCCGGGGGGAGGCTCCCCGGCTCCTCGGTGGACCGCCGTCCGCGCCAGGGCCGCCGCGTGGGGCGATCAGCTGAGACCCGGGAGGGCTCCCGCGGACGCGGTGGCTGTGGCGGCGGCGCGGCTGGTGGCCGAGCACCGGGCCTGGCTCGCGGGTCGGGGCCGGTCCGCGCCTGTGGCACTGCGGATCCACGGAGACACCCTGGCGGCCGCGGCGCACCGGTGCCCTCGGGCGCGGGGACGATCCAGCTCCGCGGAACCGCTGGACCTCGCGGAGTTCGACCGGCGCACGGACCGGCTCTGCGACGACCGCCTCGGCGTCATCGGCAGACCGTCCGAGGGCGGGCTCCGCCAACTCCCCCTGCACATCAGCGCGGTCGCCGCCCCGGCCAGACCTCTCTCCACCGCCGTGGGCGCGGACTTGCCGTCGGCGCGGCGGCGCGCGGCGGTCACCGCCCTGTTGGGCGCGGTAGCACCCGCTGTCCCGCTCGGCGCGGCCGTCGGGCTCAGCGCCGACGATGCCAAGCTGTGCGGCCTGCTGAGCTGGACGGCGCACCTGGCCGTGGGCGAGGACGGCGTCCCCACGACCCCGACCGACCCGTACGCCGCGCACCTGCTGCGGCAGCTGGGCCACCTGGTCGGCCGTCCGCCGGGGTGGCGGGACCTCGGCGAACCTCTGGGGGCTCCGACTCTGCGCGCGGACGGGATCACGGTCAGCGGCGCGAGCAGGCACCACGCGGAGCGGGAGCTGGCCGAACGCCTTGTCGCACGCGCTCAGCACCCCGGCGCTGAGCACGCGGCACCCCTGTCTCCCGGCCTTGTCGGAGAGCGCGTGGACCCGCGGGTTCCAGCCCGCATCGAGCACGCCCTCCGCGCGGCCGGGTGGGTCGTCCGCGTCCGCGGCCTCTCCGATGACGCCGCCGTGCGCGCCGCCGTGCCGCACCTGCTGGCAGTGGAGGTGCACCGTGGTTGACGTGCGGGGCAGCGGTCGGCTGGCCGAGGCGTTGCGCGCCGAGCTGGACGGGGAGGCGGAAGTGGTGGTCGCGGCTTTCGACAGCGGCCCCGGCGCTCGGCTGAGCGGGATACGGGCGGTCACCGACGGCCGGCCGCTGCTGGTGGTGCGCGCGGAGTGGTCCAGAGTGGCGTTCGGTCCCTTCGAGCGGGAAGGCAGGCCCGGCTGCACCGAATGCGCGGCGCGGAGGGCGCGCAGGTCCGACCCCGGCGGCGCGGCCCTCGCCGGCATGGCCTCGCGGGAACCGACCCCCGGCTTGGCGGGTCCGGTCGCCCACCTCATTGGCGAGCTGGTGGCCTCCGACGTGACCAGGCTGGCCGACGGCGCAGCGCGCGCGGACGGCGCGGTGGTGACCGTCGGGGTGGCCGATCTGGACGTCGTGGTGCACCCCCTCGTGGCGGACCCGCTCTGCCCGGTGTGCGCAGACCTCCCCGAGGACACGGCGGAACGGGCCGCCGTACACCTCTCACCGACACCGAAGCGGTCCGCGGCGCGCTACCGGGGCCGTGACTTCGCCCCGGGCGAGCTGGAGCGCGTCTACGTCGATGCGCGTTTCGGCGTGGTTCGCCGGGTCGACCGGTCGAGCAGCGCGGCGCTGGCGCTGGCCACCGCACCGCTGGGGCTGCCCGACGAGAAGCGCGTGGAGAACGGATTCGGCCGGTCGCTGGACTACGACTCGGCGGCGACCACCGCGGTGCTGGAGGCGCTGGAGCGCTCCGGGGGCATGCGCCCCGCAGGCAAGCGCACCGCGGTCACGGCCGCGTACACGGAAGTCGCCGACCACGCCGTGGACGTCCGCACGCTCGGCGAGCACGACCCGGTGGAACGGGTGAGCCCTGGATTCCCCTATCCCACCTTCGACCCCGATCGACCCCTGCGCTGGGTGTGGGGCCACTCCTTCGGCACAGGTTCCCCGGTGCTCGTGCCGGAGGCGCTCGCCTACTACGGGGTCGGGCACGGACCGCTCTACGAGATCTCCAACGGCTGCGCGCTCGGCGGCTCGCTCGCCGAGGCCATCGTGCACGGGGTGCTGGAGGTGGTCGAACGGGATTGCTTCCTCATGGCCTTCCACGCGGGGCTGGCCCTGCCCGAGGTCGACCCGGCAGGCGAGCGCGACGTCGCGATGCTCGCCGAGCGGTTGGCGCACACCAGCGGGTTCCGCGTTCGGCTCTTCGACGCCACCACCGAGAACCGGGTCCCCGCCGTGTGGGCGGTGGCGGAGAACCCCCGGGCCGACGGGCGGGCGGCGACGGTGAGCGCCGCGGGGGCGCACCTGCGGCCCGCCTCGGCGGCGGTGGCCGCGCTGTGCGAACTGGGGCCGATCCTCGACGCCACGAACCGCAGGCTGCCCCGGGAGGCCGATCACGCGGCGCGGTTGGTGGCCGACGACGCGAATGTGCGGATCATGTCCGACCACGCCCTGCTGCACGCCCACCCGGCGGCACGGCCGCGGCTGGACTTCCTGTTGGCCCCCCGGGGCGGGCCGGTGGGGTTCACCGAGGCGTTCTGCCTGCCGGAGGAGGTGATTGGTGGCCTGGACCTGGCCGAGGACCTGCTGTCGCTGGTTCGTCGTCTCGCCGAGCACGGCGTCGACGTCGTCGTGGTGGACCAGACGACCCCGGAGCACGCTCTGGCGGGGTTGCGGTGCGTGAAGGTGCTCGCCCCGGGCATGCTGCCGATGACCTTCGGACACCGCTTCCGCCGTCTGACCGGGCTGCCCAGGCTGCGGGCGGTACCCGCGGCGCTCGGGTACCGCGGGGCGGGCGCGGCGGAAGTGTTCACGACATCCCCCCACCCCTTCCCGTAATCGCCTGGCGCTTAGTTGGCGAATCACTGCCGCCGGCACGGAGTGAGACCACGTGCCGTCACAGGTGCTTAACCTGGAGCGACCACGTGCAGGGGAGGTCAGATGTCCGCCAGCCCCGCTTCCGGTGCGACACGCGGAGTCCTGTCGACACTGCTCGACCACCCGCTCCCCCGCGGTCCGCGACGTCTGGTGGGCGCGGGCCTGCTCGACCTGATCGAGGTGGTCAAGGGGGAGGCGCTCGGGGCGCCGAGGTGCGACTCGACCATCCGGCTCATCGCCTCGCGCACTGCCGAGGCCCGGGTCAGCCCGCTGGACCTGGTCGAAGCGGCCGACCGGTGGTGCGCCTCCGCGATCGCGGCGACCTGGGACTGCGCGGTCCCGGACACCTTCGCCAGTGTCTCGACGGCGGTGGACGCGCTGGCGGCCAAGCACCTCGACGTGAACGAGGCGTACGCCGCGGCGTGGTTCGCCGCGCCCTCCGGTTCGCCGCTGACCGTCGTCGCCAAGGCCGTTTTGAACGCTCACAACGTCGAGCTCGTCACCTCGGCGGCGGGCGTCCGCCTGCCCAAGGGCGATGTCGCGGTGGCCGCGGTGCGCTTGGAGGCGCCGGTCGCACCGGGCATGGACGACACACGCGCTCTCTGGTGCATGGACGCGGGTGAACTCGTGATCATCGTCTCGGCGGCGGGGCACGCGGACGCGACCGCGGAGCAGGCGCGGGATCTGCTCGCCCGGCTGCGCGTCCGTCCCAGGGGAGCCGTCGTCACGGTCACAGGACCACTCGGCGAGGCCCGATCGGCGGTGACCCGCTCGCGCAGGCTGCGCGGGCTGGCGCACGGCCTGCCTCCGGCGGTGTACGACGAGCACCAACTGCTCGTCGATGCCGCTGTGTCCACCGATCCGGCCGCTTCCGAAGGGCTGGCAGCGCTGCTGGACCCGTTGCTCGAACAGCCGGAGCTGCTGCGGACGCTGCGGGCGGTGTACGCCGCCGACCTCCACCGCGGCGCGGCCGCCGAAGCCCTCGGTGTGCACCGGCAGACCGTCGCGCACCGCATCGGCCGCATCGCGCAGATCACCGGCGTCGACCCGCTCTCGACCCGGGGCGTCCTGCTGCTGTCCACCGGGCTCGCGGTGACCGCCGACACGGCGGTCGAGCGGTGAGGGGCGCGCTCTTGGCCGGGTTGGTGAGCGACCGCGACCTCATCACCGAGCGGGTGCTGGACCGCGCGGCCCCGGACACGGGGCACTCGACGGCGTGGGCACGGCTGCGGGCTCCGGCCGCGGAGATCCTCGCGGCTGCTCTGCGTGCGGAATCGGGCTCGATAGAACCGATGGTGCGCTCGGCCTCCGCGCGGATAGCGCGTTCCAGCGTGCGCTCGGGCCTGCCCGCCGACGTCGTGGTCGCGGCGTCGCGCCGCGCCGCCACCGTCCTGATGACCGAGATCTGGGGACGCGCGGCCGGAGCGGGGTGGACGCAGGCGCGGAGGTTGGCCGCCAGGGTCGCCGCGGACGCCGACGTCGTCGCCGAGCTGCTCGCCGACGACCACGCGAGCGAGATCTGGACGCGCGCGGTGAACGCGAGCAGGAGGCAAGCCGCGGTCCGGGCGCTGCTCGCCGGAGAGCTGCCCGAGGGGGTCGCGGACGCACCGTGCGGCTACCTCTTGGCTTATCTGCGTGCCATCGAGCCAGGCCTCGGTCCGCGCGCGACCGCGCGGCTGGACCAGCGGGCGCGCGGCCTCGACACCATCCTGCGGGTGCACGACGACGGGGCGCTCGTCCTGCTGTACCCCATGAGGCGTCGAGGACCCGTGGAGCGCGCCACCGCCGAGCGGGCTCTCATGGAGCTGGTCGACTTCGCGTCGCGGCAGGGTCTGTGCGAGCCCGTCGCGGGCTGCGCGCACGCGGTGTCGGCCGCGCGCATCCCCGAGGCGCTGAGCGTGGCGGCCACGCGTGCGCGCGTGCGCCTCGGTCTGACCCCGCCCCTGATCGGCGCTTCGGACTCGCTCGTCGACGAGGCGCTGCGCGGCTCGCCGGGCACGGTGGCACGGCTGAGGGACCACGTCGCCCCGGTGTTGGCCGACGAGTCGCTGGTCGCGACGCTGCGCGTGTTCTACGGCTGCGACCTCGACCGCACGAGGACCGCGGCCCGGCTGCACGTGCACCGGGCCACCCTCGCGACCCGGCTGCGGAAGGTCCGCGACCTCACCGGTGTGGCGCCGACGTCGGTGCTGGGCATCAAGCTGTTCTCCGCGGTTCTCATGGTGGAGGGATGGTGAAGCGCACGGGCCGCGTCACCATCGAGGAGGTCGCCACCGCCTGCGGGGTGTCCCGGCAGACCGTGTCGAACGCGGTGAACTTCCCCGAGCGCTTGGCGGAGAGCACGTTGGCCAAGGTCCGCGCGGCGATCACCGGACTCGGCTATCAGCCCGACCGCAGCGCGCGGACGATGGTGCGAGGCCAAGCGGGGCAGATCGGTTTCTGCGTGCGGAACGGACGGTCGGAGTTCATGACCTCGTTCCTCACCGCGCTCTGCGTGGCTCTGGCGGACCGCGGATCGCACGTGCTGCTGTTCACCGCGAGCAGGGAGGACGAACTGTCGGTTTGCGCTGACCTGCTCGCCCAACGGGCAGTCGACGGCTTCGTGCTGGCGGACGTGGTCGACGACGACGAGCGGCAGCGGTGGCTGCACGGGCGCGGGGTGCCCTTCGCCTCCTTCGGCCGGACGTGGTCGGGCAGCGCGCAATCGGGGCCGTGGGTCGACCTCGACGGCGCTGGCGCGATCGCGGAGGTGGTGCTCGGTCTGCACGGCCTGGGACACGAGCGCATCGCGTTCCTCGACTGGACGGGTTCCTCGGGCGCGGCGAAGGACCGCGGGCGCGGCTGCGCCACCGCCTGCCGCGACCTCGGCCTGGCACCGCCCCTCGTGGTCGAAGCGGCGGCCGACGACCCGGCCGCCGCCGAGGTCTCCCTCCGCCGAGCGCTGGTGGGCGACTCCGCCCCCACCGCCGTGGTGGGGGCCACCGACACGCTGGCAGTCGGGGCGGCGCGGGCCGCGTCGGCAGCGGGTCTGCGGGTGGGACCGGATCTGGCCGTCACCGGGTTCGACGATTCCGCGCTGGCCGCGGCGCAGCAACCTGCCCTGACGAGTGTTCGTCAGCCCCTCGACGCCATCGTGGCGGGACTGGCCGAGCGGCTGCGCGATCCGACTCTCGACGGCCTGCTGGTCGCCGGCGAGGTGGTACCTCGCGAAAGCGCTCCCATCGCGACGGCCGCCGAGCGGTCGCGCGAGTCGTCCGGGGCCGCAGCAGGAAGGTGAACCGGGTCCGCGGCAATGCACGGGGATCGAGGATCTATGCGACTTCGGGTTCCTCCCGGCGCGGGCAGGCGACATCTGAGCAGGTGATCGCGCTGGTCTCGGCCCGCGCGGGCGCTGAACCCGATCTGTCCGGTGTGACCGTTGTTGCGGAGGCCACATCCGCTCGGCGACAGTGGTGGAATGATCGCAGCGAGTGACCGCGCTCCCGGGCCCGGGGAGCTGATGCGGGCTGCGGCGGTGGTGGCGGAGGCCTACCGGACAAGTCTTGGCGAGGCCCAGGGCACGACGGACCCGCGCAGGGCCCGCGTCGAGGCGATTCGCCTGGTCCGCGAGCGGGGATTGCCCGTGCGCGCGGTCGACGACGCAGGTTCACCGGGGTGGGGGCAGCGGGCGGACGACCTGAGCGCGTTCGCGGCGGCGGGTGGTTCGGTGGACGTGGTGCTGCGTGGGGGCCTCGACGCCGCGGACGACCCCGGGTACGCCGCGCTCGTGCGCGCGGGCGCGGCCGCGCGGCTCACCGCGCAGCCCGGTGTGCGGCTGGTCCTGGCGGGCGAGGAAGCGGCGTGGGTCGGCATCGGCTCCGCGGACGAGTGGCGGGTGATCAGGGTGGTCACCCCGGTCGTGCTCACCGCCCTCGCCGCGCTGCACGAGCACCTACGCATGACCGGCGTGGTGACATCGGACCCGGTGCTGGTGGCACTCGCGTTCGGCGTGGGCGATGAGCGGGCGGCCGCCGCGACGGGGGTGTCCTACCGCACCTACACGCGGCGGGTCCGCACGCTCATGGACCAGGCGGGGGTGGGCACCCGCTTCGAGTTGGCCTGCTGGGCCCGCGAACAAGGACGACTGTGAGCGGATCAGACTCGGTGGAAGGGGCGTTGACCCTGCTGGGCGTGCCCGGCGAGGCCGCGGCGCTCTACTCGCGACTGCTGCTGCTACGCGGCGCCCCGGCCGGGGTCTTGGACAGTGCGGCGGTGGCCGACCTGGTCGGGTTGGGTCTGGCGGTCAACGCCGACAACTGGGTGACACCCTCCGACCCCCGTGCCGCGGTGCACCGGCTCGTCCAACAGGGACAGAGGCGGACCGTGCGCCCGCCGGACCCGGGTTCCGCGCCCAGCAGGCCGGTGTTGGATCCGCACGAAGCCGAGCGGGCCCTGGGGCGAGCCCTGGCGGCGGCCCGCCGCGTGGACGTGATCGACACCGAGCCCTACCTGGGCGTGGAACGGGATCTCGACGGGCACACGCGGTGGGCGATGCGGATCGTGCTCTCCCCCGGTTCAGCGCCCTCACGTCTCGACGACTTGGCCGGCCTGGTGCGCTCGGGGATTCCGGTGCGCACCAGCGCGACGGCGGCGGCGAAGGTGTGGATCGTGGACGGGGCGCTCGTGCTGGTCGGCGACGGGTGGGGGTTCACCGCCCTCGGAGACGGCCCGGCGAACCGCGCCGTGCGCGCGTTGTTCGAGGCGCTCTGGAGCGGGTCGGAGCCCGTCTCCGGCACGCCGACAACGCTCCCTGCCTCGGAGCTGGCTCTGTTGGCCTTGGTCGACCAAGGCTTGACCGACGCGGAGATCTGCGCCCGGCTCGCGTTCAGCAGGAGGACACTCTACCGCCGTCTGGAGCACCTGATGGTGCGCGCCGGGGTGGGCACCCGCTACCAACTGGCCGCGGAAGCCGTCAGGCGCGGATGGCTGCGGTGAACCGACCGAACTGGCGGCGAAGAGCCGAGACAGCAGCCCAGACCGTCATCGACGCCTACCTCGGCGCCGTCCCCGAATCACCGCACCGGCTGGAGGAGTTGACCCCCCGGCGGATGCTCGCGCTCCTCTCGGCGACACCGGGGCGGAGTTCACCGTACGTGCGCATCCTGGACCGGCCCCCCTACGACGAGGAGTACGACCGGCTGCGCGTGGCGGGGATGTTGGCCCAGTTGCGGGCCGGGACGGCGATCGATGTGGTGTACGCCCGCGAAGGGCTGAACGAGCGGCGATGGCGCGATGAGGTCGAACCGCTGCTGGCCGCGGGCCTGCGGGCCCGGATAGCCGATGTCGTTCCCATGAAAGCGATCCTGTCGGATGTCGCCGTGTTCGTCCTGCCCGACGACGGCGCGGTGTTCCACCACCCCGATGTGCCGTCCATCGCCGCGGTGCGGTCGGGTCCGCTGCACGCGGCCCTCAGCGAGGTGTTCACCGCGTTGTGGCGGTCGGCGCGCACCGCGGGTCCGGCGGAGGCGGTGCAGCAGGAGCTGCTGGGGCTGGTGGCCGCTGGACTTCCCGACGGCGTGATCGCCGCCAAGCTGGGCATCTCGCCACGCACCTTCTACCGCAAGCTCAGCGCCCTCATGGTGGAGTTCGACTGTGCGGACCGCTTCCAGCTCGGCCTGCGCTATCACGCGATGAACACGACTCGACGCCGGTGAGGACGACCAGATCACGTGTCCGCGTTCGGCTCTGAGGTCCACGGAAGCACTGCTGTGGACCGGTCCCACCCCTGGCCCGCCAGGTACCGGCGAAACCGCCCGAGGAGATCCGGCGTGTCGACAACGGCGGCGATAGCCGCTTTCGCGACGGCGACGGCGTCGGCGTCGACGCCGACCGGCAAGTCGGCGCGGGCCGACGGGTGGTGGACGGCCTCGGTGGCGAGCCACGCGATCAGGTCGACGGCCGTCGGCCTCGACAGCGACCACGTCAGGTGCAGAGAGGAGCCCGCGGTCGCGCTGGCCCGGTGCCACCAACCGCGCGGGAGGTAGAGAACGTCGCCAGGGACCAGTTCGGTGCTGCGCAGAGCGTCGGGCGCGGGCTCGTCGTGGGCGCCGGGGGCACCGGGCAGCGGGTGCGGGACCGATGGTGGCGCGTAGGTCCACTGCTTGGTGCCCCGGACCTGGGTGACCAGGACGTCGTGGTCGTCCCAGTGCAGCTCGAAGCCCGGAAGGCCGGAGAATGACGCGTAGGCGTTGACCCGCACACGGCAGTCGACGGCCGCCTCCAGGTCGCGGGCGGCACCCGCGCACGGTTGGTGCACTTCGTCGACGCCGTTGATGACGACGGTCGCCCCGCCGGCCAGGATGGTTGACAGCAGGTCTGGCCTCGGCGCCGGGTAGCTGTACCCGCCATGTGTCCGCGTCGCGCTGTAGGAGTTCACCGGTATCGAGGCTCCCGCCCGGAGCACGCGCACACGGGCCGCTTCGAGCAGGTGGTGGCGGACGAGGTCGGCCACGTCGTCCTCGCGCAGGAAGGATGCCGGGTCGCCGAGCAGGGCGCGGTAGATCCCGGGTTGGGAAGCCGAGAAGTCGGCTCGGAAACTCGAGCGGTCGAGTTCGGCGACGAGCACGGCACCCCCTCGTGGTCGGCAGCGCTCCTCCATGCTGCGCTCGCGGTCAGCGCGCGCGAAGACCCGAGGTGTGGCGACAACCCGACGCGGAGGCGACGCATGTCTGTTCCCCTCGACCCTCTTTCCCAGTAGGGAAAGCGGGTGTACAACCATCAGCTATGCGGAGCCCGCGGGTGAACGATGCGCGTGGAGAGCTTCGCTTGACAGTGCGATCGACCACTGGGTAGCAAGGTCACGTCGCCGCGCACCGCACTGCGGGCGCGAACGCGGCAGCAGTGCTCCACCCGATGCGCTCCCCTGAGGTTGGTGCCGCAGAAGATGCTGATGCCGAACGCGTTCGGCCATTCCACGGGATACCCGTTCGTCGGGCGGGCGGAGGAGCTGGTGGCGCTCAGCGCGATGGCGCAGGATCTGCGGCGCGCTGATTCAGCGTGTGTGATGCTCGTCGGAGAGCGCGGGATCGGCAAGTCGCGCTTGGTCGCCGAACTGCGCGACCGTGCGACCGCTGGTCCTGATGACGACGTCGTGTGGCTCCAGGGACGGTGCCGGTCGGTCAACGACGGGGCACCGTCCCTGGCAGCCGTGCGCGATCTCGTCAGCCAGCTGTGCCACGAGTACGCCGAGCAGACCCGCACGGTCGCTCCCGAGGCGTGGTCTCCCCTGCGGACGGCGCTCGTGGGTTCGCCCGCCGCGGCCGCGGACAACAGCGGGTGGGCCCGCTCGGGGAGCGGAATCCACGCCGCGCCGGACTCCGTCGAGCAGGAGGGCTGGTTCTGCGACGCGCTCGTGCTGGTGATGCTCAAGCTCGCGGCGGCCGGACCGCTGGTGGTGGTGATCGAGGACGTGCACTTGGCCGACACGTCGACCCGCGACTTCATCGGCTACCTGCAGAACCGCGCGGGACCGGGAATGATGCTGGTGCTGACCTGCAGGACCGGTGAACTGTCCGGCCACGACGCGGCCCGCTTCGAATCCTGGCTCGCGGAGCTGCGCCCCGGCTGCCGCTGGTGGCACGAGCTGCCCGCGCTGACCCCCGACGAATCCGAGGCTGTCGTCGCCGCCGCCCGGCCGGGCGCGGCGTCCGCAGACCAGGTGATGCGGCTGCACCGCGCGGCGAGGGGCAATCCGCTGCTGCTGGGCCTGCTGGTCGAGGCCGGCGTCGAGTCCTCCCCCGGTTTAGCCCAGCTGGCGAGTGCACTGGTCAGCGGGCTCACGCCGGACGCCCGGCTGCTCGTGGAGACGCTGGCCGCGCTGAAGCGCGCGTGCGCGGTGGACGTGCTGGCGGAACTGACCGGGCGGCAGCTGGTCGACCTGCTGCCCCCACTGCGCGAGGCCATCGACCGGGGCGTGCTCGTGGAGCGCGGCGACCAGTACGAGTTTCGCCACCCAGCAGTAGGAGACGCCCTCTACGACGGCATGCTCGGAGCCGAGCGGGTGTACCTGCACCGCTCGATCGCATCCGTACTCGCAGGGCGGTCTGACGCGGCTGTGGCCGAGCAGGCACTGCACTGTCAACTGGGGGGTGACCCCAGCAGTGCGGTGCCGCTGTGGCTCGCCGCCGCGGCGGAGGCACGCGACCTCGGCGCGGTGGATGAGATGTCGCTGTACGCGGAGCGGGTGCTCGACCTCCTCGGTTCCGCGTCCGCGACCAGGGGACGAGCATCGCTCCAGGAACCCGATGGGGCGCTGGAGCACCGGTTGGCCGCGCACCGGCTGGCGGCCGACTCCGCCGCGGCCCGCAGCCAGTACGCGCGGGCCCTGGGGCACCTGCAGGTGGTGGCCGGACTCCTCGATCCATCGGACGCACCTGGCCGGGCCGCCGTGCACGAGCGGTGCGCCGCGCTCGCGCTCGCCTGCCGGGACCGGCGGACCGCTCGAACCGAGCACGAACGGGTGCGGGCGCTGGTCGGCACGCGGTCGCCGGTGTGGGCGCAGGTCTTGGCGGGCCAAGCCCACGCGGCGCTGGTCTTGGACGGCGACTTGGACGCCGCGGTGTCGACGGCGGGCCGGGCGGCCGAGTTGGCCCGGCACAACGGCGATGACCGCGCGCTCGCCAAAGCGCAGCTCACCATCGGCCTCGCCCAGGCCATCTTCGGCGTGCCCCGATCCGGTGGCGAGCTCATCCGCGACGCGGTGCGGCGCTTGTCGCAGGTCGGGGACCTGGTCGACCAGGCCGAAGCGCGCACGGCGTTCGCCATCGCGCTGGTGCACGAGGGTGACTACGCCGCCGCGGTCGACCTGTGGGAGCAGTCGGGCAGGCACGACGAACCCGGGCGGTGGCTGTCCCGCGTCGGCCTCAACGACGTGGCGCTCCGAGTGCTCGCACTGACCTTCAGCGGTCGGCTGGACGACGCGGCTCGGCTGGTCGAGCAAGCCCCGGCGGAAACGCGGGCGACGCCGCGACAACAGGCGATGGTCCGGCTCGCCGGCGCACTGCTGCAGTTGCGCCGCGGCGACCTCGACGGCGCTGGGCGCCGGCTGCGCGACGCCGAGTCGGCGATCGCCGCGAGCGGGTCGTTCCACCTGGGGCCGCAGGCCTTGCTCGTCCGCACCGACCTGGCGATCCAGACGGGGCTCGACGGTCCTGGAGCAGCGGAGGCGATCAGCGCGCTGCGTGGTCTGCTCAGCAAGGTGGACCTGCCGCCCGCTTTCGCGCTCGGCGCCTTGGTCCTGCTGGCCAGAGCCGCTGCCGACGGTGCCGCCGCGGCGAACTCCGCCGAGCGCGAAGTGCGGATGCGTGAGGCGAAGGTCGTCAAGGAGTTGCTGGCCCCATGGCGGTCGACCGCTGTCGACAGTCCCTGGACCGAGCTGCTGGCCACCGCCGACGCGGAACTGGGGCGGTTGGACGCCGCGGACCCGGACGGATGGGCCGCGCTCGGCGACCGGTGGAACTCGCTGCGGCGGCCTTACGAAGCGGCGTACGCTTGGTGGCGCGAAGCGGAGGCATGCCTGCTGCAACGACCCCGGCGGCGCAGCAGGGCGCGGGAGGCGCTGGTGCGCGCCCACACGCTCGCCGAGCGCATAGGAGCCCTCCACCTCGCCGAGGCGATCGCCGCCCGCGCGCGCCGGGCCCGGCTTCCCGGAGTCCCCGCCGTGCATCCCGCTCCGCCATCCCCGGCCGCGGTGGTGGACGGGCAGGCGGACGAGGCAGGCCGGGGGTTGGAGCGCTTCCGGCTGACCGGGCGCGAACACGAGGTGCTGGGGCTGGTCTCGTCCGGCCACAGCAACCCGGAGATCGCCGAACAGCTGGGCATAACGCCGCGCACGGCAGGTGTGCACGTCTCGCGCATCCTCGCCAAGCTGGGCGTCTCCACCCGGGCGCAGGCCGCGGCGCTGGTGCACCGGCTCAAGCGGCGGTGAAGACGAGGGCGACGTTGTGCCCGCCGAAACCGAAGGAGTCGGTCATGGCCGCATCCAGCCTGATCTTGCGCGGTTCCCCGGTCGCGACGTCCAGCTCCACCCTCGGGTCCTGGTTGTCCAGGTTGCGGGTGGCCGGGACCACCCCGTGGTAGACCGACAACAGGGTGATGATGCCTTCCACCGAGCCCGCGCCGCCGACCAGGTGCCCCAGCGAACCCTTGGGCGCGGTCAGCACGGGGTGGTCCCCCACCGCCGCACGGATGGAAGCCGCCTCGCTGATGTCACCGACCACTGTGGACGTCGCGTGCGCGTTCACATGACCGATGTCGGACGGGACGAGGCCCGCTGAGCGGATGGCCGTGCGCATCGCGTTGACCTGGCCGGCGCCATCCGGCCGCAGACCGGTGATGTGGTAGCCGTCGGAGGTGATCCCGGCGCCGGCGAGCCTGCCGTACACCGCGGCGCCGCGTGCCCTGGCGTGCTCGGCGCTTTCCAGGACGAGAACCCCCGCGCCCTCACCGATCACGAACCCGTCCCGGTCGACGTCGAACGGGCGGGACGCCCGGTCGGGATCGTCGTTGCGCTGCGACAGCGTGCGCATCTGCGCGAACCCGGCGACGGTCAGGGGGGCGATGCACGCCTCGGCCCCGCCCGCGACGACGACGTCGGCGACACCGGAGCGGATCATCCGCCACGCGTGGGCCAGGCTCTCGGCCCCCGAAGCGCAAGCCGACGCGGGCGAGTGCACGCCCGCCCGCGCCCGCAGCTCGATGCCCACGTACGCGGCCGGACCGTTGGGCATGAGCATCGGGACGGCCAGGGGCGACACCTTGCGCGCCCCTCCCTGCCGGAGCAGGTCGTACTGGGCCAGCAGGGACACGGGTCCGCCCATCCCGGAGCCTATGACGACACCGAGCCGGTCCGGGTCCACGGGGTGGTGCTCGTCGGACGGCCGGGGGAACCCGGCGTCCGCCCACGCTTGGCGCGCCGCGATCAGCGCGACCTGCTCGCAGCGGTCCATCTTGCGCAGCAGGACCCTGGGCAGGACTTCCGACGGTTCCACGGCGAGCGGCGCGACCAGGCGGGAAGGCAGGTCGTGCTGCACCGCCCAGTCCGCGTTGGCGGTGATCCCGCTGCGTCCGGCGATCATGCCGTCCCACGTGGACGGCACGTCGCCGCCCAGCGGTGTGGTCGCCCCGATTCCGGTGACGACGACCTCGGTCGTGCTCATGGCCTGCTCCGGGTCTGTGGTGGGTGGGCTCCTGGGCGGGCGCCGCCTGGTGCCCGTGTTCGAGGTGGCGTGCCAGGCGGGCCCGGCGACAGCGAATCGACACCGAGATCCAGCAGGAACGACAAGCCGGGGACGATGTCACCGGCTGCGACTCCGATCACCTCTGCCATGATGCGAACCCAGTGAAGGACAACAGAAGCAGGAATGGAGGTCAAGGCGCTTCACATGAGGCGAATGCACGTACTTTCTCCGACCCCGCGGTGTTAGCGTCCGGATGATCGGTACCCGACGCGCGGAGGCGGAGTCATGTCCAGTGAACCGGCGCGGCGATCGCGCGGTGCGGTCCTGCAGGACGTCCTGCCCGAATCGCTGGGGTTCGGCACGATCTTCGCCCCGCTGGTCGTCACCGCCTGGTACCGGCGCGGCCGCTGGGAAGACCCGGTCCTGTGCGAACTCGGGCCGGTGGCGTCCTCGATAGGCGCGAAAGCCCTGCAGTACGGGCAGAGTGTGTTCGAGGGGATGAAGGCCTATCGCGATCTCGGCGAACGCTCCCCGGAAAGCGGCTCGTTCCTGTTCCGGCCGCACGACCACGCGCGCCGCTTCGCCCGCAGTGCTCGACGCCTGGGCATGCCGGAGCTGCCTCCGGAGGTGTTCGTCAGCACCGTGGTGGACCTGGTCGCCGCGCTCGACGAGTACGTTCCCGGCCGCCGAGGCCAGTCGCTCTACCTGCGACCGACGATGGTCGGCACGACCGAGGACCTGACCGTGCGGCCCGCGACCGAGTTCTGCTACACGGTGCTGGCCACGCCATCCGACGCGCTGTTCACCGAACCGATCAACGTCTGGGTCGAACGCGGCTACTCCCGCGCGGGAGCCGGAGGGACTGGGAACGTGAAGGCCGCGGGCAACTACGCCGCGAGCTTCGCAGTCTCCGAGCGCTTGCTGGAACGCGGATTCCACCAGCCGCTGTGGCTGGACGCGGCGACCCGGGGCACCGTGGAGGAGTTCACGGCGATGAACGTGTTCGTCCGGCGGGGCGAGCAGCTTCTCACGCCACCGCTGTCGGACACCATCCTGGCGGGCGTCACCCGGGACAGCGTGATGCGCCTGGTCGAGGACGCGGGCGATCTCCAGGTGCGCGAGGAGGCGATCCCGATCGACGGCTTGCTGGCGGCCATCGAGCGCGGCGAGGACATCGAGGTGTTCGGCACCGGCACCGCGGCCGTGGTGGCCCCGGTCGCGCTGGTGGGCGACGAGTCGGGACTGCGGCTGCACCTGCGCGGGCACGAGACGGCGGCACGGCTGCGCGAGCAGCTCTTGGACGTGCAGCACGGAGTGGCGACCACTCACGACGAGTGGCTGCTGTCGGTGGGCCGCTCATGAGGATGGCGGTGTCAGGCGAGCAGCGCCACGACGAGGACCCGGCTTCGCTGTCGCTCTACACCAGGGGTCACCCCCACACGGTCTGGCGCTGGCTGCGCAACCACGACCCGGTGACGGGCCACCACACGGCGGACGGCACTCCCTACTGGTCGGTCGTGCGCTACGCGGACGCGGTGAAGGTCCTCACCGACGAGACGACCTTCACCCCCGAACACGGCAACATGCTGCAGTCGATCCACGGCGACATCGGTCGCGGCAGCGCCATCAACCTGTGCGGCGGCGAACGGCACTCGGTGTTGCGCCGCATCGCCTCGCCGCTCATGAGCGCGGGCGTGGCGGCCTCACGGGCCGCGCTGGTGCGTCCTCGGGTGGCGGCCGTGCTCGACTCCACCCTCGATGGCACGGTCGACTTCGCGGTGGCGACGCGGACGCTGCCGATGGTCGTCGTCGGCGATCTGATCGGGGTTCCGGAGAAGCTGTGGGCCGAGGTCTCCCACTGGATCATGGTGAGCATCGCCCCAGCGGATCGGTTCCTTTCCGATGACAGCAGCGAGAACAACACGGCCAGGGCGCACTTGGAACTGCTGTCGCTGTTCGGTTCGCTGGCGCGGTTCCGGCGCAAGAAGCCGGGCGAGGACCTGGTAAGCGCGCTCGTCGGCGCCGAACACGGGGGGAACCGCTTGACCGACGACGAGGTGATGCTGAACGCCTACACCTTCGCGATGGGCGCGGGGATAACCACACCGCACGTCGTCAACCACCTCGTGTGGCTGCTCAGCGAACGACCGGAACTGCTCGACCTGCTGTCCGGGGCAGAGGACGTCGCCCCCTTCGTCGCGGAGTCCCTGCGTTGGGCGTCGCCGACCAACCACGTGCTGCGGCGCGCGGCGAAGCCGGTCGAGTTGGGGGGCAGGCAGGTGCGCGCGGGTGATTTCGTCTGCGTCTGGACGGGATCGGCGAACCGCGACGAGGAGGTCTACGAGGACCCTTTCGTGTTCGCGCCACGCTCCTCAGCGCGCCCGTCCCTGTCGTTCGGATTCGGTCCGCACTACTGCATGGGCGCCCACTTGGCACGAGTCGGGCTGCGGATCTTCATCGAGGAGTTCAGGGCGAAGGTGCGGGGCGTGACGCCCGGCGGGCCGGTGCGGCACCTGGCGTCCAACTTCATCAACGGCGTGACGAGCCTGCCGGTGCACGTCCAGCGCCGGTAGGGAAGCTCACAGCGCCAGGTTCTGCAAGATCCAGCGACGCCGCTCGGCGCTCGGCAGTGCGACGATCCGGTCCGCCGGGCTCTGCCGGGCGGACAGGCGGTCATACAGCGCCGCGAGATAGACCTCCTCGCCGTGGCCGCGCTCCTCCAGCCCCTCGGCGGCGAGGTCGAGGAGGACGCGCACCTCGCTGGCGACGGTGGCCGAGGCTCCGAACCCCTCGACACAAGCCTTCGCGCGCAGCGCGCGCCACGACGGGAAGAGGCGCCGCCCCAGCAGCGCGTAGGCCCTCGGCGACCGCGCCGCCTCCGCGAGACCCAGCACCAGCGCGGCATTGACCAGTTGGTCCTCTGGTGGTTGCTGACAAGCGACCCGGTCCTCGACGGTTCCGGTGAACGGGTTCAGCCGGGTCGCGAACCAGCTGGTGCCGTACTGCTCGCAGACGTCCTCCGGACGCAGCTCAACGTGGTGGAGCCCGCCATCGGCGTCTCGGGCGGCCACCGCGGCGCCCCGGTCCAGCAGCACCCCGACGCCGTTGCCCGTGGGTTCCAGCAGGGCGAAGCGACCATCCCGCTGGACGCCGAACCCCGTGGTCCCGACGATGTGGCGCGCGTAGGCGTCGAGGTCCGGGAACGGGCCGACCACGCCGACACGCTCCGGCCGGTCCGGGAACGACTCGTCCCAGAAGAGCTCGCGGCGGGCCCGGCCAGAACCGCGGAGGCCCTCCGCGTGCGGGGAGTTCGCCATGAGTGCGATGCGCAGACCCGCCGTGGCGTTGAGCAGCGTCAGCAACCGCGCCGCGTCCTCACCGGTCACGTCGACGTGCACCTGAGAGGACGCGGACATCGAGATGCGCCGGGCCGCCCGGCCGCCGTCGGCGTCGACGGCCGAAGCGCGCAGCACCAGGGCATAACGCTCCTTGGGCGTCGTCGGCACCGTCGCGATCGGCTCGACCGGCTGCACCCCGTATCCGAGCATGCGAAGCCCCCGGGCCGCCAAGAGGGGCCGCAGTTGCCGGTGCAGTTCCCCGACCGCGGCGGCCGCACGATGCACAGTCGGCTCGGGGGCGAGCTGGATCTCCAGCGTGGCGGCGCCCATGTCGGTGGTGATCCCGTGCCAGCGGGGCTGGCCATCGACGGTCTCCGCCGCGCGACGAGCGCCGATGACGCGGCCGAGCTCATCGGTCGACGACGTCCACCCGTCGGATGCGAGCTCGCCGAACACAGCTGTCAGCGCGTCCGGGGGGCACGCCCGTCCCTCCTCGTCCACCACCGGGTACTCCAACTCGACACCGACCCAGCGGCAGGTCCGCCCGGTGTGGCCCGCCGTGCTGGCGGTGAACCGGTCGATGAACCACCGCGCTGCCTCCTTGGACGGGGACAGCGCCGCCGAGGCGGGTCGCGCGTTCACGCCCACCCCTTCAACTCGTCGTGCGCCCACAGCCGGGCGCACTCCTTGCGCCGCACCTTCCCGCTGCGGGTGAGCGGCAGCTGTCCGAGCCGGACCAGTGCCACCGCGGTGGTGCGCACCCCGAACTCACCGGAGACCCGGTTGCGGACCACCGCGACCACCTCGTCCCGCCCCACCTCCGTGGACGGCCGCGCCTGCGCGTCGCGCACGCACTCGGCCACGATGACGACACCCGCGCCCCCGGGGTCCGGCAGCGCGGCGACCCTGGCCATCCGGACCCCGGGAATCGGCGCCGCGACAACCCGCTCGACGTCCTCGGGGAACAGGTTGCGCCCGTCCAGCACGATCACGTCATCGCGGCGGCCCAGGACGTAGACCTCGCCGCCGATGACGGTCCCGTAGTCGGAGGTCACGAACGAGTGCAGCCCACCGGACTCGGAGAACCCGTCAGCGGCCGGATCGGCGGCGCCCCAGTAGCCGCGGCTCACACCTGGCCCGCTCACGACGATCTCACCGACCACGCCGTCGGCGCCGCTCGCACCCCGATCGTCGCGGATGGTGACGGTGACGCCGCTGACCGGCGCACCGCTGGAGACCACCTCGACTCCGTTCTCGCCAGGACGTGCCTCGCGGGCTCGGTGACCGACGACCAGGCTGTCCCGGGCGAAGACCCTCACCGCGGCTCCGTCGTCGCCGTGCCTGCCGGAGACCAGCAGAGTCGCCTCGGCCAAGCCGTAGGACGGGACGAAAGCCCGCCGGTCGAACCCGCGGGGTCCGAAGGTCGCGCAGAACTCGTCGATGGTCGATCGCCGGGGCATCTCGGCGCCGGTGACCGCGAAGGTCAGCGAACTCAGGTCCAGGTCATCGATGCTCTGCCTGCGTGCCCGGTCCACGCACAGCTGATAGGCGAAGTTCGGCGCCGCGGTGCCGGTCGCGCGGTGCTCGCTGATCGCCCGAAGCCACCGCAGCGGGTTCATGACGAACGTGCTGGGGTTCATGAGGATGCCGGGCGACTGGCTCCACAGGCAGGAGACGACGCCGACCAGTCCCATGTCGTGGGACAGGGGCAACCACCCGACCAGGGCGGACGGCCCGGAGCCCGGGCCCGCGCGATGGCGCATCTCGGTGGCGATGCTGTCCACGTTCGCCCTGATGTTGCGGTGGGAGATCATCACCCCGCGCGGGGCGGACGTCGAGCCCGACGTGTACTGCAACACCGCGAGGTCCTCGGGATCGGGCAGCTCCACGGCCACCGGCGCACCGGCCAGCAGGTCCGTGCACACGACATCGACCTCTGCGCCGCCTGCGGCGAGGAACGCGGTCAGCTCCGCGACGGCGTGCCCGTCGGGCACCACCACGACGCGGGCGCCGGAGTCGAGCACCACGCGCAGCGCGGTGTCGTTCCAGGCGGACGCGCCCGCGCCGGTCGGAACCGGCAGCACCACGGCGGTCGCGGCGCGCATCCAGACGCCGAAGAGCACCGCGGTGCCTGCGGGACTCGTCGGCAGCGCGACGGCGACCCGGTCGCCGCGTCCCACCAGCGCGGACAGGCCGCCCGCTACCGCGGACGCCTGTTCGTGCAGTTGGCGGTAGGTCAGCGATGTGCCATCCTCCGCGGAGCGGTACGCCGAACCGAAGGGGACGTTCCTGGCCAACCGCTCCAGCTGCTCGACGACTGTCGCGGCTGTGGCAGGGGGGCGCGTGTCAGTCAGCAGCACCGGCGTCCTCCGCGAAGTCCGGGACCACGAAGGTGAGCTCTTCGCGGCAGAAGGCGGCCCAACCGGGCGTGTCAGCGGAGACCAGGACCGCGCCGTCCTGCCCGACCGCGTCGCGCCGCAGCGTCAAGTCGGCGGACAGGTAGACGAAGTCGGCGGCATCCAGTTCGGCCAGCACGGCGGCCGCGGCCGCGAACCGGGCGACCTGGTCCACCGGGTAGGCCCGGCAGTAGCTGATC
Source organism: Actinokineospora guangxiensis (assembly GCF_042657845.1). NCBI lineage: Bacteria > Bacillati > Actinomycetota > Actinomycetes > Pseudonocardiales > Pseudonocardiaceae > Actinokineospora > Actinokineospora guangxiensis. Next base: position 116,784 of record NZ_JBHSKF010000014.1, on the reverse strand, counting down.
ATCGCGAGCTCCCCCCGTCCATCGCGCGGCGCAGGCTCGCCGGTCGCATGTCGGTCCACACGGTCTCGATGTGGTCCAGGCAGCTCTCCTTCGAGCCGCGCACTCCCGCGTCGTGCCAGCCTGCGGGGTTGGTTCGCTCCGCGGGCCAGATCGAGTACTGCTCCTCGTCGTTGACGACGACCTTGACCTCGATGTCATCGAACACCGTCATGCTTCCTTTCCGTCGTTTCCGAGGACTTCGCCGCACGCCTGCGAGACGAGGCCGAGCACCGGATCCACCCGGTCGAAGATGGTGAAGTGACCGCCGGGAACCATGTGGTGGCGGTGTGGGCCGCGGGAGTACGCCCCCCACGAGCGGACGTCCTCGGGACTGATGTCGGGGTCGTCGGTCCCGCCGACCGACAGGACCGCGTCGGCGACGGGCGAAGCCGGCGGCGTCGCCGATGCCTCCATCAGCGCGAGGTCGGTCCGGAGCGGGGGCAGGAAAGCGGACATGGCTTCCGGTCGGTCGCGGAACTCCGCCAGCGGTGCGACCCCGGTGCGCCTGCCCAGGGCGTCCAGGAACTCCTCATCGGACAGGCCGGAGATCGGGTCGCCGTACTTGACGCGCCGATGCACGGGGCGTGCGCAGGCCGCGACCAGCAGGGCGGGTGAGAGCCCGTGCCGCCCGTGCAGGTGGCGCGCCACCGCGGTCGCGAGGATCGCTCCGAAGCTGTGTCCGAAGAAGACGAACGGACCGCCGAGGAGCGGGAGGATGGTCTCGCCGAGGGAGCGGGCGAGATCGTCCAAGCGCCGCGGTTGTGGTTCGGCCGCCCGCCGCTCCCGCCCGGGCAGCGCCACCGGGCACAGAGCGAGGTCCGGCGGGTCGGCCCTCACGTAGCCGCGCCAGGACGAGGCGCCGCCGCCCGCGAACGCGAACAGGAAGGTGGGCACCCGGTGGTCGTCTTGGCGCGGAACCCGGTCCAACCAGAGCCTCAGTTGATCCGCACTGGTGTCGATCATCGCCGCACCCGCCTGCGTCGGGCGGGCTTCAGCTGGGGAACACGCTGGTCGGGCGGCGGGAGTGGTGGCGTCGAGTCGCCCGCGGCGAGCAGTTCGGCCAGTTCGCGGAGGGTCCCGTGCTCGAAGAGGTCGGCGAGTTCGAGCGTGCTGCCGAAGCGGAGGTTGAGCGTGGTGATCAACCGAACCGCGAGCAGGGAGTGGCCACCAGCCAGGAAGAAGTCGTCGTCCTCACCGAAGTTGGTGTGGCCCAACAACGCCGCCCAGATGTCGTGGACCTCCGAACGCACCAGTTCCGGCGTGCGCGCCGCGTCGGGCCGCTCGGCCACCCCGCGCAGGTCGGTCTTGCCGCTGACGTGCTCGGGAAGCCGGTCGACCAGTTCGCACCTGCTCGGCACGGCGTAGCTCGGCAGCAGCTCGACCAGCTTGCCGCGGATCGAGGGCCAGTCGAACCCGCTGCCCGCCGACGGGTCCAGCCGCACCGTGGCGTGCAGGGTGTCCCCCGCTTTCGTGACGACCACGCCGGAGGCACCCAGGACCGACCGCATGACGCGTTCGACCTCGTCGAGCTCGACCCGGTGCCCCCGGACCTGCACCTGCCGGTCCTTGCGCCCGGCGAAGTGGAACTCCCCCGCGCGGCGTGATCCGGTGTCGCCGGTCGCGTACAGGCGGGTGCCGGGCGCGCCGTGCGGGTCGGGCAGGAATCGCTGGGCGGTGGCGCGCGGGTCGTCGAGGTAGCCGAGCGCGAGCGCGCCGCCGCCGAGGCAGATCTCGCCCTGCTCGCCGTCGGGTACGACGTCCAACGCGTCGTCCACGATGTGCGCGGTCGCACCGACGACCGGCGTTCCCAGCGGGGTCGGCCCGGCTTTCAGCTCACCCGCCCAGTGCAGGGCGCTGATGGTCGCCTCCGTCGGGCCGTACATGTTGTACAGCCGCACGCCCGGGAGGTGCTCCGCGCAGCGGCGGTACAGCGTCCCGTCCAGCTCCTCACCGCCGCAGGCGATGCTGCGGAGCGTGCCGGCGAGCGCGTCGACGCCGTCGGTCTCCAGGAGCAGCGACAGCATCGCCGGAACCGTCTTGAGCACAGGGCAGCGGTGCTCGACCAGTGCTCTGGTGAGGGTCGCGGGGTCGCCGTGGGCGCCCCGGCCCAGCAGTACGCAGCACCCGCCGTCGGACAGCGGCCCGAAGATCAGCCACACCGCGGCGTCGAACGACGGGGAGAAGGTCAGCACGGCCGATTCCCCGGGCGACAGGGGGAACACCGAGCGCTGCCACGCCATGCGGGAGGCCACGGAGCGGTGCGGCACGACCACGCCCTTCGGCTTGCCGGTCGACCCGGAGGTGAAGATGACGTAGGCGGGCCACGACGGGTCGACCGCAACCGGAGCCAGTTCCACCTCGCGGTACTCGGTCCCGTCGTCGGCGATCACCAAGTCCGCCGTGCCCGCGGCGATGGTGGCGCGGGCACGGTGTGCTGCTGTGGACACCACGGTGCGACAGCCCGCTTGGGCGAGCAGGTCGGCGATGCGCGCCGTCGGCCATTCGGCGTCCAGGGGAACGGCGGTGGCACCGGAGCGCAGGACGGCGATCATGGCCGGGACGATCCACGGGTCGGAGCGGTCGAGCACGAGCGCGACCCGCTCCCCCGCCCCCAGCGAGCAGCGCAGCCGCAGCCCGTCGGCGAGCCGGTCGACGTCGGCGTAGCTCCACCGCAGGTCGCCGTGTCGCACGGCAGTGGCCAGCGGGGTGGCGCGTGCTGTGGTCTCGAATCCCCCGTGGAGAAGTTCGCGCGACTGGTCGGCGTCGTCGGTGGTGCCCATGCCCGCCAACTCCTGAGCGCAGGCCTTCCACACGGCGAGGAACTCGGCCATCCGCTCGTCGCTGAGCCTGGTCCTGTCGTACAGCGCGACGGCATCGATTCCTCTGTCCCTGGTCGGGTACACGTCGAACTGCAGCTCGAACTTCGGGTGCTTGTTCTTCACGGCGCGAAGCCGCGCACCCGCGACGTCGCCGACGGAGTCCTCGAACGGGGTCAGCACCTGCATGCAGATCTGGAAGAACGGGTGCCTCCCACGCCGCCGGGGCGGCCCGAGCCTGCGGACCACCTCCTGGAAGGGCAGCGCCCGGTGAGTGAGCGCGGCGAGGCAGACCGAGCGGACGTGGGCCGCGACGGCGTCAGGGCCGCACCCCCGCTCCACGTCCAGGCGCAGCGCCAGTGTGTTGATCATGGGCCCGAAGGCGTCCGCCGCGCTCCCGAACCGGTCGTCCACCTGGGTCCCGAAAGTGACGGCCGAGGAACCGGTGAGCCGGGACAGGGTCATGGCGAGCACCGCCGCCTGCGCCATGAACGGGGTCAATCCGTTGCGGCGCGACCAAGCCCGCAACGCGGTGGCCGTCGCGGCGTCGAGGCTGCCGGTCAGGGTGCCCGCCTCGCTGCTCTCCAGCCTCGGATTGCCGTCTTCGGTGAGGGTCGACCCGATGTCGACCCCGGCCAGCTGCCCGCGCCAGTAGCCGGTGGCCCGGTCCCAGGTGCCGTCAGCGCGGCGGCGCTCTTCCATGGCGACGTACCGGTCGTATCCCGGCAGTCTCAGGGGTTCCCCGTCGCCGCGCAGCGCTTGGACGAACCTGGTCGCGATCTGCTCCAGGGAACGTTGGTCGCACACGATGTGGTGGCAGGACAGCACGCAGGTAACCCGCCCGTCCGGGCGCAGCACCAGGACCATCCGGTAGAGCGGCCCCTCCCTGAGGTCGAACACGCACCCGTCAACGGCGTCCACGACGGAGTCGACCACGGATTCGGTGCCCGCGTCCGCGCCGCCCGCCGTCTCGGTGACGGGCAGCTCTCGCAGGTCCACCACGTGCAGGGCCGGGTCCGCATCCGGTGGGCGGGGCACGACCACGACGCGGTCGTCCTTCTCGGCGAAGGTGGCGTGCAGGAGCTCGAACTCCCCCAGCACCTCGCGGCACACCGTCTGGAACAGGCGGACGTCGATCGGGTGGTCCAGATCGAGAGCGGTGGTGACGCTGTAGGCCGAGGACGACGGCGAGGCGGCCTGCAGCACCCAGAACCGCTCCTGGACGGCGGACACCGCGCCCGGCTCGCATTCCCCCGCCGCGACGGGCGGTGCCTGGCCGAAGAAGCCCTGCGCGGCCAGTTCCTCGCCGACCTCGATCACCGCGGCTTCGATCCGCGCCAGGTCGGCGTCGGTGTGCGCCGAGGAGAGGAAGCAGTTGCGGCCCTCCCAGACGTAGACGCCGCGCAGTGTCAGGGCCAGGTAGAAGGCCTCGATCAGCACCGAGTACGGGTGCTCGGCGGTGAACTCGAAGCGGAACAGGGAGCCGAACCACGAGATGCGGATCGGCACCGAGATCCGCGCGAGCCCCTGGTTCACCCGCCGCGCGAGCCGCGCGGTGCGCTCGTCCAGCTCGGCCAGCAGCGGCGCACCCCGTTGTTCCAGCTCGGTGAGCACGGCGTCGGCGACGACGAGGCTGTACGGGTGCTTGCAGTATGTGCCGGAGAAGAACGTCAGGGCTCCGTCGTGACCGTTCGCGCCGTCGAGGGCGGCGGTGATGCTGGTCGAGCCCGCGACCACCCCGATCGGCAGGCCCGCGCCGAGGACCTTTCCGTAGACGGCGAGGTCCGGGCGGACGCCCCAGCGGCCCTGCACCCCGGTGAGGCCGGACCGGAAGCCGGTGAGCACCTCGTCGAAGACGAGCACCACGCCGTGCCGGGCGGTCAGTTCGCGCAGGGCTCGGCAGAACTCGGCGGGCTGGTGACCCGGCATCCGGCTCTGCACCGGCTCGACCAGCACCGCGGCGATCTCCTCGGCCCGTTCCGCGATCGCGCCCAGGCTGGCCTCGGCTCCGTAGCGCAGGAGGAGGACCTCGTCGCCGCCGATCCCGCCGAGCCGATCACCCAGCGGACCCGTCATGGTCTTCGCTGACACCCGCGCCACGCTGTCCGCGGCCCCGTGGTAGGAGCCCTCGAAGACCACGACCGTGCGGCGGCCGGTGGCGGCCCGCGCCAGGCGCAGGGACAGCATCACGGCTTCGGAACCGGTGTTGCAGAACACGGCCCGCTCGTGGCCGGTCATGGCGCACAGCTTGCGGGCCACCCGGTTGGCCGGCTCGCTCTGCGGGCCGACGACGCCCGGCGCGGCGAGCTCGCGCTGGATGGCTTCGGCGACCAACGGCGGGTTGTTGCCGAACAGGTAGCAGCCGAAACCCATCGTCAGGTCGACGTAGGTGTGGCCGTCGACGTCCGTCATGGACGACCCGTCCGCGCTCTTGGCCGCCAGCGGATACCGGGTCCGAGCCAACTCCGGATGCGCCCCGGGGGCGTTGCGCAGGTCGGCGTGCACGACGCGGCCCTCGTCGGCGAGGGCCCGCGAGCCCGCGGTGTGCTCGGTGTAGCGACGGACGAGGTCGTTGAACCAGGTGCGCTGCGCCGGTGTGTAGTTGTCCGCGGTGGGCATCCCCGCCCGCGCCAGGGGCGCCGTCCGGGACGCGGGTGGCGCGGATCGGGTGGTGGTGGTTCGCGTCACCGCAGGCGCGTCAGGGGCGCGGCCGGTGATGAGACCGGCGGCTGAGGCCATCACCCGCTCGTGGGTGGCGAGGAACTCCTTGATCAGTGCCGACGCGTCCGTCCCCGGCTCGGCGGACTCGGGACCTCGGGTGAGCGCCGCGGCCTCGGGTTCCCCGCTCACGATGGCGGCCGGCTCGTCCTCGGCGGCGGTCACCACCCCCAGGTCGATGAGGCGCTGAGCGAGCTTGCGGGGGGTGTTGAGCCGATCGAACAGCTCGCTGAGCTCGATCTCCCTGCCATAGGCGGTCTTGACCACCTCGATCAGCCGGATCAGGGCGAACGAGTCCGCGCCCTGGTCGAGGAATGTCACGTCCGGGTGCAGTTCACCGGGTGGCAGGTCGAGCTGCGCCGCGATCGCGGTCACGACCGCGTCAGGACTCGTCATCGGGTTCTCCCGTCTCCTCGCGTCGCGGACCGGGGCGTGGTGTGCGATCGCTTGCGCGTCGGCGGGCGGATCGTTCACGCGGGCTGTCTGCTCAGGTCCCGGAGACCGGGACGACCACCGCGACCGAAGTCGTTGTCGGGTCATCGCGGGTGCGGGCGCGCTCACCAGCGCACCCCCGCGCTCCACGCCCGTCACGTCCTGCCCTGCGGAGGCGACCGCGGCAACGGCGGTCAGAACCGCGCGAACGTCGTGTTCGACGGTGGCCGTTGTGCCCACGTGGACTACACCGGGCACGGCCGCCACCGAGGTCGCCAGGTGGGTGATGGCGCCGAACTCGACCACGACCGGCCCGTCGAACTCGTCGCCGATTCCGGCGAGCGCGGCGTGCCAGCACACCGGGGCGAGGGCGTGCCGCACCCAGTGGTCCGGCGGGAGCACCTCACCGGAGCGCACCACAGAACCGGTGGAGGTCGAGACCAGCGGAATCTGCACTGGACGGCTCGGCGTCTCACCGAGCAGGTCGCGCAACTCGTCGGGACTCCCCATGAGAGGGCTGTGGAAGGCGTAGGCAGGGTTGACCAAGCGGGCGCGCAGCCCTGCCTCGCGCAGATCCCGCACCGTCGCCTCGATCGCGTGCGCGGGCACCGCCAAGTGGACGTGCCGCGCGCTGTTGACGGCGCTGATCGGGCAGTCCGGTGCGACCTCGCCGGGCGTCGCGGTCGCCGAGACGGGGATCCGCACGCTCACGGTGGCCCCGCGACCCCGGTACCGCTCCATCACCGCGCCGCGCGCGACCGCGAGCCGCAGCGCTTCCTCCACCGTCAGCGCGCCGGCTGTGCACGCCGCGGCGATCTCGCCGACGCTGTAGCCGGTGGCGCCTCGCGGTGACAGCCCCCAGTCCAGCCACACTCCGCTGAGCGCGATCTGGTGCGCCACCAGGGCGGGTTGGATGAACGCGGTGGTGGCGGTGCGGTCGTCGGGGTGGCCGGTGAACAGCCCGGGGAGCAGCGGCACACCGAGTGCACCCAGCACATCGGCGCAGTCGCGCAGCCGGGCCCGGTACTCCGGCAGTGTGGTGTAGAGCCCGCGCCCCAAGCGGGCGACGTCGGCGACCTGTCCGCCGTAGCCGAAGACGAGCCCGTCCCGGCGTTCACCGAACCAGCGAGCCGCACCCGCGTCGCTCTCCCCGGAGCCGCCGCCGATCTCGCGCAGCCTGTCCGCCAAGTCCGCGGCGCCCGCGACGAACGCGAGCCCTTCGGTGAGCCGGGAACGGCGCGAGGTGAGGGTGTGCGCGAGATCGGCGACCGCCGCGCCAGGGTGTGCTTCGGCGAAAGCCAGCGTGCGCGCCGCCAGGTCGCGGATGTCGTCGCGGTTGTCCGCGCTCAGCACGAACAGGTGCGCTGAACGCGCGGCAGGACGGACGGGCGCCGCCACGGGCGCGGTTTCGACGATCGCGTGCGCCAAGGTGCCGCCGAAACCGAACGAGCTGACGCCCGCCAGCTGCCCGGGCGGCCACTCGACCTCCACGTCCGGAACGACCACCGCGGCGCACTCCGCGACCCTGGGCGCCACGCCGGAGCTGACCGGGTGTGCGGCGATGAGCCCGTGCCTGCCCTGCAGCAGGAGCTTGATCAGCCCGGCGATGCCCGCCGCCGCCTCGCAGTGGCCGACGACGGCCTTCACCGAGCTGATGGCGCAGGGGGGCGCGGTGGGGTCGCGGCTCAGCACCGCGTCCAGCGCCTCCACCTCGATGGGGTCGCCCAGCGGCGTCCCGGTGCCGTGGCACTCGACGTAGCTGAGCTGGTCGCCGCGCACGCCCGCTCGACGCAACGCGTCCCGCACCACCGTCTGCTGGGCGGCCGGGTTCGGCGCGGTCAGCCCGTTGCTGCGGCCGTCCTGGGCCACGGCGGTACCGCGGATGATCCCCAGCACGGTGTCGGAACCGGTGACGGAGGACAGCGGCTTGAGCACGACCACGCCGCATCCCTCGGACCGCACGTAGCCGTCGGCGGCGCGGTCGAAGGTGCGGCACGCGCCGCTCGGGCTGATCATCTGTCCTGCGCGCAGCGTGTCGGTCACCGCGTCGTCCAGGATGACGTTCACGCCGCCGACCAGCGCCGCGTCGCATTCCCCCAGTCGGATGGCCTGACAGGCCAGGTGCAGGGCCACCAGCGAGGACGAGCAGGCGGTGTCGACGGTCATGCTCGGCCCGTGCAGGCCGAAAGCGTAGGACAGGCGGTTGGCCAGGATGCTGGGCGAGGAACCCGTGGCCGCGTAACGGCGCGCCGGGCCGGCGGGGGCGTCGACCAGCCGCGCGAAATCAGCCGAGCTCGCGCCGACGAACACCCCGGTCCTGGTGCCGCGCAGAGCGCCGACCGGGATCCCTGCGTCCTGCAGAGCCTCCCAGGCGACCTCCATCACCACGCGCTGCTGCGGGTCCATCAGCTCGGCTTCCTCCGCGCGCAGACCGAACCGGGGGGCCGCGAAGGACTCGACGTCGGCCAGCAGGTGCTGGCGGTCGCCGTGGGGACGTCCGGGTGGCGCCACCGGTGCGGGCGTGGCGGCCTGGCGCACCAGCTCCCAGAAGGCGTCGATCCCCACCCCGCCGGGGAAGCGGGCCGCCATGCCGACCACGGCGATCCCCTCGGTCTCCACTGCTCGCGGCACCCCCTCAGGCAGCGCGGGGCCCGCCGCGGGTCGAGCGCCGGACAGGGCGGCGGCGATGGCGTCCACCGTCGGGTGCTTCCACAGCGCCGCGGGGTCCAGTTCCCGGCCGACCAGTTCGGACAGTTCCCCCGTCACCTCCAACAGCTCTCGCGAAGACAGGCCCAGATCGGCCAACGGGGTGTCGGACGGGACTGCTGCGCTGCCCGGCGGCATGCGCTTGGCGATGGCCGCGAGCAGCCATTCGCGGATCGGCTTCTCGCCGCTACTCATCGGCCGTCCTTTCCTCCGCTGGTGCCGGTTCTCGGCTGCGCAGTGGCGTCAGCAGGGCCAAGGCGAGCACCGCCAAGCAGAGGAAGCCCGCGACCGCGGTGACCGTGCGCACCCCGTAGGTGGTGGCGAGGGCGGTGAGGATGGCCGTCCCAGCGGGTGCGAGGGAGGTGGTGGCCGCCCAGAACAGCGCCGTGACCCGCCCGAGCAGGTGCCCTGGCGTGATCTGCTGGCGCAGCGACATGCTGCAGATGCCCGCGACGCTGATCCCGAAGATGAAGGCGACGGCGACCACCCCGATGGCCCAGATCGACGAGGTGAGGCTGATGGAGGCCAAGCCGGCGGACACGATGGCGAACGCGCCGAACCACGAGGCGGCGAAGCCGAGGCGGCGGCGCAGGTACGGGGTGACGACCGCGGCGAGCAGCCCGCCCAGACCCGCCAGCGACAGGATGAGCCCCACGGTCCCGCTGTCGGCGCCGAGTTCGTCGGTCAGGAAGTAGATCAGCACGACCTCGGCGGGTGCGGTGACGAAGGTGAGCAGCGTCAGCAGGACCATCAGCCAGCGCAGCACTGGTTGCCCCCACAGGAAGCGCCACCCCGTGCGGTAGCTGCGCCACCAGTTCTGGCGCTCCCCCTGGCCGGCGTTGGCTTCCTGGCCCGCCCTGCTCGGCCTGCGGATGAGCCACACGGCCAGCGCCGACCACAGCAGCAGCAAGACGTTCACCGACAGGGCCGTGGCGGGTCCGATCGTCGACACCGCCACGCCGGCGAGCAGGGGCCCGCCGAGGATCGCCAGCGAACCGGTGGCCTCCAACCTGCTGTTGGCCGCCACGATCTGCCCGGAGGAGACCAGCACCGGCACGAGCGTCACGTGAGCGACGCGGAAGGTGATGGCCATGCCGGCGCTGACCGCCGCGCACACGTAGAGCAGCCACATCTGCGGCGCCACCGCCCAGGTCACCGCCAACGCGGCGAAGAGCACCACCCGCACCAGGTCGCAGACCAGCATCAGCCGCGGGCGGTCGAGCCGGTCCACCAAAGGCCCAGCGGCCACGGTGGCGACCACGCCGACCGCGGTGGAGGCGGCCGTGACCAGCCCCATCTGCGCCAGCGAGCCGGTGTACCGCAGTACCAGCAGCGGAAGCAGCAGGGCCGCGTACGCACCGCTGAGCCCTGATGTGGTGACCGCCGACCAGTACAGGGTGAAGACGCGGTCGCGGTTCAGGCTCCTCGTCGCGGTCACCGGCCGACCGCCGCACCGAGCGCCGGGGCGAGCGCCCGCTCCCAGGCGGACAGAACAGCGTCGACTGTCTCGGCAGCGAACTGCTCGGCGGCGTACTCGGCGATCACGGTGACGGACGCGCCGTCGTCGCGGCACAGGAACGTCACGCCGTCGCCCACATCGCCTGGCAGCCCGGGCGTCATCTGCCACCCACCGCGGTCGTCAGGGCGGTCGTGGCGCAGATAGCTGACCTTGACCTGGAACGGCCGTCGTGCCAGCTCCTTGTTGCGCCGCCGCAGCCGCTGGACGACGGCCGAGAACGGAGCGTGTCCGTGCTCGACGGCCTCGGCGAGCCGGGCACGCACCTCGGCGCAGGCGGCGTCGAGCCCGTCGCTCGCCTCACCGTCGCCTCCTTCCCCGGTGTCTTCTCTGCCGGTGTTCATGGAGCAGCGCAGCAGCAGCTGATTGACGAAGAGTCCGACTGTGTTCTCCGCTCCGGGCGGGCGGCCCCCGTAGTCGATGGCCATGACCACGTCCGGTCGCTCCGACAACCGCGCCAGCGCCAGGGCGAAGGCGGCCAACAGGACGCCGTACATCGTCGTGCCGTGGATGTCCGCGTAGGCCCGGAGCGCGCTCGCCTCGGGCGCGCTCAGCGCGCGTTCGTGGCGGCAGCGGGTGCGCCGGGCGGCGGCCTGCTCGCGCTGCGGCAGGAGGGCCGCGGTCTCCACGCCCGCGAGGCGCTCGACCCAGAAGTCGGTGCTGGCGGTGTGATCGGACTCGGCTTGGCGTTTGGCGTAAGCGAGGTAGGAGCCCGCCTCCGCAAGCCCGACCTCGGGCCCGCGCGCGGCGAGCGCGGCGGCGCCGTCCAGCAGGATCTGCTCGGAGGTGCCGTCGAAGGCGACGTGGTGCACGGTCATCAGAACCCTCAGGCGATCGGGCAGCCTCAGGACCGCGATTCGCACTGGGGGCTCGGCTTCCAGGTCGAACGGGGTGCCCACCTGAGCGGCCGCGAGGTCGGCGGCGGCCCGGCGCGCCGGGCCGCCATTGAGCGCGGCGAGGTCGACGACGTCGATCCGCGGCGGGTGGTCGTCGTCGATCCACTGCACCGGGGTGCCGTCCTTGACCCGGATGCGCACCCGGAGCACGTCGTGCCGGAGCACCAGGAACCGCAGCGCACCCACCACGGCGTCGAGACCGGTCCCGGGCGGGAGATCGCCGTGCAGCGGCATGTTCATGGCGGTCGAGTTCGGCGAGGTCACTTGGTCGAACCAGACGCCCTGCTGTTCGACGGTGAGCGGCGCCTCGGCGGGAGCTCGGTCCTCCGCGCTGCCCGCGCCGGGCCCTGCCGCGGCGTCGCCGCGGGCCAGGACTGCGCCCACCACCGCCGCGAGGTCCTGCAGGACGGGGTGGTCGAACGGCGCGCGCATCGGGATGTCGGCGCCGAGTTCCCCGCGCAGCGTGTTCACCAGTTGGATCGCCAGCAGCGAGTGCCCGCCTGCCCGGAAGAAGTGGTCGGTCGGCGCCACCTCGCGGCCCAGCAGCCTGCGGACCGCGGGCTCGATCCGCGACCAGTCGGCACCGGCAGGCGCCGACGCCGTGGCGGGCGGAGCCGTGGGCGTCGACCGCGGGGCGGCCTTCCCCCCGGCTGCGGCCACCACGCGGTCGTGCACCGCGACCTCGCTGGGTCTGGCCCACTCCCCCAGCCTGCGGACGATCGCGTCCACGACCACCGCCGCGAGCGCGTCTTGCCGGGACCGCAGGGTCCGCGCCGGTTCCCTGACCAGCGGCGACAGCGAGCTCGTCGGGACAGTGGGCAGGATGCTCCCGGGGAGCGGGCTCGCCGCCAAGCGCACCGCGTAGTACTCGCAGCCGGTGCCGGGCGCGATCTCGAACTGGGCGATCAGGCCGCGGCGTCGCGCCACGGCGGCCAGTCGCGCCGGCCGCACGCCTGTCCGGCGGGTATCGCGTGGTCCGGCACCGTCTCGGCCGGTGTCGCTCGGGTCGGAACCGTGCCAGCGCACGCGGGACAGCACCACCGGCGCGTCGCCGAGGTAGGCGTCGAGCTCGTCGAGGGTGTCGATCTCTTCAGCCACCACCGTGCCGGGCGCGTGCCGCGCACCGTGCGGGCCGATGACGCAGTCGAAGCGGAACTCGCCCATCTCGGTCTCGGCGTCCAATGCCTTCGGGATGCAGCGGACAAGCCTGCCGGGCAGCGAGAGCAGCCTGTCAGGACCCACCCGCAGCTCCGGGTCGCCCGCCACCCTCGCCGCCACCCTCGCCGCCAGGGTCGCCGGGTCGGGATCGCGCCTGCTCTCGATCCACCACGCCAGGCGCCCGTCGAGCTCGGCGGGACGCAGATCGCCGAGGAACAGCACGCCGTTCGGGCTCAAGCGGGACAGCAGCGCGTCCAGCACGGCGTCGAAGTAGGCCGCCGAGGGGAAGTACTGCGCCACGGAGTTGAGGACGACGACGTCGAACTCCCCGTCCGGGACGACGTCGGCACCCTGCCGCGACAGGACCACGCGGTCGGCCCACTCCACGTTGTCGGGCTCGGCGAGCAGGGCGCGGATCCGCTCCACGGCCGAGCGTGACAGATCGGTCGCGTGGTAGGACCGCGACCACGGCGCCAGGCGGGTGAGCAGCAGGCCGGTTCCGCAGCCGATCTCCAGCACGCGCGGCTCCGGCGTGGGTGCGGCGGAGGTGATCCTCTCGACGGTCTGCCGGACCCATTCGAGCATGTGCGCTGCCGGGATCGGCTCCTGGCAGGCGGAGTCCGCCCAGCCTGCGAACGGGTCGTCGCCGTCGGCGTAGGTGTGGTCGAAGACGGCCCGCCAGTCCCCCAGCACGGCGGCATCCCCCTCCGCGGGCTTCACCTCGGCAGAAGCCTCGATCGTGGCGGCGGGGTCGACCACGAGGTCCAAGCGCAGCCGACCGTCCGCGCCGACCTCGGCGCCCGCGTGTCGGATCCCCTCGACGCCGCAGGCGATCACGGCGATCTCGTCGAGTTCGACGCGCCTGCCGCGGATCTTCACCTGCCGGTCGGCCCGGCCGACGAAGTGCAGGTCGCCGGTCGCGATGTCCCGGTGCACCCGGTCCCCGGTGGCGTAGCCGCGCCGCCCGTCCGCGACCGGGAGGAACGCCGCGGCCGTCGCGCCCGGCGCGTCGAGGTACCCGTGCGCGACACCCGGGCCGGTGACGACCAGTTCGCCGACCCGCCCGTCGGGAACAGGGTCGCCCGCCGATCCGAGAACGGACACGACCGCACCCGCGATGGGCCGCCCGATGGGGGCGTCGTCGCCGTCCTCATGACCGCTCAGTCGGGTCGCCACACAGGCCACTGTGGCCTCGGTGGGCCCGTACTCGTTGTAGACCCGCACGCCGCGCCACGCGATCGGGCGAACACCCGCCATGGGCAGCGCCTCGCCGCCGAGCACCAGTGTGCGGGCGATGTGCGGGCACCGCTCGAACAGGCCGTCGGTCATGGCGAGGTGGGTCGGGGTGAGCTTGACCAGCGTCAGGTCCCGCAGGTGCGGCAGCCGCTCGACGACGGTCTGCCCCGGGTAGTCCTCATCGGCGAAGGTGATGACCCGCTGCCCTGCCAGCAGGGTCGCGATGATCGAGGTGACGGTGAGGTCGACGCTCAGCGACGTGACCAGCGGGACGCCGAGACCCTCTGTCATCCGGTACTCCAGTGCCGCCCAGTCGGCGTAGTTGACCAGCGCGGCCTCGGGGACGCGGACACCCTTGGGGACACCGGTCGTGCCTGAGGTGAACAGCACGTACGCGGTGTCCTCGGTGCTGTTCTCGGGGTCACCGGGGCCGGGTGCGACCTGGGGAGGTGCGTCTGGGCCAGCGTCATCGGCGGCGCGGGTGATCAGCGCGTGCGGGGCGAGGGCGGTCGAGATCTGCTCGACGCGTTCCCGGGTGTCCCCGGGGTCGACGGGGGTGTACGCCGCGCCGATGCGCAGGCACGCCAGCATCGCGGTGATCGCCTCGGCGCCGCGTCCCGCGTCGATCAGCACCCGGCTGCCCCGGTCCACACCCACCCCGGCCAGCTGGTCGGCCAGGCTCCGGACCCGGACGTCGAGGTCGGCGAAGGTCATCGGCGGCTGCCCGTGCCGCTCGACGGCGACCGAGCCGGGGAACGAGCACACCACCCGGTCGATGCGCTCGGCCAGCGTCATCGCAGCGGCACGGCCGGCCACCTCGGCGCGTTCGCGGACGACGGCGACGGGGCTGTCGCGGTCGGCGAAGAGCGCGGACCCGAAGCGGACGAACTCCTCGGCGCAGCGCGCTCCCTCGGCGGGCAGCAGCACGCCCGCTCGGTGCAGCAGGCTGCCGGTGATCGTGTGCTCGCCCTCCCAGAGGTTGACGTCGAGGTCGAATCGCGACGCCGCGACCGGCGGGGCCACCAGCGCGATGTCCAGGCCCGCGGCGCTGCCCGTGGCTTCGGGGTTGTTGTGCAGCGTGAGGTTCACGTTGTACAAGGGCTGGTCACCCGCGCCGCGTTCCGGGTCGAGCGCGCGGACCAGCTCGCCGAGCGGGATCGGCCGTGCCACGGCCTCGACGGCCTGCTCGCGCACGAGGCGCAGCACCTCTCCGAAGCTGGAGCCCTCGACGACGACCGCCCGGAAGAGCGCGGAGTTCACGAAGTTGCCGATGAGCCGCCTGCTCTGCTCCCCCTGCCGGTTGGCGTTGGGCGAGCCCAGCACCACGTCATCGTCGCCTGACCAGGTGGCCATGAACATCAACAGCGCGGCGACCATGCCCATGTGGGGGGTGGCGCCCGCCGCGGCGATCGCGGCGCGGAAGTCCGCTGTGGCGACCGGGCCGAACTCGACCCGGTGCGACATCCCCGATTCCGACGTCGGGGCGCTCACGCGGTGCCGCGCGAGCCGCACTCCCTCCGGAGCGCCGGCGAGCAACCCCCGCCAGTAGTCCAAGTGCCGCCCGATCCCCACCTCGTGCTGCCAGGCCGAGTAGTCGGCGTACTGGAACGGCAGATCCTCCAGGGCATCGGCGGAACCGTCGACGAGGCTGCGCAGCTCAGACCAGAACACGTGCTCCGACCACCCGTCGAAGGCGATGTGGTGGATCGTCACCGCCAGCGCGACCGCGTCACCGTCGAGCAGCGCGATCACCGGGCGGATGGGCCAGTCGACCGACAGGTCGAAGCCACGGGTTCGGGACTGCCGCAGGACCGGGTCCAAGGCGGTCTCGGCTTCGTCCGGCCGCACCCCGCGGAGGTCGACCACTTCGGTCACCAGGGTCCCCTGGCACAGGACCTGGACGGGGCGGTCGTCCTCGTGGCGGTAGACGGTGCGCAGCACCTCGTGGCGCTGGGCCATCGCGTTGAACGCCGCCGCGAGGCGGGCGGGAGAGGCCAGTTCTCCCCCGCCGCTCAGCCGGAGACTGGTGAAGGTGTGGTAGCCCGAGTTGTCCGGGCGCAACTCCTGCAGCACCAGCATCTGCTGCTGGGCGGGGGACAACGGCGCGCAGGCCCCCGGCTCCCGCCAGAGGCAGATCGTCCGCGGATCGTCCTGCAGGCCCTTGCGGCGGATCTCGGCTTGCAGCGCCGCGCGCCGGGTCGGGTCGAGCCCGCGCAGCCACTCCGCCCGGACCGGCGTCTCAGTCACGCTCGCTCGCTCCCCACTCGTCGAAGATGGCGGTCAGCTCGTCGTCGCCGGGCTCGGTCGCGCGGACCTGCTCGCACAGCTCCCCGAAGGTGGGGTTCAGCAGGAACCGTCGGATGGAGATGTCGACACCGGTCTGCTCGCGGATGGTGTCGAGGAACCTGACCGCCGAGAGCGAGTTCCCGCCGGAGAAGAAGAAGTGCGCGTCCGTGCCCGCGGGCTCGTGGCCGAGCGCGGCGGTCCACGTCGCGCGGACCAGGCCGGCGGCCGGGTCGTCATCGGCACCCGGGGCGAGGCCGGGTTCCCCGGTGGCGAAGAGCTGGTCGGAGTCGACCTTGCCGGACCGCTTGAGCGGGAACCGCTCGAGCACGACGACGGTCGCGGGCAGCGCGTAGGGCGGCAGCGCCACCGCCAGGTGTTTGCGCACCAGTTCGGCGTCGACCTGCCCGGACTCGACGCCGAGCGCGATCAGCACCTCGCCGGTCGCGGTGGTGACCGCTCTGGCCAGGGCGTTGGCGACGGCGGGGATCGCCAGCGCGGCCGTCTCGACCTCGGCGAGCTCGACGCGGTGCCCGCGGACCTTCACCTGGCGGTCGCCGCGTCCGACGAACACCAGGCCGCCGTCGTCGCGGCAGCGCACGTGGTCGCCGGAGCGGTACATCCGCTGCCCCGGGCGTTCGGTGAACGGGTCGGGCAGGAAACGCTCGGCCGTGGCGCGCGGGGCACCGAGGTAACCGTCGGTGACGCCCGCGCCGCCGATCCACAGCTCCCCGGCGAACCCGGGGGGCAGTGCCCTCAGCTGGTCGTCGAGGACGTGGGTGGACGTGCCGCGCAGCGGCCCGCCCAGCGGCACGTCCCGTTCGCCGGACGGCACGTCGGCGACGCGGGTGACGGTGGTGAACGTCGTGGTCTCGGTCGGTCCGTAGGCGTGCAGCACCGCTGGTCCGCCGGTCCTGCCCGTGACGGCGCGGAACGAGTCCGCATCCGCCCGCTCGCCGCCGGTGATCACCGCGCTCACCCCGTCGAAGGTCCCGGCGTCCGAGCGCACGAGGTGGTTGAACAGGGAGGTGGTGACGAACATGGTGTGCACGTCGAGGTCGCGCAGCAGCGGGGGGAGCGCCCTGGCGTCGGTGGCGCTCTCCTTGTCGATCACCGCGATGGTGGCGCCGGTGCCGAGCGCACCCCAGATCTCGAAGGTGGACGCGTCGAAGGCCAGCGGTGAGGCGTGCGCGACGGCGCGCCCGGGCCCCAGGTCGGCGAAGTCCTGCTCGACGAGGTGGGCCACGTTCTCCCTGCGGACCACCGCGCCCTTGGGCGGACCGGTCGACCCCGAGGTGTGCATGACGGCCATCGGGGCGTTGCCCGGGACTTCGGCGCGCCCGCCCGCCCGGTGGGGGACGGTGGTCACGTCGATCCCGGTGGTGTTCGGCGGCGCCGATCCGGCCGTCGCCGCGTTGACGAGCACCGCGTCCAGGCCCGCGCGGCCTGCCACCGCGGCCAGCCGCTCGACCGGGTCTTCCGGGTTCAGCGGCACGTACGGCACGCCTGCCCACGCGGCTGCGACGATGGCGGCGACGGCGTCGACCCCCCGGTGCATCAGCAGGCCCACCGGGCGGTCGGGCCCGCGGCCGGTCAGCGCTGCGGCGATCCGACCAGCTCTGTCGGCGAGCTCGCCGTAGTCGCACGAGCCCCCCGCCCAGCGGACGGCGCACCCCCGCGGTTGCCTGCGCACCCACCCGGCGAACCGCTCGACGGGGTCGACGGGCGCGCGCGGGTGGTCGCGGCCGGCGGTCGCGCTCTCCCGGGAGGTCGAGCGCACCGCTCCCGCTCCGCCCGCGTCGTGGACCAGCGCGGTGAGGAAGTCCGCCATGTCGGCGCACAACGCCTGGACCACCGGTTCCTCGTAGCGCTGGGAGTTGTACTGGACGACGATCCGCACACTGCTGCCCCGGAGTTCGAGGCCAACGGTGAGGTCGAACTGGGCTGGAGTCTCCTGCTCCTCGCGCAACGAGACCTGGCATCCGTCGAACCGCAGCCGGTGCCCGCGGTCGCCGTCGTGCAGGTGGTAGACGGTGCTCAGCAGATCGGTGGCCGCTCGGCCGCTGGCAAGAGCGATCTCCGCCAGGGGCACACCCTGCCTGCGCAGCGCGTGCGCCTGGGCTTGGGCGACCGCCGCCAGCGCCTCGCCGACCGTCGCGCCGCGGGAGCGCAGCGGCACCGGGAGCAAGTTGACCAGCAGGCCGATCATCGACAGCGTCTCGGGCCTGATCCTGTCCGCGACCGGCAGCACCACGATCGGCACCCCGCCCGGGCCGCCCAGGCGGGCGAGGGTGAGCGACAGCGCCGTCAACCCGAGGGTGTGCGGGGTGACCGCCGCGGCGCGAGCGCTGTCCCGCAGCAGGTGGGCGTCGATGTCCACCGACAGGGCGACCTCCGCGGACCCGCGGGGCAACTCCTGCCAGCCCGGGCGCTCCGGCAGGCTCGACGGCGTGATGTCGGCGAGTTCCTCGCGCCAGAACGCCCGGTCCGCCTCCGACCAGCTCGGGTGGTCCCGCTGGGCTTGGGCGTAGTCGGTGTACTGCGCGCCGGGCTCGCCCAGCGCGTAGGGGCCTCGGGCGTAGAGGTCGGACATCTCGTCCATCAGCAACGCCAGCGACCACTCGTCCAGCAGGATGTGGTGGGCGTGCACGACCAGGACGGCGTCCTCACCGGTCAGCCGGACGACAGCGGTGCGGAACAGCGTGTCGTCGGTCAGGTCGAAGTGGTAGTCGCGCTCGCGGGCGATGAACTCCTCCAGCGCTCGTCCGCGCGCGGTCGGAGCCAGTTCGCGCAGGTCCACCACGAGCGTGGCCGCGACGTCGTCCCAGATGATCTGCTCCAGTCCCGCGTCGGACTGGGCGAAGGTGGCGCGGAGCACGTCATACCGGGCCATGAGCTGGCCGATGGCGACCACCAGCCGCGCCACGTCCAGCGGGCCGCTGATCTCGAAGGCGCCGAACAAGCTGTAGGCGCTGGCGGCCACGCCCACCCGCTCGTCGTTCCACACCCGCTCCTGCTCGTGGGAAGCCGGGCTCGCCCATCCCTGCGCCGCCGCGGTCACCGCCCCACCTCCGACAGCGCGGCGGGGAACTCCGAGCGCGGGCACGCCATGGCCACCGCGACCGCCCGGTCGCCGGTGAACGGTTCGCGGCCGTGGGAGATCAGCATGTTGTCGATGACGAGCACGTCGCCTGCTTGGTAGTCGAACCGGAAGCGCGCCGCCGCATAGCACTCGACCAGGTGCTCGACGGTGTCGTCGTCGATCGGGTCGCCGTTGCCGAAGTAGCTCTGGGTGGGCAGTTCGTCCTCGGCGAACATCTCGCGCAGGGCCGAGCGCACGGCAGGCGGACGAGAGGCGAGGTGGAACACGGCCGCGTGGTTGAACCACACGTCCTGCCCTGTCGTCGGGTGCCGGTGGATCGCCGCGCGGGTGGCCGAGGTCCGTAGGACCCCGTCGTGCCAGCTCGCGACCAACCCCCGCTCCTCGCACAACCGCGTCAACTGGTCGTGGTCGGTCACACCGAAGGACTCCTGCCAGGTCAGACCCATGCCCTCGTGGTAGTTGCGCACCACCCGCCAGCCGAGGTCGGCGAAGCGGTCGCGGACGGCGGGGTCCATGGTTGCCAGGATCTGCCGGGTGTCTGCCAGCGGCGTCGCGCCCCCGGTCGCCGCGGGTCGCAGGCACTGGAAGAACAGCCGCATCGGCCAGTCGAGCTGGTAGGAGTTCTCGTTGTGGAGGTGGATCTCCTCCGAGGCGGGGTACTCGGTCGAGGTGTACACGCCGTCGCCCAGCTCCGAGCGCGGAGACGAGCGCTCGTGGTAGCCCAGCGGCGAGCCCGCGACGCGGCGCACGAGCGCGGCGAGCCCGCGCGGCGCGTCGTCGCCGAGCGGCAGACCCCGCAGCACCACCCACCCCTGCTCGGCGAGGAAGCCCCGGGTCTGCTCGACCACGTCGTCGTCCAGGTGGCGCTGGTCGGTGACCACGATGCGGTTGCGGGGGACGTCAGTCATCGTTTCGCTCCCAGGCCCTGGTGACGGCGTCGGCGAGTTCTCGGTTGTGCAACACGGAGTGGTGGTCTCCCCCGACGGTCAGGAAAGCGGTCCGTCCGGGGGCGAGATCGGCCCAGGCGGCCTCGTTGCGCTTGATCTCCTCGTCGCCGTGCGCGTCGGCGTGGACCACGGTGACCGGTATATCCACAGTGGATGGACGATGGCCGCGCAGTGCCCAGAGGTGATCCTCGTACAGGTCGACCGCGTGGCGCAGGTGGGTGGGGAGCGGGTCGTTCTCGCCCAAGCCCAGCAGCGCGACGCCTTCCGCCGCGGCGTCGGCGGCGGCCTCGGCCACCGAGGAGGTCTCGTCGCCGTCGGGCACGAAGCTGTCCACCACGACCAAGTCGGCCACCGCGAGGCCGAGTTCGCCGAGCACGCGAGCGATCTCCAGCGCCAGCAGCCCGCCGAACGACCAGCCGATCAGGCGCAACGGCGTCTCCGGCCTGCTCGCGGCCAACCCGGAGGCGTGGAACCGCGCGATCGCGGCCATGTCCCGCTGGTCCACCGCGTGGGTGCGCAGGGCCTGCAGCGCGATCACCCGGGTTCCCGCAGGCGCCAGCTCGGCGAGCTGGCGGTATCCCCCGAAGTCGCCGCCCGCGCCGTGCACGAGCACCGCGGTGCCGTTGCCTGCCCCCTCTCGCAGCTGCACGAACCCGGCTCGGTGGACCGACGGCTCAGCGCGGATCAGTCCGCAGAGACCGTCGACGCTGATGAGGGGCAGTCCGGTCTCCGGGTCGTCGTCGTGCAACCTGCTGGGCGGGACCGGGGCTCCGAAGGTGGCCTCCACCCGCGCCAGCAGCTGGATCGCGGCGATCGAGCTGCCGCCGAGGTCGAAGAACGACGAGGTGGTGTCGACCTCGGCACGTCCCAGCAGGTCGCAGAAGAGCGACGCGACATCGCGTCGCAGCGGGTCCTCGCCGTCGAGGTCCGCTCCCTCCGCACCCGCGCTGTCGGGGGTCGCGCTGGTCGTCATCATCCGGTCGAGCGCGGCGCGGTCGACTTTCCCGTTGGCCGTGAGCGGGATCTCGGGCACCGCGACGACTTGGGCGGGCACCAGGTGCGCTGGTGCCGTCTCCGCGATGTGGTCACGCAACTGCTCCGGGGTGGCTCCGCGGGCGAGCACGACCACGGCCCGCAGCGCGTCGCCGGTCGGGGCGTCGACCACCGCGTCCCGGCACCCGGGGTGCCTCAGCAGCCGCTCACGCACCTCCTGGGGCTCGATGCGGTGGCCGAGCACCTTGAGCTGCTCGTCCACCCGACCGGCGAAGCGCAGCTCGCCGCGCGGTGACACCGACACCAGGTCGCCGGAGCGGTACAGGCGGGCGCCGGGTGGCCCGTCCGGGTCCGGGAGGAAGCGCTCCGCTGTGGCGGCGGGCGCTCCCAGATAGCCCCGCGCGAGGCCTGTGCCCCCGAGGAACAGTTCGGTGTCGCGGCCGTCCCCCGCACCGCCGAGCGGCAGCATCTCCCTGGAGAGCGTGCGCTCGCGCATGCCCGAGATGCTGCGGCCGATGGGGACGGCGCCCGCGAGGGGCCTGTCGTCGCAGTCGTGCACCATGCAACCGACCGTGGCTTCGGTCGGTCCGTACTCGTTGAACACCTTCGGCGCGCCGCCGCCGCCGCGCAGATAGTCCACATCGGCGCCGGTGAACTGCTCGCCGCCGACCACCACGACCGCGGCGCGGGGAGCCGGGGCCCCGAGCGCGACGAGTCCCCTCAGGTGGCTGGGGGTCACCTTCAGCAGTCCGACACCGGCCGCCGCGGTGCGCGCCGCCAAGGAGCGCGATCCTTCGCCCGGCATCACCTCGACCACCATCCCCGACACCAGCGGCGGCAGCACCGAGGTGAGGAACAGGTCGAAGGCGGGCGAGGTGTGCAGCAACGACGTCTGCCCGGCCAAGTCGTCGAGCCCGTAGTGCCGACAGGCGAACTCGATGTAGTTGGCCAGGGCGTCACGGCTGATCATGACCCCCTTCGGACGGCCGGTCGAGCCCGAGGTGAAGCAGATGTAGGCCAGCGCCGAGCCATCGACCGGGCGAGGCCCCGGCGGGGCGGGACGATCCGATACCGCCAAGCCAGGCAGAACGGTGCGGACGCCGCACCGCTCCAGCAGTTCCTCGCGGTGCCGGGCGGGCTCGTCCGGGGGCACCACCACGAAGGCGGCACCGGCGCGGAGCACGCCGATCATGGCGACGACCAGGTCCGCGCTCCGGCGCATCACCAGTCCGACGATGTCCTCCGCGCCGATCCGCCGTCGACCGAGCGCCGCGGCCAACTCCGCGGAGCGGCGGTCGAGGTCGGCGCGGTCGAGCTGCTCGGTTTCCGCTCGCACCGCGCACCCGGTCCGGCCGGGATCGCAGATGCGGTCGAGAAGCAGGGCGAGGCGGTCAGGTCCCACGTCGGTCGCCATCAGCGGGCCGCCGGCCGGTCGTTCACAGTGGCTTTCGGCCCCATGGCCACGAGCAGCTCGCGGGGCCCGGAGTACGGGTTGCGGGCATGGGCCACGTTGAGGTTGTCGACGATCAGCACGTCACCCGGCCGCCACGGCGTCGCGCGCTCGTGCCGGGCGTAGGACCGCAGGATCGTGGACATCGTGGCGTCGCTGATGGGGCTGCCGTCTCCGAACGTGCAGTCCCTCGGCGGAGAGTCCCCGAAGAGCGTGCGCATCGACTGCCGCACCGGCGTGGGCAGGCAGCTGGGGTGCCAGTGCTGCGCCTGGTTGACCCACGACCAGACACCGCGGGAGGCGTCGAAGTGCGCGGCAGGCCGGGTGGCCGAGGTCTGCGGGACGTCGCCGTCCCAGGTCAGGTCGATGTCCTGGTCGGCGCAGATCGCGGCTACTCGATCACGGTCGTCCGTGCCGAAGATCTGCGGCCAGGACCGGCCGAGACCGGGGTGGAAGCGACGGACGTAGCGCACGCCGTGGCGCGTGAAGCGCTCGACCAGGTCGTCGGGCAGGTCGGCGTAGACGTCGGAGCCGAGGACCACCGGGGTCTCGCCACCCTGCTCAGCCGGAACCAGGCACCCGAAGGCGATGGCGCCCGGGGGTTGCCGGTCGAAGGAGTTCTCGTTGTGCCACAGGAGCTTCTGAGTCCGGTCGAACTCGACCGGAGAGAACACGCCGTCCGTTCCCCCCGACGCCCTCGGGTGCTCGCCGAGGTCAGCGGTCAACGGCCCGATGACCAGCTCGGCGAGCTCGGCGAAGGCCACCGGGTCATCGATCCCCGTGTCGGTGACCAGCACAGCCTTCGCCACCTGCAACCGCGACCGCAGGTGATCGGGGTCGAGGTGGTCCCGCCACGATCCGCGCAGCGAGAGGTCGGTCGGAAACTTCGTCCCGGTGAGCATTGCCACCTCGTCGAGTCGTCGGGTCGTCGGGAGGGGAGGGTCGGGGCTCACGCCGCCGTCAGCTCGGGTGGCCACACCCCGACGACGAGAAGGCCTTCGTGGTAGGCGCGAGCCACGATCGATGCCCGGTTGGAGGCGCGGAGCGCACCACGCAGTGACATGACGTGGTAGTCGAGAGCCGTCCTGGAGAGGAACAGCTCTCGGCAGATCTCCTTCGAACTCCGGCCGGAAGCGATCAACTCCAGCACCCGCCCGCGGACTCCGCTGAGCCGGGTGACGTGCGCGGACACCGCTGCCCGCACCGGAGCGGTCGGGCTGCCGGTCATGTCAATCCTTGGCACGACCGCATTGTTGAACGTGACGGAGGACCCTGTCGTCTGGCATGTGCCATACGCGGTCCTGCCGGGTGCCATACACGCCGGTGCTCGGCACGCTCGGAGGGCGTCGCGCCCAGAACCCACCGTTGCCCAGGTGCGCAAAGATCACCCGCGAGGATTGCCCGAAGGTGTGTTCTTCCTTCCCCGCGACGAATCCAAGGTCAGGGTCAGGGCTGTCGGCCGACGGCCTCAACGACGAGATCCTGGGAGCGCCATGACGAACCTGTTCCCCTTCGCCACGGCCCGGCAGCTGAGCCCCGAGGAGCTGGCGGCCACCGCCCCCGAGTCCGGTGCTCAGGTCGCGGGCGCCTACGACCCGACCACCCAGACGTGGGTGGGCGGCTCGGCGGTCACCGCGGGCCCGTGCTCGTTCACCAACTTCTACCCGTACACCACCATCACCCGCGGCGACTACTGGACCCAGTGCTGATCGCGGAGCCGAGGAGGAATCCCGTGTCGAACCTGTTCGCCTTCGCCACCGCCCGGGAGCTGAGCCCCGAGGAGCTGGCCGTCACCTCACCGGACACCGGCGCCTACGAACCCGCCAGCCAGACCTGGGTGGGCGGTGCGGCCGTGTCGGCCGTGCCGTGCACGGTGACGAACTTCTACCCCTACAACCTCACCACCATCGGGGACTACTGGACCCGGTGCTGACGCGGCGCGGTGCGGCGGGCCCACGCCCGCCGCACCGCCCCTTCCCGAGGACGGACACGATGATCATCGTCTTCACTTCCCAGCGGGACACCCACTCCGATGTGGTCGTCAGCAGGCTCACGGCGGCAGGCGCCGACGTGGTGCGGGTGAACACCGAGGAACTGCCTGGGGAAGCGGACTTCCGGTTGCGGCTCGGGGGCTCGGGCTGGAGCGGCGAGGTCGCCCTGCGGCTCGGTGGGCGCCGGGTCGAGCCGGAGCGGGTGCGGTCGGTCTGGGTGCGCAGGCCGAGCAAGTGGGGGCCGTCGCCGAGGCTGCTGCCGTGGGAAGCGGCGTTCGCGACGGCGGAGACGCGCGACGCGGTCCTCGGGCTGTGGAGTTCGATGCCCTGCCTCTGGATGAGCAGGCCGGGGGACATCGAGGCCGCGTCGTGGAAGGTCGAGCAGCTCAGCCGCGCAGGCGCCGCGGGCTTCGCCGTGCCGAAGACCCTGGTGACCACCGATCCCGACGAGCTGCGGCGCTTCTACGACGAGTGCGCGGGAGCGGTCGTGGTCAAGACGTTCACCGGCGGCGCGAGCGCCCAGGCAGCCGCCGCGGCCGATCCCGGCCGCGACATCCCGCACGTCGGGTTGAGCACGACCCTGGTGACGCCCGAGGTCCTGGCCCGCGCCGACCTGCTGCGCCACTCCCCCGTGCTCGTGCAGCAACAGGTGCCCAAACGGGTGGACCTGCGGGTGACGGTCGTCGGCGAGGAGGTGTACACCGCCGAGATCCACTCCCAGGAGCTCGCCGCCACCCGGGTGGACTGCAGGCGCTTCGACCTGCCCGTGCGGTACGCGGCGGCGACGCTGCCCGACGAGGTCGCCGAGCGGTGCGTGCGCTTCGTCCGCGGTTACGGCTTGGAGTTCGGCGCGCTGGACATGGTCGAGACGCCCGAGGGCGACCACGTCTTCTTGGAGAACAACCCCGTGGGCCAGTTCCTGCACGTCGAGCAGCGCGCCCCCGAGTTGCGCATCACCGACGCGGTGGTCAGCAGGCTCATGCGCGGCGCGCATGGGTGAGCGGCGATCGCGACCGCTCAGGGTGCTGCGCCTCATCGTCGCGGCCGCGCCGGGGCTGTGCACGGCGCTGACGGTGGTGACGGTCCTGCGCGGACTGGTCCCGGTCGTGGAGATCCTGGTCGCGGCCGAACTCGTGGAACTGCTGGTCGCGGCCGCGACGGGTGAGCGACCGGGAACCTCGGTGCTCTGGCCGCTGGTGGTGCTCCTTGTGGTCGAGGCGGTCGCGGCGGTGCTCGACCAGGCCGCGGTCGGGCTCCGGGAGCTCTTCGAGACACGCGCGGCCAATCACATCGCGGTGCTGGTCGCCGCGCAGGCCGCCCGGTTGGACCTGGCGGCGTTCGAGACCCCGGAGCTGCACGACGAGATGCGCAGGGCCCGCGAGGCGTCGGCCCGGTCGGCGTTGGTGGTGCAACAGCTGTCGGCCGGCATCAGCTTGGCGGTGACCTCCACGTCACTGGCCTGGGTCCTGCTGGGCTGGCACTGGTGGGTGATGCCGCTGACGGTGACCGTGGCCGCGGCGTCGCTGGCGGTGCAGGGCCGCGTCCAGCGCACCTCCTACCAGCTGGACCAGCAGCAGACCCCTCGCCAGCGACGCGCCGAGTACCTGGCCTCCCTCCTCACCGACCGCGCCGCGGCCAAGGAGATCCGCCTGTTCGGGCTCGGCGACCTGCTGCTGGGCAAGTTGCGCGGCATCGTGGTCGACCTGCAGCGGGAGCAACGAACCCTGGTGGTTCGCCGCTCCGCGAGGGCCGCGGTGCTGGAGTGCGGCCTCGCGCTCGCCCAGCCCGCCCTGATCGGGTTGGCCGTGGTGGAGGCGCTTCGCGGGGACATCACCATCGCTCAATGGACGCTGTTCACCCAGGCGGTCAGGCAGCTGCACGACAGCTCGGGGAACCTGGCGCAGGTGGCCGTGCTGGTGTACCGGGGCGGCCTGCACGCGGGGGACGTGCTGTCACTGCTGGCCAGGGAGCCGCTGGTGGAGGCTCCCCGACCGGGCTGCGCGCGGGTCGGCGAGCGGCCGGTGCTGGAGCTGCGCGGTGTCGGGTTCACCTACCCCGGCGCCGCCTCACCCGCGGTGAGCGCGGTGGACCTGGTCATCGCACCGGGCCGGACGACCGCGGTGGTGGGGCACAACGGTGCGGGGAAGAGCACCTTGGTCAAGCTGATGACCGGCCTGTACAGACCGACCGAGGGACAGGTCCTGCTCGACGGCGTCGACCTCGCCGAGCTGGACCCGGCCGCGGTGCGGCGCAGGCTCAGCGGGGTGTTCCAGGACTTCGCCGTGTTCGACCTGACCATCCGGGAGAACATCGCGGTCGGCGACGTGGACGCCGGGGACGATGCGGTGGTGGCCGCCGCGCTGCGCAGCGGGCTGCACGAGAAGGTGGTGGCCCGTCTGCCCTCGGGGTATGACACGCTGCTGGGCCGCTCGTTCGCGGGTGGCCACGAGCTGTCAGGTGGTCAGCGCCAACTGCTGGCCGTCACCCGCGGGTTGCTGCGCGACAGCCCGATCCTGTTGCTGGACGAACCGTCCTCCGCGCTCGACGCCGAGAGCGAGCGCCACTTCTTCCAGACAGTCCTGGCCGCTCGTTGCGGCTCACGGTCCACCGTGTTCATCAGCCACCGGATGACCACTGTCCGCCAAGCCGATGAAGTGGTGCTGCTCGACGGCGGTCGGATCGCCGAGCGCGGCACCCACGACGACCTCATGCGGTGCGCGGGCCGGTACCGCGCGCTCTTCGACCTCCACTCCGCGCCATACCGGCAGGTGCGGGCGGAAGGGGTTGGGCTGTCGTGACCCGGGATCGGGGCGGTGCGCTCTCGACCGGCGCCATCGCCGAGTGGGAGCGTCTGCGCGGCAGGCCCGCGGTGGTCGTCGCGGTCCACTCCCTTGACCAGGGCGTCGTCGGCGTGTTGGCCCGGCGCCTGCGAGCGTTGGGCCGGGTGCCCGCGGTGGACCTGATCGTGCAGACCTTCGGCGGTCACGTCGACGCGGCGCGGCGGATCGCGCTGCTCGTGCGTGAACACGCCGACGACGTGACGGCCGTCGTCGTGGACCGTGCGCGGTCGGCAGGCACCCTGCTGTGCTTGGCCGCCGACCGCCTGGCGCTCGGCCCCGCAGCGAGCCTGGGACCGCTCGACCCACACCTCGCCCGGCTGGACGGGAGCCAGGGCCCGGCTCAGGTGTCGACGGCGGACGTGCGCGCGCTGGCGCAGGCCGCAGCCGACTGGTTCGACCTGACCGACGCCGCGGAGCGCGCCTTCGCGCTGCTGGGCCAGCGGGTGTTCCCCGGGACCCTGGGGGCGCTGCTGCGCGCCGAGCGGCACGTGCTGTCCATCGCCGAGGACCTCGCCGCGCGGCAGGTGCCCGATGCAGGCGCTCGCTCCCGGCTGGCCGAGCGCCTGGTGTCCGGGTACCACAGCCACGACCACGACATCACCAGGTCGGAAGCCCGCGAGCTGGGGCTGGCCGTGGCGGAGCTGACCGACGGCGAGGACGAGCAGGCGTGGCGCTTGATCGGGGACGCCGAACCCGACCTGCGCCCGAGGCAGGATGAGGCCGTGACGGTCGGATTGGTGGCGGCGGGAGGCACCGCGGCGTGGCACCGCTGCCTGCCCCCCGCACCGGACCGGCCTGCCGCCGCACAGTGGTGGGAGGAGGCGTGATGGCCGACGTGGAGCTGTTCTGCCGAGTGCTGCTGGCCGCTGTCTTCACGGCCTCGGCGCTCGGGAAGGCACGCGACCCGCGCGGGTTCGCCCGCTACCTGGGACTGATCGGTTTCCCCATCCGCGTGCGCTCCGTCGCGGTGGTGGCGGTAGTGGTCGGTGAGCTGGTCACGGCGGCGGGGTTGGCGGTGGGCGTCCGGGTCGCCTATCTGTCGGCGGCGGTGTTGACCGTGCTGTTCAGCGGCGGTCTGGTGGTGGCGATGCGGGGCAGGGCGACGGTGTGCCACTGCTTCGGCCCCGGCCGGGAACCTGTGTCCGGACGCCACTTGGCGCGCAATGCCGTCTTGGTGGTCGCCGCGATCGCGGGCTGGTCCCTGGCCGGGTTTCCCGGAGATCCGGCGCACCCCGTGATCGCGGTCGCGGCGGGGTTGGCGGCCTGCGGGTTGGCGGTGGTGCTGCCCGAACTCGGTGCGGCCGGGACGGTGCTCCCCCGCGGGCGGCGTGCACCGTCCTTCACCGCCGCCACGCTCGACGGCGGCACTTTCGCCATCGACGACCACCGGCGCACGGCCGTGGTCCTGGTCTTCCTCTCGCCCGGCTGCGCCTCGTGCGACCGCCAACTGCCCAGGGTCCTGCAGGTCCGGCAAGTCCTGGCGAACTCCGGCGTGCTGGTGCTCCCGGTGTTCTTCGACGACGCCCACGACTCCCGTGCCGAGATCTCCGCCTACGCCGCGGCCAACGACGTCCCGGACCAGTCGCTCGTCGCCGACGCGGACTCCCCCCTCGCGGGCACCTACAACCCGAAGCGGCGCACACCCTTCTACTACGTGATCGACAGCGGGTCGATCAGCGGCAGCGGAGTGGTGGGCGGTGCCGACTGGAGCGCCGACCTCCGCGCCCTGCTGGCCGAACGCCCCACCCGCCCGTTGACACACTGACATCTGGGTCATAGATTGTCATCATGTCAGTTCGAGAGGCCGTCGCCGGTGACGTGGTGCTCGCGGCGGGGTTCGACGCGTTCACCCGCCACGGGTTCACGCGCACGACGATGGCCGACATCGCCGAACGGGCAGGGATGTCGCGCCCCGCGCTGTACCTGCGGGTTCGGAACAAGGAAGAGGTCCTGCGCGCGGTCGGCGCGGCCCTGCTGGCGGACTCGCTGGAGCGGGCCCGGAGCGCGGCCGACGGGCACGCCGAGCCCGCGGCGCGCGCCATGGCGGTGCTGGAGGCCAAGCTCGGCCTGACGTTGGGCCTGGCCGAACGGTCCGAGCACGCCGTGGAACTGCTGGCGCACTACGCCCGCGTGGCCCGGGAGGACTCCTCGTCCTACACCGAAGAGATCGAACGACTCACCGCCGCGGCGCTGAGGAGCGGCGGCGCCGAGCCGCAGCGGTGCGCGGACTTGGCGGCGGCGCTGGTCCGCGCCGTCCAGGGCCTGGAGCGGGACCTGGAGGACGCCGCGCGAGCGCGACACCTGCTCCACGTGCTGGTCGAGGCGAGCACGCTCGGCCTGTCCCGCCAGTAGCGCCCACCACCTGCTCACCCGTCGTCTGAAGGAGCACCCATGTCCGCTCTGGGCCCGGTATTGATCACCGGGTGTTCGTCCGGCATCGGCCACGCGACCGCCCTGCGCCTGGTGCGATCCGGGCACACCGTCTACGCCACCGCGCGCCGCGCGTCCGCGCTGGCCGAACTCGCCACGGCGGGAGCGACCGTGCGCGAGCTCGACATCACCGACGAGGTGTCCATGAAGGGCGTGGTCGAAGACATGATCACGCAGCACGGCCGCGTCGGCGCGGTGGTCAACAACGCGGGCTACGGCGCCTACGGCGCGGTCGAAGACGTTCCCCTGCAAGCGATGCGCGCGCAGTTCGAAACCAACGTGTTCGGCGCCGCCCGGTTGATCCAGCTCGCCCTCCCCTCGATGCGCGAGGCGGGCCAAGGGCGGATCGTCAACCTCTCTTCCATGGGCGGTCGGCTCACCTTCCCTTTCGGCGGCTACTACCACGCGTCAAAACACGCGGTCGAAGCGTTGTCCGACGCGCTGCGCTTCGAGGTCAAGCCCTTCGGCGTCCGGGTCTCGATCGTCGAGCCCGGCCTGATCACCACCAGGTTCGGCGAAACGGCGGCGGACACCATGACCGCAGCCACCCCCGCCGGTTCGGCGTACGCCGCGACCACGGCGAAGGTCGAAGCGGCGATGGGCCGTTCCTACGGCAACCGCTTGATGACCGCGGGCCCGGACGCGGTGGCCAAAGCCGTCGAGCACGCCCTCACCGCCCGACGACCGAAGAGCCGCTACGTCGTCACCCCGGCCGCCCGCGGCCTCATCACCGTGCGGGCCGCGGTTCCGGGCAAGGCGTGGGACCGGGTGGTCGGCAGCCTGTTCGGCATCTGACCCCGCCCTTCCGCACCGGTTCTCAGTCGGACGCACCACCTTCGCAGCAGGGCGCCCCAGATCGGCCCGCTGCGCGGAGCGTCCCGATCTCGCCGTCACCGGCCCGCACCGCCGATTCGCGAACAGCGCGCAGCCGTCCAGGCAAGCACCCTCGCCGAGGCGGCGCACAACTTGGTGCTGGGGAAGACGCCGTGGAGCAACGAGCCCCGGGATCTCATGTGGACGAAACCAGCCGTTCACCCACCGGGTCCGGGGAAGCAAGTGCACAGTCCTGGTGTGCGTATGCACACCAAGTGCGGACGAGCGGTCCGCGACACCGGACACCTCTCGCGCAGAGTGAGGGAGAGGTCGCGATGGGCGGCCGCCCATCGCGGGTCCGCAGGCACCCGGATGGCTCCAGGGGTGAAAGCGAGCTGATCGACGATGCCGTCAGCGCACCAAGAGATCAGAACCGCGGGAGTCGACAGGTCGCTCTACACCAAGCTCCGTTCGCAGGTTCCGGCGATCGTGGACGAAGTGCTCGCGAAGAGCACGGCGGAAGCCGAACGGCGCGGGATAGCGTCCCCCATCCCACTCGCCCGCTTCCACGAGCATCTGGTCTTGGCGAACCGGATACGGCTGGAGCGCTCGGCTGAGCAGAAGCCCTACCAAGCCTCCGACCTGGAGCCCTACGGGGCCTTCTACGCAGGCCTCGCCGACGGCGGCCTCCCGCTGACGGACCTCCTCACCTGCGGCAGGCTGTGCGTCGCAGCGGCGGCAAGTCTGTACTGGGCGCGCACCGAGCCGGAGGAGTACGGCCAGATGACCGCGCTGTCGGCGTGGATGGCCGAGAACTCCGGCGCGCTGTTCGACCAGGCGGTGCGCACCTACGCGTCCCGGGTTGACCCCGCTCAACGCCTGGCGATGGAGCGCAGGCTCTTGGCGGACGCCCTGCTGACGGGCGATGAGGTCGACACCGTCGCGGCCTCGCTGCACCAGTCGGCGCCCTCGCGATTGGCGGTGTGCGTGTCCTCGGGCGGAGCACGCACCCAGTGGCCACCCCGATTGCTGCCACACGGCTGCTTGGCCACCCGCCGGGGCGAAGACCAGGTGCTCCTCGTGCCAGCGGCCCACGACGAGGACGTGGGCACGCTGCTGGGTCGGGTGGACGAGGTGACCGCGGCACTGGACCTGCCCGGTCGGGCACGCGCCATCGGAGTGGCCGTGGCGGCCCACCGCGCCGACGTCCCGCGCGCCTACGCCGAAGCATCCAGGACGTGCTCGCTCGCGGCCGCGCACACCCTGAGCAGGAAACCCTTCTACACCGCCGAGGACGTGCTTGTCCTCGACGGGGTGCTGAGCGCACCCCGAGCCCAGGCCCGCCTCGCCCGGGTGCTCGACCCGCTGCACGGTCACCCGGACCTGGTCGACTCCCTGCTCGCCCTGTACCGCAACGACCTGGACCGGACCCGGACCGCGGCCGAGCTGTTCATCGCCCGTCGGACGCTGACCTACCGGCTGGACAAGATCCGCACTCTGACCGGGCTGGACCCGACGAGCACCTGCGGCATAGTCGCGCTGAGCACCGCGCTGACAGTCGCGCAGCTCGCCCGCGACGAGGAGCGCTACCCGTCGATCGCGTGAGTTCGGCTCGGGTGAGGAGCGGCGCGCGCGGTACGGGCCCCTGCAACGCAGGCACCTGGGACATCAACACCCTCACCGGCGAGCCTGGGCACAGCTCCTCGTCGGACTGCACCTCTCCCGTTCTGTCGGTGGTCGCCGCCTTGGCCGAGGGATTCGCCGCGACGCGCCCCGCGGACAGAAGAACTCCACGATCCCCGAGGCTCCGCACGAGCGTCGTCCACTCCGGTGCCGGGTTATGCTCACGAGCCGGTGACGGCAGTCCGAGGGGGAACGCGTGGGTGACGACGGGACACGTCCTGCCACGCGCGCGACCATCGAGGACGTGGCCAAGGCTGCGGGGGTGTCCCGGCAGACGGTCTCCCGGGCGCTCAACGACCTCGGTGAGATCAGCCCCGGCACCCGGGCCCGGGTCATGGACGCCGTCGCGGCGCTCGGCTACCGGCCGAACATGTTCGCCCGGGGCATGAAGACCCGGCGATCCGACGTGGTCGGCCTGGTGGTCTCCGACATCGCCAACCCCTTCTACCCGTCGGTGGCCCGGGGTGTGTTCGACGCCGCGCGTGAGCGGGGGTGGAACGTGGTCATCTACAACACCGACGCCGATCGGGATCGGGAGGCCGCCGCGCTGGTCGACCTCGTCGACCGGGGCGCGCAAGGCGCGGTCGGCTTCTTCTACGCACTACCGGAGGAGGAACTCGCCGGGTTCGCGGCGTCCCTGCCCCTGGTCGTGGCCGACCGCAGGCTCACCAACCCCGCGCTGTCGGTGGTCAGCGCGGACTTCGTCGGCGGCACCGAGACCGCGGTGGATTACCTGGTGAGCGGCGGTCACCGCGAGATCGGCATGCTCGACAGCGGCGTGGGCCTGGCGGTCGACGAGCGCCGCGACGCCTTCGTCGAGGCGATGGCCCGCCATGGCCTCGACGCGAGCGCGTCGGTGGTGGTCGGTTCCCCCGACCTCGCGGGCGGAGCCGCCGCGACCCGTGCGCTGCTGGCCGAGCGGCCCGGCACGACCGCCGTCTTCGGGTTCAACGACCTGATGGCACTGGGCGCGGTGCGCGCGCTCCGCGAGTTGGGGGTCGCCGTGCCCGGTGGGTGCGCCGTGATCGGCTTCGACGACCTGGAGTTCAGCCAGTACGCCGACCCGCCGCTGACGACGATCCATTCCGACAAGCACGAGCACGGCGTCCTCCTGGTGCGCACGCTCGACGACCTGCGCCCGGACGGGAAGGGCGGGGCAGCGGCTCCGATCCGCATCAGCATGCCGGTCCGCCTGGTTCGGCGGACCTCGGCATGACCTCGGCCTGAACTCGCCCTTGACGGCTCCAGCACCGCGAGCCTAGGGTCCCGTGAACGTTCACGGGAACCTTCACGGCCAGGTGGTGCATGGTGTTCGAAGTGATCGGCGACCAGTTCGCGCTCGATGGCGAACCGTTCCAGATCCTGTCCGGCAGCATGAACTACTTCCGGGTGGTGCCCGAGCAGTGGCGGGCGCGGCTGGACTGGGCCGCCCACCTCGGGCTGAACACCGTCGAGACCTACTTGCCGTGGGCGATCCACGAACCCGCGCCCGGCGAGTTCCGCTTCACCGGCGCCCAGGACGTGGTCGGATACCTGCGGACGGCCGCCGATGCCGGGTTGCGCGTCATCGCCCGACCGGGGCCCTACGCTTGCGCCGAGATCGACTTCGGCGGACTGCCCTCATGGCTGCTGCGCGAGGACATCGCGGTCCGCTCCACCGACCCCCACTTCCTCGGCCCCGTGGCTCGCTGGTTCGACCAGGTGCTGCCCCGGCTGGTCCCGCTGCAGCACGACCACGGCGGCCCGATCATCGCCATGCAGGTGGAGAACGAGTTCGGCGCCGTGGGGCGCGAGGACCCCGAGTACCTCGACTGGCTGCACACCGCCATGCGGGAGCGCGGCGTGACCGTCCCGCTGATCACCAGCGACCAGGCGGACGCCGGCATGCAGGCAAGGGGAGGGCACCCGGCCGCGCTGCGCACGATCAACTTCGACACCGGGGCGCGGGCGGCCCTGGAGCTGCTCCGCGCGCACCAGCCGACCGGTCCGCTGATGTGCACCGAGTTCTGGAACGGCTGGTTCGACCACTGGGGCGAAGCCCACCACCGCCGCGACCCCGCCGACGCGGCCGCTGACCTCGCGCACATGCTCGCCGCGGGCGCCTCGGTCAACTTCTACATGTTCTGCGGTGGCACCAACTTCGGCTTCTCCAACGGCGCGAACCACGACGGCCGGTACCAGCCGACGATCACCTCCTACGACTACGACGCCCCGCTCAGCGAGCACGGCACGCCCACGGCCAAGTTCGCCCTGTACCGGGACGTGATCGCCGAGCACACCGGCCGCACGACGGGTCCGCCCCCCGCGCTGCCGCCCCTCCTCCCGGAGACGACCGTCCCGATGACCCCCGCGATGGGCTGGGCGCAGATCCGACCCGCGCTGGGCAAAGCGGTCCCGCTCACCGCGCCCGCACCGATGGAGGAACTGGGTCAGGACTACGGCTTCGTGTCCTATGAGTTCACAGTGGCGGGTCCAGGCAGGCGACACCTGGACGTTCCCGGCGTCAGCGACCGCGCGCAGGTGCTCGTGGACGGCGTGGAGGTCGCCGTTCTCGACCGCGAGCACGGCATCTACGACGCCGAGTTGGTTGTCCCCGGCGCGACGGCGACCGTCGAGCTGATCGTGGAGAACCTCGGGCGGGTCAACTACGGCGAGCACCTCGTCGACCGCAAGGGCGTCCTCGGCGACATCCTGGTCGACGGCAGGCCAGTGACGGACCTGCTCGCGATTCCCATGGACTGGAGCGCTCTGCCCGACCTGCCCGCAGGCCCTGTGCTGAAAGCCGGCCGCGGGCCCGTCCTGCACCAAGGCGCCTTCACCGTGGAGTCCCCGGCGGATTCATTCGTCGACACCGGGGGCTGGACCAAGGGCGTGGTGTGGGTCAACGGCTTCTGCCTGGGCAGGTACTGGGACCGCGGCCCCCAGCGGAGGCTCTACCTGCCCGGCCCGGTGCTCACCGCTGGGTCGAACACCGTCGCGGTACTCGAACTGCACACGACCACCGCCGCCGCCATCGTCCTGCGGCCGGAACCCGATCTCGGTTGACCCCTCCCCCCGCTGATGACAGGAACCGCAATGAAGCGCTCCGCACACCGCTCCCGGTACATCACGGCCGCCGCGCTCACGGTCGCGCTCACCGCGACCTCCTGCGGCTCGGACACCGCCGCGCCTGGTGCCGCGGCTGACTGCGCGCCCGCCCAAGGCCCGGTCGAACTGACCTTCTGGAGCTGGCTGCCCGGGATCGACAAGGCCGTCGCCGCCTGGAATGCGGGCAACCCCGACATCCAGGTGCGCGTGGAGATCACGCCGCAGGGCAACCAGGGCACCTACGGCAAGATGTTCACCGCCCTGAAGGCGGGTGAGGCGCCCGACCTCGGGCAGGTCGAGTTCGACAACCTGCCCGGTTTCCGTGTCCAGCAGGGCCTGCGCGACATCGCCGCCTGCCCCGGCGTCGCCGAGGCCGCGCCGACCTTCGTCGACTGGACGTGGGGCCAGGCCAGCTTCCAGGGCGACGGGGTGTTCGCCGTTCCCCAGGACACCGGACCGCTCGCGCTGTTCTACCGCAAGGACCTCTTCGAGAGGTACGACATCGCGGTGCCGAAGACGTGGGAGGAGTACGCGGACGCGGCGCGCAAGCTCAAAGCGGCCGACCCGAAGGTCTCCATCACGCACTTCCCGCAGAAGGACGTCAACTGGTTCGCCGGCCTCGTCTGGCAGGCGGGTGGTCAGTGGTTCGCCCTCGACGGCGACGCCTGGACGGTGAACCTCGCCGACCCGAACGCCCGCAAGGTCGCCGATTACTGGCAAGGCCTCGTCGACGATGACCTCGTGGCCAACCTGCAGGGCTTCTCCGAGTCGTGGAACAAGGCCCTGGAATCCGGAACCGTCGCCACATGGGTCAGCGCGGCGTGGGGAGCGGGAACCCTTGAGTCGGCGGCGCCGTCGACCAAGGGCAAGTGGGCCGTCGCGCCAATGCCGCAGTGGACAGCGGGCGAGGCGAAGTCGGGCAACTGGGGCGGATCGACCACGGCCGTGCTCGCGGGGACCGAACACCCGGCCGAAGCGGCGAAGTTCGCGCTGTGGCTGAACTCCTCCCCCGAGTCCTTGGCCATCCTCACCAGCGAGGGCGGCATCTACCCCGCCGCCAAAGAGGCGGCCGCCACGTTGACGCCCTCCGGGAAGCTGTCGACCTTCTTCGGCGGGCAGCAGTACTACGACATCTTCGCCGAGTCCTCCACTCAGGTGAGCCAGGACTTCGCATGGGGACCTGCCATGGAACAGACCTACGGTCACATCCGAGATGGCTTCGGCACGGCCCTCGGCGGAACTGGCACACTCACCGACGCGTTGACGACGGCCCAGCAGAAGACGATCACAGAGTTGGAGCGCCAGTCCATCCCGGTCCGGAAGTAGACCGCGGTGACCGCCACCCTCGCCAGGCCCGCCGCTCGACCAAGGACCCGCTCGAGCGGCGGGCGAGCGGGAAGACGCACAGCGTTGCTCCTACTGGCGCCTTTCGCCGTCGGGTTCACGGTGTTCTACCTCGCACCCGTCGGCTACGCGGTGGTGAAGAGCTTCTTCACCGTCACCCGTGAGTCCACCTACGCCGGCGCCAACGAGGTCTTCTCCGGCTTGGACAACTACGGCGCCGCACTCGCCGACGGCGGTTTCACCTCGTCGCTGGGCAGGGTCCTGTTCTTCGGCGTCGTGCAGATCCCGGTCATGCTCGGCCTCGCCCTGGTACTCGCGCTGGTGCTCGACTCCGGCACGGTGCGGCTGGTCCGGTTCCTCCGCCTCGGCATCTTCCTGCCCTACGCGATCCCGGGCGCGATCGCCGCGATCATGTGGGGGTTCTTCTACGCGCCCAACCTCTCCCCCATCAACCAGGTCCTCTCCCCGCTGGGCATCCAACCGGACCTGCTGTCCGGCGAGGTGATCCTCTACTCGATCGCCAACATCACCACGTGGACGTTCACCGGCTACAACATGCTCATCCTCTACTCCTCCCTGCGCGCCATCCCGCCCGAGCTCTACGAGGCCGCTCGGCTCGACGGCGCGTCGTCGTGGGCGATCGCCTGGCGGATCAAGGTTCCGCTGATCGCGCCGTCCTTGGTCCTCACCGCGGTGTTCTCGATCATCGGCACGTTCCAGCTCTTCACCGAACCTCAGGTGATGGCGTCGGTGTCCAGCGCGATCGGCAGCGCCTACACACCCTCGATGGCGGCCTACGCGCAGATCTCGGCGCAGAACTTCGGGCTCGGCGCGGCCATGAGCGTGATCGTGACCGTGGTCATCGGCCTGCTGTCCGCGGTCTTCTTCCGCGTCACCCGCAACCGGGCGGCGCTGTGACCGCGCCCGCGTCCAGGACGCTGCTGCCCACCGCGCTGATGGCGCTGCCGCTCATCTACTTCCTCGCACCGGTCGTGTGGCTGGTGTTCGCCGCCACCAAGACCAGCGCCGACCTGGCAGGCACTTTCGGGCTGTGGTTCGGCGCCGACACGGTGCTCGGCGACAACATCAGCCGGACACTGACCTTCGACGACGGCGTGTTCGTCCGCTGGTTGCTCAACAGCGCCCTGTACGCCGTGGGCGGCGCCGTGGCGGCGACCGCGTTGTCGGCGATGGCGGGCTACGCCCTGGCCAAGTTCGCCTTCCGCGGCCGCGATCTCGTGTTCGGGGTGGTGCTGGCCGGCGTCCTGATCCCGCCGACGGCGTTGGCCGTACCGCTGTTCCTCATGCTGGCGGGCGCCGGGCTGACCAACACCGTCTGGGCCGTCCTGCTCCCCAGCATGATCAGCCCGTTCGGGGTGTACCTGGCCCGCGTCTACGCCGCCGCCTCGGTGCCGGACGAACTCTTGGAGGCAGGTCGGGTGGACGGGGCCAGCGACTCGCGCCTGTTCTGGACAGTCAGCGTGCGGCTCATGGCCCCCGCCCTGGTCACGATCTTCTTGTTCCAGCTGGTCGCCATCTGGAACAACTTCCTGCTCCCACTCGTGATGCTCGCCGACGACGACCTCTACCCCGTCACCCTCGGGCTCTACGCGCTCAACAGCCAGCTCACCCGCGACCCGACCCTGAAATCCATCGTGGTCACGGGATCTCTGCTTTCCATCATTCCCTTGGTCGTGGCCTTCCTCCTCCTGCAGCGCTTCTGGCGCTCGGGCCTGGCGGCGGGAAGCGTGAAGGCATGAGCTGATCAACCGACTGCGACAACCTCGATGAGCCACGCTCGTTCCGGGCACAGCGGCGGCGGTCGCAGGCCCCCCTCCGACAGCACCCGGCCGGACAAGACCCGGGTTCGCCATTCGCCCCGCGGCCCCGTGATCTTCGGTGGCGCTGTCACCTCGACCTCCCGGACGCGGTAACGCCGGTTCGCCGCGTTCCGCCGGTGTCGTCGAAGCGATGTCCCCCTCGATACCGAGATGACCGAAGAGCGCTGTGGCGAAACGGAAGTCGAGCGACTGGGTGCGTCCCGAGGTGTGCGCGGTCGACGGGCCGCTGTGGGAGCCCATCAGCTCAGGAGGAATCACCAGTCCGGTCCACCGCTGGATCGTCTGCCGTTCGTTTGCTGGTGCTCAGCCCACCAATGGGAATCAGGGAAATCGCCATCGCCGACGCTGCCGCCGCAGTAGCGTTCGCCCACGGGGCCTGGGACCACATCCGCTCCGCGTGCCTGAGGGCGTCGCGGGTGCATCTGTACCTCGCTGGCCCGGCGGGCTTGGCGCTGCTGCCGGGGCACCGCTGGAATCGGATGCGCCCGACTGTCGTCTACGAAGATGTGCAAGGCCCGGCAATGTATGAGCAAGCATTCACCGTCGAGGCGTAGGCACTGCTCCGACGAGCAGATCTGGTGATATTACTGGCCGGTATGGTCGGGCGGTGCTGTGGTGCCTGATGAGATCCGAACGGGCCCGTGCGGCCTGGTCGTCCGCGGTGGCGGTCCGTCCTCGCAGCTCCTTTTGGTGTACTGGCCAGCGCGGGACGTCTTCGAGTCAAACTCGGTTGTGAGCCTCTTGATGTGGTGAGAGTCGTTGCACCACACCAAGAGGCTGGACCGCTCAGTTCTTCTTCATCCGGAGCACGAGGAAGACCGCGATCGCGCTCACGGGAATCATGGGCACGTATCGCAGCCAGGTGTGGCACGTCGACTGTGCCAGTAGCCCTCCGAGGACGCCGGCAGCAGCGGCAGCGACGATGAGGCCAATGGTCACGAGAATTCTGACTCGCCGCGTCGGGCCGGTCATCCTCCCCATCCTTCCTGGTTTGGTTGTCACGTGGTGATCACATAGGCGGGGCCGGTGACGAAGCCCAAGCCGCCACCCACCGCGGCGCCCACTCCAGCTCCGGCAGCGCATCCGACAGGACCGAACACGCAGACCAAGATGCCGATGCCGCCTCCCGCTGCCGCCCCGCTTCCTGCGAACCCGCTCACGATGCCCAGGTCCTTCTCGAAGTCGTCGGTGCTGTAGGCGCCGGTGGGGTCGGTGCGGTTGACGGGGTCTGCTTGGGCGTAGGCGTAGAGGTTGCGTTCTCGGGCGGTGGGGTCGAGGGTGGTGAATCGTCCCCAGGCGGGGTTGTAGTAGCGGTAGCCGAGGTGAGTGGTGCCGTTGCGCAGGGTGTGGCCGCCGAGGAAGCGGAAGGGGTTGGCGGCGGCGGGTGCTCCCGTGGTGGTGGTGTCGCCGTAGGGGGTGTAGGTGTGGGTGGCGGCGAGGGTTCCGGTGGTGGAGAGCAGGGCCAGGACGCTGCCTTGGTGGTCGGTGACCACGTTGTAGCGGCTGGTGCCGATCTTCTCGGTGACGATGGTGCCGTCGGGGTCGCGGGCGAGGCTGGTGCGGGTGCCGTTGTCGGTGAGGGTGGTGACCCCAAGGGCGGTGGTGGTGAGGACCCGCTGGCTGGTGGTGCCGCCGAGGGTTTTGGTGATGGCGCGGGGTTGGGTCTGGTCGATGGTGTCGTAAGCGGCGGTCAGGGTGGTGCTGCCGCCCGTGGCGCTGCTGAGTAGTTGGTTGGTGGTGGAGTAGGTGTGTGTGGTGTTCCCGGAGCCGGTGAGGTTGCCTGCTGTGTCGTAGGTGAGGGTGGTGGTGCCGGCGGCGGTGAGCTGGTTGGCGGCGTTGACGGTGTGCGTGGTGCCGGCGAAGGAGGTGAGGTTGTCGGCCTTGTCGACGGTGTAGTTCGCGCTTCCCGCGGCAGTGAGGTGGCGCAGGGCGTCGTAGGTGTAGTTGGTGGTGACGCCCGCGATGGTCTTGGACTGCACCTGGTCCCGGTCGGCGCCCGCACTGGTGGTGTAGCGGTAGGTGGCCTTGAACAGCTCTGTCCCGCCGGTGTTCTTGACGGTGAGGCTGGTCTGGCGGCCGGAGTTGTCGTAGCCGTTGGTCTGGCTGCCCGCGCCGGGGAAGGTGGTGCTGGTGCGCCGGTCGGCGTTGTCGTAGCCGAAGGTCGTGGACTGGCCGAAGGCGTCGGCGAGCGTGGTGAGCCGGTTCGCGGCGTCGTAGGTGTAGGTGTGGGTTCCGGCGGGGTCGGTCAAGCTGGTCAGGTTGCCCGCCTTGTCATAGACGTAGGACACCGTCTCCGTGGCGCCCGCCTGGGTGCGCGCGGCGCTGGTGACCTGCTGACCCGTCGGGTAGGTGTCGTAGGCGAAGACCGTGCTCGCGCTGCCGCGGACGCGGGTGGTCACCGCTCCCACCGGGCTGTAGGCCATGGTCTGCAGGGTGGTGCCGCCGCTGCTGACCGACACGACGCGGTCGAGCTTGTCGTAGGCGTAGTCCACCCGCTTGCCGGCGCCATCGGTCACGCTGGTGACGCGCGAGAGCGAGTCGTAGGTGTAGCGGGTCACGCCCAGCGGCGACGGCGGTGTCACGCTGGTGAGGTTCCCGGCGCTGTCGTATCCGAACTGGGTGGTGTTGCCGTTGCCGTCCTTGATCGTCTCTAGCAGCTTCTTCGGCCCGGTGTAGGTGCGCACCTGCAGATCGGCGGCCAGTGGGGTGGAGCGGATCTTGGTGATGTTCCCGGCGCTGTCGTAGCTCAGGGTCCGCTCGTTGCCAGTCGGGTCCTTCACCGACGTGGGCTGGTTCGGGTGCGCGGTGCTGGTGTACCCGATCGTGGTAGTCGCCCCGGTGGGAAGTGTGGTGGAGATCAGGTTGTCGAGGGTGTCGTAGGTGCCGGTGGTGGAGTTGCTGAGGCCGTCGGTGGTCGACTGGATGCTGCTGTTGGCCGTCCATGCCTGGGACCGGGTGTGGCCGAGGGCGTCCTTCGCCGAGATCTGCCTGCCCTGCGCGTCGAGGGTGTAGACAGTCTTGTTGCCGTTCGGGTCCGTCATCGTGGTCTGCGTGTCGGAGTCGTAGGCGAACTTCGTCTCCGCCGCGCCCGCCTGCCGGGGCGTGGTGACCGTGGTGATGCCGCCGTCAGCGTCGTACCCGAACGACCACACCCGACCCAGCTGGTCCGTGAGCGACGTCAGGTGCCACGGGCTCTGGGCCGCGTAGGTCATGCGCAGGGTATTGCCGTCCCGGACAGTGAACTCGGTCAGCTCGCCGTTGCTGTTGAAGGTGTAGCTGCCCGCGACGGTGCCCGAGGGGTCGGTGATGGTGGTGATCCGCCGGCCGGCGGTGCTGTTTGCGGTCGCTGGCATCCCTGCCAACCAGTTTGGCCCGGGATTCGGGTCGGGTGGTCGGTGGGCGCATGGCCTGCCCATGAGCTTGCAGTCGGTGACCTCGCTGCTGCGGCCGAGCGCGCAGCCCATGACGACGTTCGGGGAGTGGCTGATGCTGTTCTTGCGCTACGCCGGACCGATCCTGCTGGCGCTGGCAGCATTGGCGTTGCGGGCGCGAGTGAAGCGGTGACCAGAGACCAACCAGAACCAGATCGCAGCTGCGCTCGATCACCGCTTGTCGTCGTTGATCGTCGGAGGGTAGCGGTCAGCCGGTACGATCCGACCGTGCGAGCCGAGCCGATGCTGGTGCC
The DNA here is from genome assembly GCF_042657845.1 of Actinokineospora guangxiensis. Classification (NCBI taxonomy): domain Bacteria; kingdom Bacillati; phylum Actinomycetota; class Actinomycetes; order Pseudonocardiales; family Pseudonocardiaceae; genus Actinokineospora; species Actinokineospora guangxiensis. The sequence continues at coordinate 74,777 of NZ_JBHSKF010000014.1, read as the reverse complement.
GAGCAGGTTCTCATGCACGTAGTCGAGCTGCAGGGGTAGGAGAGGCGGAGATCGAGTGCCGACACGATTGCGGATAGCGCTTGGCGGGCTTGGTCTCGTGTTGGCGGCGTTCGGGGCGACCAGCTGTCGTCCCTCGGTGGTCTGCAGATGTGCTCTTCGACAGCTGGCTATCGCAGTTGCGACCCTCCGGTGCTAGACGGAGGAACAGTCGCACTGTTCACGGTCTTGATCAGTGTCGGTGTCGCGGCAGTCATCGCAGCGGTTCTGGCCCCGAAGGGCACGGCTAGGCGCCAGTAGGCCACAGCTGGATCAGCCAACGTTCCTTATTCTTCGCGAACGTTCCTTCACCGAGCTTTGCCGTCTTCCGCCTGCCAGTGACGTGCACGCGGGCGGAATATGCGCCAGGGGCGGCAACCTCCAGAGCCCTATCTGACTGTTCCGCGGTTACCGACTCAAGTCGCACGCCTTTTAGCAACTCGCATTGCACAGTCTCAACGGCGTCCCACTCGCCGGACCTCGCAGGTTCCCCGCTCCAGATCTCAATACGGACGGCGGGAAGGTGGTCTGAGCCGGCGCTGTGGAGTAGCAATCCACCTGGGCCACCCATCACAAGCCAATCTTCCGACGTGGCCATGAGGGCGAGCGGGGAGTTCATCCTGTTGATGTCCTGAAGAACGATGCGGCCAAGAGATCAACACCGAAAGATCAAAACGCCCGCCGACCTGGTGATTCATCCAGGACGACGGGCGTTTTCACAGACCGTCGGGCTGACAGGATTTGAACCTGCGCCCCCTTGACCCCCAGACGTGCCGATATCAAGCTCTGAACTGCGGAAACATGGATCGACGCCTTCAATATGCCTCTGTTGCAGTCGCTATGGCGCATCTACCGTCGGCTTAGGCTCGCTCACATCTCCAGTTTCGCTCCATCCGCTGCACAGCGGTCCGTTGACGCCGCAGTTCGGCCTCCTGCCCGGCGAGGGTGTCCTCCAAGCTCACCAGGATGCCCGCGACACCGCACCGGCATAACTTCTGCCGGTGGGAAGGCGCCACTGACGTCGTCCAACGCGATCCCGGCGTCGGCCACCTTGCGGACCCACAGCAGGCGGATCATGTCCTCGTGCCCGTAGTGGCGGCGGTCGTCGCCGCCCCGTTCGGGCCCGGGGAGCAGACCGATCTCGTAGTAGTGGCGGATCGCATGTGGCGTGGGTGCCTGCGAAGGCCGCCGCGTCACCGAACTTGACCTAGCGGGGTGACAGGAAAGACGACGGCATGGCAAGGCCCTACTGGCCCGTGGCAGCTGGCGCTCCTACGCCGTCACCGCCCGCACGCGCCGCCCCGCGACGGCGACCACATCACCGAGCTGGAGCTGCGCTCCCCGCCTGCCCTCCACCTCCCCGTTCACCAGCACCTGATCGGTCTCGACCAACTCCCGAGCCCCAGCCCCGTGCTCAGCGAGCCCAGCCAACTTCAAGAACTGCCCCAACCGGATCGGAAACCCGACAACAGCCACATCCACAATCGTCGACGACATCCCACCATCCTCCCCGACAGAACCCGACACCGAGACTGAGCCCATTCCCCAGGCAGGCCGCACTCACGCGGCATGGACGGATGCTCGTGGTCAGTCCTTGCCGGCGCCGTCCAGACGGGCGGCTGTCGAGGTGATGTAGCGGGTGAGTAGGTCTCTCCGGGGCGCGGGACAGGGCGGCTTCGCGAGGCCGCGGCGCTCCGCCGCGGCCTCGTGGGCAGGGTTGCGGTGCACCGACCAGCGTCGGGCCCTTCGTTGGCGGCCCACAGCCGCTCGAACGTGCCCAGGAAATCGGTGCTACCGCTGCCCTCCATCATTGCGCGGTGCAAGAGGCCGAGCGCCCGCGACCAGTCCTCGCCGGGGCAGCCGTCGAGGCCCTTCGTCCTCCTACCCGGCGGCGTTGGCCGTGAGACCAGTGCTCACGGTGGCGGCGACAGCTGCGGCAACCGTCTTGCTGAGCAAGCGGGACGTCTTAACCCAACGCTGCTAAGCGCTGCCGACCACCAGTAGCTCGCCGCCACGTCAACGGGCACAGATCCGGCCGTATCGAGCGGGTATCCAACAGGTCAAAGCGGAGAAGGTCACCGATCGGGGTGTCTACCGCGTGTCGCACCGCCGGAGTGAATAACTGCCGGTTCATCATGTTGACGGACGCGGTCAGCACATGATCACCGACCTGGAGCGCACGCCCGAGCTGGAAGCCGCGGTGTTCCGGATCTTCCTCGGTGGCGACTGCGGTCGGAGGGAGATCGGTTGAGCCCGCAGCAAGGCAAGCGTCAGCAGTCGGGCCTTCTCAAAGGCCACTACAGGGCCGGTCAAAAGTACCGCCCGCCGATGCTGTCGTACTCGGAGTCGATGGTCGGAGACTGGGTTCGGGACGATCTGCCCGATTTGTTGTGGCCTTCCGCTCTGACGGCCCTTGATGGCGACGACGGCATGGCGCGCTACCGCCGATTCGTGACGGAGGCTCACGACGCGCTGAAGCAAGCGGGCGTCGATCTCGCCCGAGTTGTCCTCGACGGCCGCCTCACGAGCCTTGAAGCGGTGCCGCCGGATCTGCGCACACAACTCGCCCCGATGTTGACCGAGCTGATGGATCGGCACGATGTCGTCCCCGATCGGCTCGTGAGATTGCTCGGCCTGTATCCAGAGGGCCCCGGCCGCTGGCTACTCGTCGAGCCGTACCGGACAGGCGCCGACAACGGGGACGAGGACATCGAGTCGGTCCGGTTCCTCGCCGATGTGATCTTCAGGGTCGTGACCGACGACGAGAAGCACGCCGCCGTGAAGTTCGCCGCGATGGCGTGGCGCGTCGCCAGCCGGACGCTCAGCTTGTCGGCCGACATGGTGGAGGTACTCAAGGACTACCCCGCAGACCCCGCGAAACGACCACTGGCCGAATCCATGATCCGCAGCTCGTTCGGTGCCGAGAAGGGCGCTGCGTACGCACTCGACCCCACTCTGGAGCGACAGCACCAGAACTGGGCCTCCGCGTTCTGGCGGCAGAACTGGCGGATGTCGGCCTGCGTCTTTCCGGACGCCGCAGAGGAAGAGGCCGACGAACAGCCGACGCCCGCTGTTCCTGGGGAAGCCGAGACGACGTCGACCAGCGACGACACGCAACCCGCAGTAACCGACGCTCTCGTCGCCACTGCGACGGCGGAGTTCAACAGGTTCATGGACGCGGCCCTGGACCGTGACGTTCCCTTGGACCTCTATGCCCCGGCCAAGCACGAGGTCGTCAGCGGCCTGATCGCTCGTGCCGCCCGCTCGGTGGTGGCAGCGTTGCTCGCTCCCCATCTGTGGTCGGGTGAACACGGATCAGGGATCACACGTCTGCTCGCCGAGACGGAGATCCTCCTGGCTTGGCTGGAGATCACTGGTTCCGATGCGTACGAGAAGTACCAGTCATACGGACGCGGCAAAGCCAAGCTGATGCATATCCGCATGAAGGAGCTGCTAGAGGGCTTCCCGGGTGAGCCTCCGGAGTACCTCGTGAAGGCAGTGGAGCAGCAGGCGCGGAAGCTCGGTGGGGAGTGGGGCCAGGAGTTCACCGAGGTCGACCTGAGCGCCACCTTCTCCGGCACCACGATCAGGCAGATGGCGATCGACACCGGACTGAAAGACCTATACGACCACGTGTATCAGGCGTCGAGCGCAGTGACCCACGGAGAATGGTCGCCGATCGAGGATTACGTCATGCAGCGCTGCATGAACCCGACGCACCGTTGGCACCTCGTACCGTCGCCGCGACCGGCCTTCGACAGCGAGCCACAGCTCGGCGCCTACTGGGTGGCCAAACTCGGCGAACTCGTCAACGCGGCCCTTCGAAACCTGAACGTGCCCCAGGCAACAGGTTGGGTCTGCTGCACCGATAGGTGACATCCTGACCAGCCCGTCCCGATGATCAAGTCCCCTTCCCGGTGGCCTGGTACGGCTCGTCCTCGGCGCGGCGCTCGCCGAGGACGACATCGGCGGTGATGTGTCCCTATGGCTGCCGTTGCATGCGAATAAGCTTGAGATCAGCGAGGGCACGCGCATTCACCGCAATTGATGGCGCCTCGGTGTTTGGGAGATTCTTTTCCTGGACCGCCGACGCGATGGCAGCCTAACTTGGATCAAGTGTCCGCTGGTGTCATGATGAAACGGAACGGGAACGCCAGGGACATCGTTCAGGGGAATGGTTTAGTCAGTCGAGAATGTCCCTGGCGGTGGAGCTTTCTGGTTGTCACGGGTGTCCCGGTCGGACTTCCGCGAGCGGGCGCACTGTCGGCTGCTGTTGTGAGGCATCGTTGTATTTTCGGTTGTGCGGTGTAACGGTCGGTGCGTCCTGGCGATGAGTCGGTCAACAGTCCTGACCGCATGAGGAGGCTGCCGATGGTCGTAGAGCGGCGCGCGGCTGTCGGCTCGCCCCGGAAAGTCACCCCCGACGAGCTGCTCGACATTCGGGAACGGCAGTGGTCTTCCCGCCTTCGAGGATGTTCGCTCGTGGCGGAGTTGGAGGTCAAGGACGAGCATTCCCGGCAGGCGGCGAAGACCCTCGGTCGGATGTACGACAAGTGGGTCGCGCTAGGGCAGGCGGAAGTCATCTTCACGCGGTGGCCCGCCTGCGTCGCAGTTGCCCTCACGGGGATCGCCGCCCGCGAGTACCGACAGGGTGAACTGTGGCCGGAGTTGTGGAGGAGCCTGGAGTACGACGGCGACCAGTATGACCGGGTCACCTGGGGGCAGGGGTTCCACAGCGCGGTCCGCAGGCTCGGCATGCCCGACTTCACGGAGATGGGTACCAGGTATGTGGGACCGATCCTCATGCATACGGGCATCCCGACCTACTGCTTGGACGACTACTTCCACCTCGTTGCTCACCGCAGGGCACTCGACCCGGATCTCGACCCGGAAGGATTCCTCGACTGGGCGACCGCGGTGCCCAACAGGCTCAATGAATTGGATGTGCCCGCCCGCCGGTTCCTGCAGCACGGAAGCGACTACGCGCTCGACTTCGTGGGCCGCACCTATGACCTGCTGGACCGGCTCGGCGACTTCACTCCCGACCTGGAGGGCGTGGCACTGCCTGCACGGGTGGTGATCCGTGCCCAGGAACTCGTTTCCGACGGCGTTCTGCGGCTTCAGCCGCGACGTCCCAGCGCATCGAGCCGCCGTCGCGCCAACCGGCCGCGCATCGGGCTCGACCCGTTCGGACGCGGCGTCGAGGTGATCCTGCCCGCGCTCGACGAAACGGTCGGCGGTTCCGCTGCATGGACGGTAACCGCCGACGGCACCACCAGGACGGTTCGCAGCCAGGCGCAGTGGGAAGGGCTGGCGGAATCGGTGCCGCCCTCCGCCTTCACGCTGTTGAAGCCGGTCCGTACGGTGCTGGTGGCGATGGACGGCAGCGGCGACCGGACAGAGCTGACGGTCGTCGACGCCAAGTCGCCACTCCTGGTCTTCTCAGCCGACGGCAGGCGCTTGGCAGCCAACCTGCCCTTACCTCCCGACGACGTCTGGGTCGTTCACCCGGATGAGCACGAACTGGTCGCGGACGGTCCGCTCCAGGTCACCATCGAAGGTCAACTCCCCCTCGGGTGGATCGGTTGGAGACTCAGACAAGTGCGCCTGGCCGGTGTCCGCTCCCTTGAATTGGCGGGTATCCCGGCTACGCGGCGCGCCATCCGCGGTCATACACGGCCGCGGATCGAGGTCGGTCGCCCTGTCGTCGGTATCACCACCCCGTACAGCACCCCGGTGCACTCCGAACTCCCCGCGATCTGGCTGCCGGGTCGCGAGGACGCGGAGACGAAGTGGACCATCGAGCTCCGACGAAGCGGAGACGACATTCCCGTCCTGACCACGAGCCGCACAGTCAGGGCACCGCAGTCGTTCGCGGGATTGTGGGACGACCTGCCGCGCCCGGTGTTGGGGTCTTTCGACATCACGGTGCGCGGACCGCTCGGTCGGGGGGCGAACCGCACGTTGTTTGTCGCGGAAGGGCTGGAGAGCCGTTTCCAGCCGGCGGTCCGCGTTTTCGAGGGAAGCGGTCTCCAACGCGGGCGGGCGGAACTGATCGCACCGGTCGGGGCTACGGCCGCTCCGCGCGTTTTCGACTTCGTCTCCGACGTGAAGGCCGAGGTCGTCGAGTACCGCACGTCGACCGAGACCGAGCCCTTGGTCGTTACGCCGCCGCATCTGCAGGTGATGCACGAACGAGCCGACCAGTCGCTGGTCTGGTCGGCAGGGTCGCTGCGCATCGCCGCCGACGTGTTCGCCGATCAACCGGGCGTGCTGCTGGTCCGGGTGCCCGGGGCCGCCACCATCCCACCGCTCCAGGTGGTCGTGCCCGGAGCGGTCGTCCAGACGGTGCCGCCGAGCGGTCGGGTCGAGGCCGGTACAGCGCGTTACAGCCTGGTCCGCATCGCGGACACCGTCGCCGAACACCACGGCGTGGAGCTGGTGCTCGATCTCGGCGGGACGCCGGTCAGGATGGCGACCGTCCGCCCACGCCGCCTCGCGGAGGGCATCCGGCGAGCGGACGACCGCCTCCAACTGGTCGCGCCCGTCCTCATGGCGGGCCTCACCGCCGGCATCTACGCGACGACAGCACCGTGGCGTGGTCCGACCGTCGTGCCGGTAGCCAGCGACGGGTGTGTGCACCTGCCACCGGAGTTGCGCCAGGCGGGGCCCCTCCTCGTAGAACTGCGCGTCGACGATCCGTGGGTGCCCGTCGAGTGGCCCAGTTGGCCCGAGCAGTACATCACCGTGTTCGGAGAGGGGCACCTGACCGGCGGGGATCCGGAAGAGGAAGCGCTGGCCCGGTTCGTCTCGGGCGCGGGTGGGTTCCCGACGAACATCCGCGAGCTGCGCAGGCTCTGGACATTGATCCACTTGGCGCCTCGGCTGCGCACCGCCAGCGACGTCGTCGACTTCCGGAACGCGTGTGCCGGCCCGTTGCGGCGTAGCACCATCGACGCGCTCAAGGCATTGGTCGACCTGCACCTGACACCGGACCAGACCGTGACCGCGGTGATCACGGCCGGACTGGCGTCGTCCTGCGTGCCCGGTCGACAACACGCCGAGGCGGCACGGCTGCTCTGGGCGATGTCACCCCTGGCCGGAGCCCTGATCGGGGCCACCATGGACGGCGACTGCCTCGACACCGCCCGCCGTCAGTGCGGTGACTCCGTCGACACGATCACCGCCAAGACGAACGACCCGCACGCGGGTGTCGGGAGGTTCGGTCCCGAGACAGTCCCGTTGACCGCCATGTCGCCCCAGCAATTGGAGGGCATGTGGCGGGCCGCCCAAGTGGTGCCGCACGCCCTGCTGGACCCCGACAGCAGGGCGGCCGCCGCCCGCAGGCTGTTCGACCGGCGGGACGACGACCGTGCCAGGGACGTGGGACGGTCGGCCTCGATGTGGTTGAGAAGCCTGACGGACCTGGTGGCCGGCCGGCCGGTGCTCCGAGCCCAGATCGAGGCCCGCAAGCCACCGGCGGGCAGGTCGGGGTGGTGGACCATCCCGGCCGCGTCCTCCGCGTTCGCCATCGTCGCGAGGCTCGCCGCGAGGGAAGCGCCAGCTTGTCGCGGTGCCGAGCTGGGATTCCGACAGGTCTGGGCGCGCTTGGCCGAAATCGCTCCCGAGTTGGCCGTGCTCGACCTGATCTTGGCCGAGCTGTTGATCACGCATGAAGAGGGGGAGCGAAGTGAGCCGCACCTTGGACTCGTTGGCGACCAGTGACCTCATCGTCGAGAGCTACCGTCGATACCTGGGTTCCCTCCTCCCGGTCCGGGAACCGCGGATCGCGAACGCACTCGCACAGGAGATCGCCCGGAGTCCAATCCTTACCAAGGGGCCGCTGCTCGAAGCCACACCGCCGTACGTCACCGGAGCCACCCTGCGCGAGCTGATCGACCGAGGCGTCCTCAGCCCGTCCTTCGCGGCCCTGGGGAGCCGGGCGTTGCCCCTTGACCGTCCGCTCTACCGGCATCAGGAGCAGGCACTACGCAAGGCGGCGCAAGGCCGCAACCTGGTGGTGGCCACAGGCACGGGATCCGGCAAGACCGAGAGCTTCCTACTTCCCGTCCTGGACTCGTTGGTCAGTGAGCATGCACGCGGTGAGCTCGGATCGGGAGTGCGCGCCCTGCTGCTGTATCCGATGAACGCACTCGCCAACGACCAGCTCAAGCGGCTCAGGAGCCTGCTGGCGGACATCCCCGCCATCACGTTCGGCCGTTACACGGGGGACACGCCGGACAGTGTTCGTCGAGGTGTCGAGTCCTTCGAGGCGCTCAACCCGGGGGAGTCGCGCCTGCCGAACGAGTTGCTCAGCCGCGAGGAGATGCGAGCGCAGCCCCCGCACCTGTTGTTGACCAACTACGCGATGCTGGAGTACCTGCTGCTCCGACCGGCCGACCTGGAGCTGTTCGAGGGGCGGAGCTGGCGGTACGTCGTCCTGGACGAAGCCCACGTCTACGACGGAGCCAAGGCCGCCGAGGTTGCCATGTTGCTGCGCAGGCTACGTGACCGAGTGGCACCCGACGCGGAAGTGCAGTGCATCGCCACGAGCGCGACCGTCGGTGACGACCCGGTCAAGGTGATGGCTTTCGCGACCAAGCTGTTCGACGCCACCTTCGACTGGATGGAAGGCGACCTCACGCGCCAAGACCTGGTGCGGGCGGCCCGCGTGGAGATGCCGACCGGACCGTTCTGGGGACCGCTTTCGGGGTCCACCTACCTCGAACTCTCCCTCGAAGCCGATCTCGGCGCAGAGGTCCTGCGACTGGCCAAGGAGCACGGGTTCGCCGCCGACGACGCCGGGACGGCGCTCGCCCACGAACTCGGCATGGCCCAGCTGCGGTCCAAGCTGGCGCAACGACCTGACACGCTCGACGCGCTCGCCGCCGACCTGCTGCCTGCGGAGAAACACCCGCGCGAGGTCTTGGCGGCGATGGTCGCGGTGGGGAGTGGGGTACGCGACAGTGGCGGCTCCCCGGTGTTGTCTGCTCGCTACCACCTGTTCGCCCGCGCCACCGAAGGCGCGTTCACCTGCCTGACCTCATCCGGGCCGCACGTTTCCCTCGGCAGGCACGAGACGTGCCCGTCCTGCGAGGGCGCGGTGTTCGAGTTCGGTGCCTGCAAGCGGTGCGGCGCTGTGCACCTCACCGGCACAGTGCTCAACGGTGACCGGTTCGTTCCGTGGGCTGGCGGGGAAGGCAGGAAAGGTTGGTTGCTGCTCGGCGACGCCCCGATGCTGGTGGACCAAGACGACGACGCGCTGGAGGACACTCGACCCCTCACCGCTCAGGACCGCTACCTCTGTGTGTCGTGCGGCACGCTCCACACCACCCTGCGCACGGACTGCGGGAGGGCCGGATGTACCGGCGACCTGCTCTGGCCCGTCCGCTTGCTCGATACGCACGAGGACTCACCCAGTGGCTGCGCCTCGTGCGGCGCGAGGGGCCAGTCGGGCATGGTTCGCTTGTTCGAGAGCGGCAACGACGCGGCGGTGTCCGTCCTGGCGACCGCGCTCTACCAAGCGCAACCACCGTCGCCCGATGACGACCTGGCGGATCAGCCTGGTGAGGGTCGCAAACTGCTCACATTCAGCGACAGCAGGCAGGCTGCGGCGTTCTTCGCGCCCTACCTGGAAACGAGCTACTCGGGCATCCAGCACCGCACGCTCCTGCTGAAAGGACTGGCTGCGGCAGCTGGTGACGACGAGTCGGCTGCTGTCGCCGATCTTGCCTTCCACACGGCGAAAGCCGCCGATCGTGCCGGTGTCTTCACCCGCCGCATGTCCCGTCAGGAGCGCGAGCGCGAAGTCCTGCTGTGGGTCATGCAGGAGTTGGTGGCCGTCGACGACCGCCAGTCCCTGGAGGGCTTGGGACTGCTTCAGGTCGAGTTGGGCCGCGGTCGTGCTTGGCAACTTCCCCCAACTCTCCGGGCCCTAGGACTCACCGAGGACGAGGGGTGGGCGTTCCTGGAGGAACTGCTGCGCAGCCTGCGACAGCAAGGTGTCCTCGACATGCCGGAGGGGGTCGACCCGAACGACGAGGCGTTCGATCCGCGTCGAGGGCCCATCTACGTCCGGGAGGACGGCGCGGAACGCAAGCGGAAGGTGCTGAGCTGGCTGCCCACGCGAGGGGTGAACCGTCGACTCGACTACGCGGACCGCGTCCTGCGGGCGCTGGGTTCGGACATGGACGCCACAGATCTCCTGCGCGGGTGCTGGAAGCTGATCACCAGCTGGTGGGACGGGTGGTTGACGACGGAGAACGTTCGCGGACTGGGCGCGGTCCGCAGAATCGACCACACCTGGCTCAAGCTGGTACCGGCCCGTCCTGCGCACCGCTGCGATCGTTGCCTGCGGATCGCGTCGTACTCGGTGCGGGGCGTCTGCCCCACGCTCGGGTGCCCGGGGCTACTGCACGAGTTCATCATCCCGCCCGTAGTCGAGGACGACAACCACTACCGGCTGATGTACGCGTCGATGAACCCGGTGCCCATGTCGGCGATGGAGCACACCGCGCAGTGGACCAGCCAGGAAGCCGCCGACATCCAACAGCGGTTTGTCAACGGACAGGTCAACGTCCTGTCGTGCTCGACCACCTTCGAGTTGGGGGTGGACGTGGGCGAACTCCAGTCCGTGGTCCTGCGGAACATGCCCCCGACGACCGCGAACTACGTGCAGCGCGCCGGTCGGGCGGGTCGGCGCACCGACTCGGCGGCGTTGGTGGTGACCTACGCGCAGCGGCGCTCCCATGATCTCACCCGTTTCGCTGACCCTATCTCGATGATCGCGGGCGAGACCCGGGCGCCACACGTTCCCCTCGGAAACGAGCGGATCGATCGTCGCCACGCCCACTCGATCGCGCTGTCCGCGTTCTTCCGGCACGCCAAGCGGACCGCCGGTGAGACTTGGTCGACCGCTGGTGACTTCTTCCTCGGCGACCGGGCACCGTCCACCCGCATTCGCGCGTTCCTCTCACCCGTTCCACGGGAGGTTCGCCAGTCGTTGGTGCGCGTCCTTCCCGAACGAGTCCGGGATGAGATCGGCGTGGACACCGCCGCATGGGTGGACGAGTTGAACAAGCTGCTGGAGGAGGTTCGCGCCCAGCTCGTTCAGGACGTTTCGATCTTCGAGGAGCGCAGGTTGCGTGCCTTCGAGGACCGGAAGGGCCACCTCGTCACCCGCTACGAGATGGCAATCAACACGCTCACCAAGCGGGATCTGCTGGGTTTCCTTGCGAACCGCAACGTCCTGCCGAAGTACGGGTTTCCCGTCGACACCGTCGAGCTGCGCACCACCTACTCGAGCTCACCGGTCGGCCGCAAGCTGGAACTCACGCGCGACCTGTCCGCGGCCATCCACGAGTACGCCCCCGGCGGCGAGGTCGTTGCAGGTGGTCACCTGTGGCGTTCGGGAGGCGTCTACCGTCTTCCCGATCGGGAGCTGATCGGCAAGCACTACTTCGTGTGCGAGCACTGTCGGCACTACTGGGAGGGGGAGGACGACATCGCCCCAACCTGTCCCTCGTGCTCGGTGGTCGCGACCCGCGCGCCGAGGCAGTACTACGTCCCCGAGTTCGGCTTCGTCGCGGAACCGGAGCCACGCCGAACCACCACCACGCCCCCGAAGCGGAGTTGGAACGGGGCGACCCACGTCTGCGCGCTGGCGGCCGAGGCGACCACGACGACCACCTGGCTGGCGCCCAGCGGTGGAGCCTTGGATGTTGTGGCGGGGTCGCGCGGCAGGTTGATCGCCCTTTCCGAGGGCCCTAACCGCGCAGGATACCTGATCTGCGACTGGTGCGGTGCCGGTCGCGCGCTCGACGGCAGCAGGCCGAAACCGACGCACGAGCACCTGCTCCGGGGCACCGAGTGCACGGGTCCGATGAGGCAGCGCTCACTCGCTCACCCGTACGAGACCGACCTGATGAACCTCACCTTCGGTCCCCTGGCCGGGCCTCAGACAGCTGACCAGGGTGCGTGGCGATCGCTGCTGTACGCCCTGCTCGAAGGTGCGGCCGAACGACTGGAGCTGAACCGGGATGATATCGACGGAACCCTCCACCCGCGTTCAGGCGGTGGTATCGGCATCGTTCTGTTCGACACCGTTCCCGGAGGCGCGGGCGGCGTGCTGCGCATCGCCGAGGCGCTGGACGGGGTCGTGGAGGCGGCGCGGGACCGGGTCCGTGACTGCGACTGCGGCGCCGAGACCTCCTGCTATGGCTGCCTGCGCGGGTACCGGAACCAGTGGTTCCATGAGGAGCTGACCCGGCGGGCCGCGTTCGAGGTGCTCGAACCACTCATCGGTATGTCGAAGTCGTGAGGTGATGTGAAGCCGAAACGATGCTCCCTTGAGCTAGCTGACAGTGGGCTGGCAGCCGGGGTAGTCGTGGCGTATCCGTGCTCGATCAGGTCGGTCGGGGTGCAGTCGAGGATGGCGCACAGGGCGATGAGCACGGTCAGTGAGAGGCGTTCGGGTTTGTCGGTGACCAGCCGGTAGACCTGCGATGGGGACAGCTCGACGCCGCGTTCGCGCAGTAGCGGGATGAGTTCGGTGGTCTTCCACAGGTCGTGGGCGGCCATGAGCCTGCGCAGGTTCCAGTGGAATCCCAGCTTCCGCCGTCCCAGCACGGACCACGCCGCTCGGAGGGTTGGGCGAGCGCGGCGGAGAGCGTGTGGTCGAGGGCGGCCTGGAGGAGCGGGAGCGGCTGGTCGCGGCTCGCTCTCGAGTCTGCGGTTGGCGCCGATGCGGAAGGCCTAGCAGTGCGGCGTTTACGTGCTGCCAGGCGGGTGCACGGGGCCTTGTGGGTCGCCTATGCGGCCCAGGTTGGATTGGATGAGCCTTTCGGGGTGAACCTGGCTTGGTGTCTGAAGGAACCGCTTGCGTCGTCCGATGATGTGACTGATCAGTAAGTAGCTGGGCTCGTTCGAGTGCATTGGTCCTCGAACCGTTGAGCTAGGAGTTGGTGAGCATGTTGATGTGCGCCGGTGGGATCCACTTAACGAACGCCAGCTGGCGATACTGAAACATGTGGCGTCCGGCGGGGATCTCGGCGTCGTCGATGCTGCCGCGAAGCGATCAGCGCGAGCGCTGTATGACCGGGGGCTGATCGAACTTGGTCAACAAGGTCGTTGGAACGCCGGTCTCACGCAGGCGGGCCGCTTCTACCTTGACCGCGGTGTCCACCCCGACCATCCCTCGGCGGCGCCAACAGGAAAGGAACCGCGGCCTCCTCAATGGCGGGTGCGTCCGTCTCGCGCTCCTGCCCCCACGCAGCTGAGTACGCAGCGGTTGGCCGCGGCGACTGACCTGATCGATGAGCTGACACAGGGACGGGGTCGCAGGGAGATCTGCTTGGCAGACGCGGCCGCGGTTGCCGCGGTACGCAAGACGGTGGACTTCGCCAAGCGGCACCGGCTCGTGCCTTCGGGCAAGCGTTTGGAGATGCGGACGCGGTCCGGTCTGCTCCAGATTCGCCTGGAAGATGGGGTTCACCTGAATGCCCGGGGCGTAATCCTGGGCGGCCTGGTGCCGGTCCAGGTGCCGACACAGCTGCGGGGCATGCACCAGGTTGTTGAGGCACTGCGAGCTGATCATGAGCGCTTGGTCCTGGCTGGGGATGAGCGCAGGCGGGCGTTGCTGCTGTTGCACGGGTTGACCCAGGAGGCTGTGCGTCGCGGCTACTTCGTTCGCACGGTCTCGACCGGCGCGGATCGCCTCCAGCGTCGCGTACCGAACGGAGTGATCGACCTCGAGGTTGGCGATGACGTGCTCACTGTGGCGATCGCGTCGACCACGATCAGAGGGCCTGCCCCAGCCGTGGGTGGGCTGGCAGTCGAAGTTTGGGAGGCCAGCTCTCATCGCATGATCGGCCGTTGGGCTGATCGACGAGACTGTCGGGCCGAGGACGGCCTGGCGAGTTTGCTCAAGGTGGCGGAGGATCGCGCGGCGACCGCTGAGCGCGAGCGGGCCGAGCTGCACCATCAGTGGCAGGAAGCTGTGGGTCACGCCAAACGCGAGGTGGCGCGCGACTTCTTGGCGCGGGAGATCAAAGACCAGGCGCACAACTGGCACGAAGCCCGTCGCCTCCATGCCTATTGCGACGCGTTGGAGGAGGCGATTCGGTATGCGTGTGGCCCTGATGAGTGCGACATCGAGAGCGCCTGGGCGTGGCTTGACTGGGCGCGGGACTACGCGGACGGTCTTGACCCGCTCAGCATGGACCTTCCAGGCATGACCCCGCCTCCAGAACCTCGACCTGCTGACCTTGAGCCCTATCTCGATGGCTGGAGCCCGTACGAGCCAGCGCGGCAATCTTGGCGCACCTGGAGACGATGAACGGACTGAAGCAGCCCCGGCCGGACTGCTGCTAACCGAGGGCCAGCCTCTCGGTTCGGTGCACCTTGACGATGTGAAACGGGAGATGGAGCGTCTGGTGGTTCAGCGTGACCCATGTCCGTTGGTCGTCGCTGAGACGATCACCGCTCGACTTCACCTCGATCAGCATCGGCTCGGCGGAAATCGGCCCTTCCTGCTTCCAGGTGAGCAGATCGGGCCAGCCTAGGTAGCGCCCCCAGTAGTCGGCAGCCAGGTACTCGAGGATTGCCTTGATCTTTGAGGCGCCGAGGACCGTGATCAGGGTTCGGGCACGGTCCTCGTCGTCCCCGGTGTAGGCCCACAGGTACTGGCGAAGGGATCTTGAGGGGTCCAGCCAGTAGTCGTAGTTCCAGAGGAGCTCGTTGAGGTCGTCAGGGACGAACGCGAGGTGTTCGGCAAGGGCGTGTGCGCGGCGTCGCGAATGGTTCGGGCTGCCGAAGTCCTCGGGCAGCAAGAGGGGGATGAGGCCGTGTTGGTCGGCACCTACGCCATCACGACCACCGAAGTACACCACGCGGCAACGCGGGTCGGAGATGTCCGACACCCATATCCACATCAGGGTGCCAAAAAGACAGTGAACGGGGCGGCTTTCGAGCGGCAACACCTCGTGGCCGCGCGACCGCTCGTCGTTGGACACGAACTCCTCGACGGTGACAGCCAACGACGGGTCGACTGTGCCGACCGGCACCACCATCACCTTCTGCTGAGGGCTGGGAGTCAGGTAGCTCCCGGGAACGGCCCGCACTTCGACGTTCGCAGCGCTCAGAACGTCGGCGTCGGAGGGGCGTGAGACGTCGTATCGTGGCTCGGAAGCGTGCCACGCACGCACCTCTGTCAGCACGTCAGCCCCGATGCGGTCGAAGTCTCCGCGATGAGCTCGAACCAACTCGTCGTAGAGAGAGTGTCCCTCACCGTCCAGGAGCGGCAGACCTTCAACGCGGCACCAGTCGAGAAACCGAGATCGGGTACGGGTCCACAGCTCGTGCCAGTAGTAGCGATGGATGACGCTTGCAGTTCCTCGATGGGCTGCCGTAGGGTTCGCGGGCGGAAGGACGCTGCGGCAGTCGAAGCAGATGCCCTCGGTCAACGGATGTGTGACAGAGACGTGCTCTCTGGTATCGGCGTCCACACCTCGCAGCGCCTGATGAGGCAGGACGTAGACGGCGATGTCTCGTGCGCATGCGCAGGTGAGCACGGCGTCGCAGTCGACACACACGAACTTCCGGAGCAGCTCCCAAGGGCTGAGGAGTTCGACGTCGGTGTGTTGATATGCCAGCACGGTCATCAATCGATGGTCTCAGGTGGACGACCACTTGCTGTGCCGCCACGCCAGCGGATGTGCTTGCAGGAGTCGCCGCCGAGCTCCTCGCCCCGAGCCTGGAAGGCCGGGTCTTCGAACAGGTTCATCCCACGAGCGCAGCAGTTGACGTATACGCGAGCACCACTGCTCCGAGACCCACAGCGATGCTGATGAGGGCGTTCAGTGCGGCGAGGAGATATGACTTCCACTCGACCAGCGACAGCGTGTCGTAACTGAAGGTGTCCGCCGTCGCCGCCACCATCCAAGCGCGCCTGCGGGACTTTCCCGAGGTCGACAGGGGCAAGACACCCGGCCCGGTCACCTTGGAGGACGGCAGCGTGCTCCCGGGGCCGTGACCGGCAACCCGCGGATGGGCGGACAAGTGTGGTTCGGCGAGGACAATGCCCGCGACGCCGTGGTCGAGACCGACCTCGTTGCTCGAGTGCCGACAGCACCGCCGTGGGCGATCTACCCGTTCCAGCCCGACCTGTGCGCGCGCCTGCTCTGCGACTTCGCCAGGACACCACATCACCGACCACGGGGACCTGGCCCTGGCGGTCACCGACGGCACCAGACCCCTCGGCCTCCCCTGGTCAACCATCCAACAAACCCTGCTGCTCGAACTGGCAGATCTCCACACCTGGGCGTCAGGGATCGTAGCCGTGTTCAGATCAGCCAGCACATGCTGTGGAGCACTCACGGCCGGTCTTCGCCCGCGAACACGCGGTCTGGATCTAACCCGACGCCGCAGCCAGTGTCCGAACAGGAGCGCCCATCGCCCCGAATCGTCCCTCAGCGAGCGCGTCCGCTCTTGCCACCGTGTGGGCGCCGCAGGACGCTGCGCTTGTACGGCCGAGGCCACAGATGGTGCTGCGACACACGGTGAGTCGGAGCTTGAACGTCGAATCCCCGAGGTACCCAGATGGAGCGAAACTGGAGATGCGAGCACGCCTGAGCAGACGTCAAGTGCGCGGGAGTGACTGCAACGGAGGCGAACTGAGAGACCTATCTATGTTTTCTCAGGTCAGCGCTTGATCTGGGCGCGTCCGGGAGTTGAGGGTACGCTACTTCAAGGAAACTCCGGACGGAACAACCAGCCTTGACGTGACTCCATCACCGGCACCAGCGCTTTATGGGTGAGTTGCAGACGTCGCACGACCATCGACAAGGAGCACTGGCTAACGGCGCTTGCGTGACGAGCGCGTTCTCCGACGGTGTGGAGGGAAGCCCTGGAAGGCTTCAGGGCCCTTGAGCGGTATCCGAGAGCACAGCGCGTCCAAAACAGGGTCCGGGCCGGGCGTGCGGTTGTCGTAGAAGGTGCTGATCAATCTCCCCTTGGAGTCGTAGAGGAGGCCGAAGCCCCGGTCGAGTTGTAGTTGGTGCTTCTTGGCGGTCGTGTACTCGCGGAGACGCTGTTGCGACGCCTTCGTGGAAATGGCGGGCGCCGTGGTCATCAACACAAGCAGCACGCTGTCGCCGCGTCGCGTGCCCATGGGGATGGCTTGGCTATGAGGTAGGCCGTCGGCTCTAGTCTGGGCTGCGAGGCGAGTGCCGGCGGTCGCGCAGTGGCGCTGAGCACTCTCGTCGAGGTGCAGCAGGGTCGCGGTCAAAGCGAGCCAGCCCGAGTCGCGCCGTTCGGCGAGTTCGTCGATGAGGTTCAGCATGGCGAGATTGGCCTTCATGCGGGGCTTGTCGATCGGTGTGGCGCGGATGCCGAGCTCGTGGAAGTACCAGGCGTCTAGGGGGTCTGTGAGACTGGTCAGCAGCTCCAAGCCCTGCCGACGGTGTCGGCGCCGATCTCTGGTGCGGGGTGCGCCGAGTTGGGGCAGCGCGTCATGGACTTCGTCCGGGTCGGGCTCGACATAGAGCTGCGCGGCGAGGAAGTGCAGGAAGAAGTCGAGTTCGTCGACGGCGTGGAACCGGCGAGTGGTGTCAGGTTCGGTGCGGCGGCGCAGGTAGAGCAGCAGTTCGGCGGGGCGGTCGATGAGTTCGCTGATGATGCGCAGGTCATGTAGAGAGACGGTCCAGGGCAGGTCGTCGGTGGTCAACAGGCCGCTGGTGACCAGTTCGCTGGTGATGGTGGCGATGCCGGACAGGTCTTCGAGGCTGACCGCGACGGTGTGGATCTCTCGGATTGTGGTGAGGTCGAGCCAGGTCTCGTCGCGCAGACGCAGTCCTCGGTCGTGGAAGATACGGCGGCGGAGACGGTCGCCCTGGTCGGCGGCATCGGTGACGATGCGGCGCAGATCCTGGCGCAGTCGAAGTGGATCTCCGGTGCGTGAGCGCGGCCTCAGGGCCACGGCCTTGGCCTCGATGATGATTGCGATGTCGTCGAGCAGCAGCAGGCCGTCCCCCTCGACGAGCTTGGTGTAGGAGGCGGGGTGCCTCTCGGTGTCCCGCGCGGGGACGAAGTACTCGAACCCGAGGTGTTGTGCGCAGCCGGGCAGATGAACGGTGATCAGGCGGGCCGCCTCTGCTTCCAAATACGCGCCGCGGTGTTTGCTGTAGATGTTCCAGGCGTCGGTGTCATGACGCAGCGCGTCTTCGACGCGTTCGCGAATCGCCGGAACCAGCAGCGCGTGGTGCACCACGGTGTACTCGCCTTCGGGGGTGGCGAGGACCGGGCGGGTGCGGAAAGGCGATTTGCCCTCGAAGAACTCAAGGACTGCGTCGACGGGCGGGCGAACGCTCATCGGGGTCGAGAACAGGTCCAACACGGTGGCGATCGTCCGGACATCGAGGTCGACTGCGGCGGCGAGCGTCTCAGGGGTGTGCATCGCGTTCGCCCCAGGGCCCACGGCGAGGCGACCGAGCAACCGCCGTGCCTGTTCGAGGTCGGAGGCGCTCAGGTCGGTGACCCCACTGTCCGCCAGACCGGCCAGCCTCTCCAACGCATCGAGGTTGTTCGTCCAACTGTCGGCGGTGAGCCGCTGCAACACCGCGAACACCGTGCGGATATCGCTCACGGTGCAGCCCAGGACTGAGCGGCACGCCGCTTCCACCGCAGGCTCGTCGAACAGAGCGGTGAGCGTGTCCTCCACCATGTGAGGGTAGGAGGAGTTACGCACCGCCACCTCGCGCAACCGCGTCCCGAAACTGATCCGGTGCAACGCGTCGTCGCGATCGACGCTGAACATGTTCAGCACCTGGCCCGCATCCATCAAGTTTTGGAGGTGCGCCTGCAGCGCACCGATGACCTCGCTCGGGTTTGGCTCCACATCGCCCGGCGGCGTGGTGCCCGGCCGGGCACCACGCGAGGCGAGGATGAGCGCGGTCAACTCAATCATCGCCACGGTGGCGCCGTGCTCGCTTTCCCGGTACGTCTCGGGATCGACCAAGGAGGCCCGGAGCTTGACGGCCTCCAACACGTCGAAGGTGTCGACGTGGGCCACTGCGGCGGCGATCTTCTCGACCGCGTCGTCGAGGCGTTGCCTGGCCAACGGAACAACCGCCGCCGGATCACCGGACAGCGCCAGGTACGAGTCCAACCGGACCGCGCTGTCCAGCAGCACGCTCGTCGAAGGGAACTGATCAACGCTCGTGTGAACCCTCCGTGCCGCGCGCTCCCGCTTCTTGCGCTTCGCGGTCCGCTTCCGCTGCTGCTTGGACATGGCGGGCACCGTACAGACCAGCACCGACAAAGTCCGTACGGTCGACTTGCGGTGAGCTTGAAACTGCGGTGAGGCGTCGTTTCCGAGGCATGAGCGAGTGCTGTTGATTGAGCCAAGTGGCGACTACGTTGCGGCTCCGGTGCAAATTGCGCGATAGGCGTGGCGTGCCGGAATTGACCTTGGTTTTCGAAAGTCCGGCGGCCTCATGATCAAGAGAATGCCTCAGGGACCAGGTTCTAGGTTGCGACGATCGCACCGCTGAACCTCGGCGAGCGCGTAGGCGGGACGCCACGCCACGTCCTCGAAGGCGGTGTTGGCGATCGAGGCCGCAGGGTTGAAGTGGCTGCCGCTGACCGAGCTGAAGATATACGCCGACTACATGTTCGGCTTCATGCTGGTTCGGCGTCACTCGAACGGGTCTGCTGCACCGATAGGTGACAGTGGTAGTCACGCGGCCTGGTTGGCCGGTGGGGTCATGCTGGTCTCGTACTCGATGGGGGTCAATCGGGTCAGGGATCGTTGGCGTCTGCGGCGGTGGTAGGTGCGTTCGATCCAGGTGACGATCGCGGTTCTCAGGTGTTGGCGGGTTGGCCAGGTCTGTCGGTCGAGGACGTTGTTCTGGAGCAGACCGAAGAAGGATTCCATGGCGGCGTTGTCGCCTGCGGCGCCGACTCTGCCCATGGAGCCGATCATGTTGTTCTGGTGGAGGGCGCGAACGAACTTTCGTGATCGGAACTGGGATCCGCGGTCGGTGTGGACCACGCATCCGGCCACGTGACCGCGTCGGGCGACGGCGTTGCGCAGGGCGTTGACGGCCAGGCGGGACTTCATTCGCGAGTCGATGGAGTAGCCGACGATCCGTCTCGACCAGGCGTCCTTGATCGCGCAGAGGTAGAGCTTGCCTTCCGTGGTGCGGTGTTCGGTGATGTCGGCCAGCCACAACCGGTTCGGTCCGTCGGCGGTGAAGTCGCGCTGGACGAGATCGTCGTGCACCGGCGGCCCTGGCCTGCCGCCCTTGCCCCGCCGCCGCGTGCGGCTGAACGCGCTCCACCAGCGCATGCCGGAGCAGATCTTCCAGGCGGTGCGCTCTGCCATCGGCTGCCCGGCAGCGTGGGCCTCGTCGGCCAGGAACCGGTAGCCGAACTCCGGGTCGTCGCGGTGGGCTCGAACAACGCGTCCGCACGGTATGCCTCGGCCAGTTCGGCGTCGGTGACCGGGCGGGTGAGCCACCGGTAGTAGGGCTGTCGAGCGATGTTCAAGACCCGACACGTCACCGCGACGGGGATCCCGTCGGCGGCCAGCTCGGTCACGAGCGGGTAGATCCTTTTCCCGGCAAGTTCGCTTGCGACAGATACGCCGTCGCCCGCCGCAGGACCTCGTTCTCCTGCTCGAGCAGCTTGATCCGCTTACGCGCCTCGCGCAGCTCGGCCGAGTCGTTCCTGGTCACACCAGATTTCACGCCCTCGTCGACCTCGGCCTGGCGCAGCCACTTGAACAACGTCATCGGATGGACCCCGAAGTCCTTCGCGATCTGCTCGACCGTCACGCCGGGCTCACGCTCACGCGCGACCCGCACGACGTCATCGCGGAACTCCCGGGGGTAGGGCTTGGGCACAGCGACATCCTCCCAGGCCAGCCTCACGGCTAGCCAACTCAGATGTCACCAATCCGTGCAGCAGACCCCGCCTTCCACTGCAGGTCGCGCACGTAGCTGACGGCGGAGCCGCCGAAGATGCCGTCGATGTCGCCTGCGGCGTAGGCGATGCCGGAGTTGCCGGAGCCGTGGATGGCCGGGATCTGCCAGGGGATGGCCAGGGTGCCGCTGTGGTCGCCGGTCCACTGCACGGCGCGGCGCTGCACGCCTGCCCAGCCTCCGGGCCATCCGCAAGGATGCGGTCGCAGAGTTGCTGTGTCCCGTGCTGCTCACGTTGGCCGTCACCGTCGCAGAGCATCGGGACGCGCACTCCGGGGAGGAGTCGCTGGCCGATACCGCGCTGTGGGCGAGGCTGCGGCTGTTGCCCTGGCCGATGCCGTCGAACGGGTGGGTAGCGACAGCCTGTGACGCCCCTTTAGCAGGCTTGCCTCTGTAAGCTCGACAACTTGATTTACAGATTCTACTCGGCTTGGTCCGCGAGGATCCACGCCGTCAGCGATTCTGATAGCTCTTCACCAAGCGCTTCCCACGCATAAGGAAGCCGCGCCAATTTCTCCAAAGCCCGTAGTACATCGCCGAAGGGTTCGCGACGCAAAGCGGCCGCAGACAGCGCAGCCCCTTCAATGTTTCCAGCAAGAACTTTACGATACCAAGAATTCAGTACGTCACATGATGTGACGTACGCATCGAATCGACCCTGTATCAGATCTTTTCGATTTAGGCCGAACACTCTGATACTCTCCACCCCCTTCCGAGTACGCCCTTCATATTCCCCTATTGTTATCATCAATTCAAGATGGTCGGCAGGGTCGTCAACAGAAGGATCGATGAGGAGGCATTCCCCAGTCTTATCGTCGCAGGGGTACTCTTCTCGCTTAAAGTTGCTGTTGCAGCGCGAGCATGCAAGCAGGTGATTATGCCAACAGAAGGTATTCAGTGGGGTGCGAGCTATAGGCTCGAAGTGGTCGATATCAGTACCAAGACTATCGAGACAATACATACAGCGCAAAACGCCAGGCGCCATCTTTTCCAGAAGAGTGCGAATCTCGTCCTTTGCGGCATCCGCGAGCCGCCAAGTATCCCTTGCCGCTTTACTGGTCGCTCCCAGACTTTGAATAGCCTCAGTGCGGGTGCAGCAAAGTCTGATGAGTCTTTCGGTGGCTGGCGGCCGATTGACTGGAATCATTAATCATCGTCCAGTCGCGCTGCCACCTCGCGTACCCTCGCGGAACGCGAGCTACGCAGTTCTGCCGCTAGATCGCGATACTCGAAAGCTTCCTGATCTGTAGCTTCCCCCGCAAGGACCTTCCGTTCCAGTCTGACGAGATTCCGACGTTGCTCTTCAGCCCGGCTGGAGTATGGGGACTCCAGGCCAAACAGTTCCGATAGCACTGCATCTTCCGCACTGCCGTACACGATTCTGTGGTATAGCGCGTCATCAACGACCTCTGGCGGGCTTTTCTCCTCTGGCCCCGGTAGACGGATTAGGCCGCCAGGGTCAGCCGCCTGGCAGATGTACGGACTATGGGTGGTGACAATGAACTGAACCTGCGGAAAATGGGTGCGCAGCCATTCTCCAAGTCGACGCTGCCAGGTAACATGTAGGTGCGCATCCACCTCATCAATGATCACGACGCCGGGCATCTGAACCACAGTCTGACCTTTATCGCCTGTGTACACGTTCAGCGCCCCGTAGGCGTTCTGCAGTTGCCTTACGACATCCAAGACAAGTGAGGCAACGGTGCGAAATCCGTCACTCATCTCGCTGAGTGGATACGCACGTTCACTCTCACCGGCTGGCGATATCCAGAGCCCCTCTGAACTGACTCGCATTGCTTTGTAACCGTCTGGCAAAAGCCCGTCGGAGAGCAGGGCCAACACAGTCTGTAGCAGTTCAGATGCCTGCGCTTGTTCTTCCAACGCTCTCAGATGTAGCTCTTTAAGCCAGTTCACACCTTCGGAAAGAGAAGCGTCTTCATGGAAGAGTGATGCCATTCGACCTGCCGGACCAGGTGCAAGCATCAACCGCTGAGCCTCACCGGATCCGCCGGTAAGGCGCCGGAATGGCCCGTATCCAGCACAGAACCAGCCTTGTGGCTGGTCAGCCCAAGGCCCGCGTGCCGCACTTTCCCATCCTTCGATAGTATTGTGGGGTGACAACTTGGGTTGACGCGGTGTGGAATAGGGCGACCAGCTTGGCGCGTCTTCCGGAACAGCCCAATCCAATCCAAGCAGAATGGGAACATCAGGCGCCCGACCACGCCCAGTGAGTTTATCGACAGAATAATTTGGACGTACCTGCACCCGAGTCGATGCGGCAGCTCTGCCACTTGTGATCCAGCCGCTGAAATCCTGCATCAGCGTGCGGGCCACTTGAGGACCGGCAAGTGTGAGTGCGAGAGCGCGCAGGAGTGTGGATTTCCCTGAACCGTTACGGCCAGCGATCACTGTCCAGCTACCACCGTCTTTGGAAGGTAGCGCGATTTCATTTACAGCACGCGCCCCCGTGAATCCTCGAACGTTCGATAGACTGATCCCGGTAACATACATTCGCCCTCCTTCCTGTGCCTGACGCTCGTGGCGTCAGCCTCTCATGCCGCACCGACACAGACGAGGAGGCGCTCGCCTTGTTGGCCGCAGTCCATCAACAACGGGTGAACGCTCCTGTCTGCCGCACCGGCCGGCGCTGCTCAGCGAGAGGTTGCTGGTTGCAGCGCACGGCTAGGTGAGGCCAGACACCCAGACGCAGGACGACGTCCGCGACGCGCTGTTGGACGAGGTAGGTCGCAGCGCGGACTGTCTCCTTGGCGGGTTCCGACCAGGCTTTCAGGACCACTCTTCCGCTTTGACCTCAGTTTGCTTCAGGACGCGGTCGATCGCTTCTGGCGCCTTGTCCGGTGGGTAGCCGTAGTAGTTCAGCAAGAACTGAACCTTGGCGCGGATGCGATCACGTGCCTGGTTCTTGATCCTCCAGTCCACGGTGACGTCTTCAGACACCAGTCTGTGAAGGTGCTGAGCGATCTGGCGGAGTATCTCGTCGCCCATCTGCAGGGCGGAGGGGTTGGCGGCTACTGCGTCGTAGAAGGCGAGTTCGTCTTCGGTCAGGCCGAGTTCTACAGCACGGACCCGGTCGGCGGAGACTTCACGAGCGAACTCGACGAGGATGTCCATCGTCTGGGCGGCGGTGATCAGTCCGTTGTGGTACTGGTTCATGGTCTCCTGCATGCGCTCTGTGAAGGCGCGCTGCCGGGTGATGTTGCCGGGGTGCGAATCTCGAATCTCTTTCAAGAGCGAGCGTCGAAGAGCTTCGAGAGCCAGGTTCGGGTGGCGGCTTTCCTTCAGCTGTGCGACGAACTCTTCGTCGAGGTGCGAGAGGTCCGGCTTGGTGAGGCCTGCGGCGTCGTAGATGTCCACCACCCCGTCGGCGACGACTGCCGCAGCGTTGAGCTGTTCGATGTAGCGGAACTGATCGGCGGCGGTAGCTAGGCCCTGAGCGGCCCGGTCATCGACGTCGAGTTTCTCGCGCGTTGCGCGCACGACAGCAAAGAATTGGATGTCGTCAAGAAGGTCCTTGACGCCCTCGTGGGTGGGGCAGAGCGAGAAGGCTTGGGATAGCAACTTGCTGAAGTGCATGAAGCGCTGCAGACGGGTCGGCCTTCCTGGTTGTAGTGCCGGCTCAGCTTCCCGGAGGAATTCGAGAACGTCGTACAGAGCGTCTTGATAGCCAAGGGAGCTAAGTGACTCGCGCCACCGACAGTTGTGGAGCAGCTCGGTGATCGACTGATGCTTCTCACGTACGACCTTGACGGCTTCGGAGGTGTCTGCGCCGATGGTCTCTTCATCACGGTCGTCGTCCGAGGTGTACTCGGCGATGGCCTCCGTGAGATTTCTGGCCACTCCCAGAAAGTCGACAACCAGGCCCGACGGTTTCTCGCCCCATGTCCGGTTAACGCGAGCGATAGCCTGCATCAAGGCGGCGCCGCGCATTCGGCGGTCGAGGTAAAGGGTGTGCAGCGGTGGCGAGTCGAAGCCAGTCAGCCACAACGACTGGACAATGACGAGCTCGAGTTCGTCTTCGGGGTTAGCAGCTCGTGCCTGGATAGCCTTGAGTTTCTCGGGGGTACGAACGTAGGGAGCGATCTCAGCGTCGTCTTTGGCTGGATTGCCGGTGTAGACGACTCGGATCTTGCCAGTGTCGTCAGGCAGCAACCCAGTCTTCTTGTCAGGTTCGCCGACCCAGGAAGGACGACGAACAGCAAGAGCATTGAAGAGTCGAGCGGCGATTCTGCGAGAGGAACAGACGACCATCCCCTTGCCGGATTGGCCGGTCAGCTTCGCTATTTCCAAGCTGCGGTTGTCCCAGTGCGATAGGAGGGTGTCGGCAACGTTCGCGATGCGTTCAGGCGCGCCGATGACGCTCTCGAAGGTAGCAAACTGAGCCCGGGCACGGTCCTGCTCAGCCTGACTCAAGCCCTCGACGAGCCCCTCAGCTTGCGCATCCATCTCGTCCAGGTCTTTGTCTTCTGGAAGTTTCACCTTGTGGAGGATCGGCTCGTAGAAGACTCGGACCGTGGCACCATCGTTGACCGCCTGCGTGTGGTCATACGTGTGGATTGTCGGTCCGAAGACAGCGAGGGTGTTGCCTGTCCGGTTGTCGATCGGAGTGCCGGTGAAAGCGATAAATGTGGCATTGGGAAGCGCGTCTCGCAGGTGTCTGGCGAAGCCGTCCTCGAAGTCGTAATGGCTCCGGTGCGCCTCGTCGACAATAACGATGACGTCCCGGCGGTCGGACAGCAGCGGGTGCCGAACTCCTGCAATCTTCTCCGCTTTGCTGATCCGGAATTTGTGGAGCGTGGTGAAGATGACACCGCCGCCGCCCTGCCGTCGGGTGAGTAAGTCCTTCAACTGACTACTGTCGTACGCCTTCTCCGGCAGGCCGCCGATGGCTCGATGAAGGCTATGGCTGGCGTTGAACGTTTCGAAGAGTTGAGTATCGAGGTCGATCCGGTCTGTGATGAGGACGACTGTAGGAAGAGGTAGACCAGGTAGACGCCCCACCATGCCGGTGTAGAAAAGCATCTCCTCGCTCTTGCCCGCGCCCTGGGTGTGCCAGATGACACCGGCCCTACCATCGGTAACAGCAGCTGACGCGGTGGCGGCTAGAGCTGTGTTGACGGCGATGTACTGGTGAGCCTTAGCGAGTTTCACCGTGTCCACGCTGCCGCCGGTGCCTTCGGCGGAGTAGGACAGGAAGTTGGCGATCATGTCGAGGAAATGGTCGGGGTCAAGGGATCCGGCGATCATCCGTTTCAGAGCACGCCCGTCCTCACGTTCTTCCTTTCTCTTGAGCAAGACCCCGTCCTCCGCGTGCCAGGGGGCCATGTGCTCCCACGGCGTGAACGGCGTGCCGACACGGGCGGTTACCCCGTCGGTGGCGACAGCGAGACACACGGTCCGAAAAGTACCGTCGCTCTTCAACTCGCGCCGGTAGTTCTGGACCTGCTCGTATGCCGTGCGTGAGTCATCTGGCCCGCTGGCCTTCTTCAACTCAATGATGCACAGAGGAAGCCCATTGACATATAGGACGATGTCAAAGATGAATGCTCGCTCGCTAGCGGCGCGTATCCGTACCTGCGAGGAGGCGACGAGATCGTTGCCGCGCGGGTTAGTGAAGTCGATGGGCCGGACGGTGACGCTGTGCTTCTTGTCCGTAACCGTGTCTGTGTAGCTGACCTTCAGGCCGCCAGTGAGCTTCTTGTAGAAGTCCCAGTTCTTACGGATGTCACTGCCTGGCGTGTGCCGTAGTAGGTCCGAGATTGCTTCCTCAACTGTGTGGGAGGGGAGCTGGGGGTGGCGGGTTGCGATCGCGGTACGCAGTCGGGGGTACAAGACGAGGTCCCCCCAGTCCTTGCGGTGACCGCTGCTCGGATTAAGCTGCTTGGCGGGAAAGTGCTGCCAGCCGAACCTAGCTAGCTGATCGAGAGCGAACGCTTCCCACTGCGCCTCCGAGGAGCCGTCGAAGAGCTGCTTCTCGGCCTCAACAGCGCTTTCCTCACTCATGACTCAGCATCCTCCACGACGCGCACGGCGTCCTCGACGCGGATCTTTCCGGTGATGAGCTGAGGGAGCAGAGTGTTGCGGAGCTCGGCAAGAGTGTGGTTCTCGCGCTTCGCGGCGCTCGCACGCTGGGCAAGAGACCGAACGGTCTTGGTAAACGCTGTTCCAGTCCCGCGGTCGGGGAGCTTGATCCGCAGCTTTTCGATCCGGTCGGTGCCGAGACGGCCTGTTCCGTGCCCAGCGGTGTCGACGAGACCGAGGATGTCCTGAGCCCTGGATCGCAGAGCGAGGAGCAACACGACGGGATCGACACCGCGGTGCGGGATAAGTGCCTTGCAGTCCTGACCAAAAGCTACTTCAAGTTGCGTCAAGCCGACCCGGAACTCTGAGATGAGGCTCATCCCACGCACCACGAAGATGATCGTGCCGGCAGGTACGAGCCGGGTTCCGTTCTCCGCCCCGAGCCGGGTGACTCTACGTTCCGAGTCATCAAGCCATGGAGACTTGAGACTTGCCGCAGAGATCCAGGGTATGTCGCCGCCCCAGTAACTGGCCTCGCTGGTCTTGGGGGTACCTCCGGATTTCCAGGTCGCAGTGTCCAGCAGCGCGACCTCGTGCCAGCCCTGCTCGCATGCGGAATCTCGTACGTACAGAGCCTCGGCTAGAACAAGCGACGCGTCGGCGATCCGCTCGTTGACGGCGATCTTGTCGTCAAGCACGCCAAGGACCTCGGCGATCGCTCGTTGCTCGGACAGAGGAGGAACACGGAGCGGCCACGTTGCGATTTCGGCGATGGGAATCCGATCGACTGTGGCACCACGGACAGCGCGGGCTGAGATTTCCTGCTGGAAGTCCGGTCCAAGGTAGGCGTACAGGAGGAACCGTTGATCAACCCGCTCTTTGTTGGGCCGTAGTAGTCCCATGCGTCGCCCAAGGCATGCCCTTACGCCAGATGGCATGAGTGCAGCAGCGCCCAATCGGGTTTCGTAAGAGAAGAGGAGGTCGCCTTCCTCCGGAGTGACTCGCCGAGTCCACTTGGCGAAGTCCGCCTCGCTAAGGTGCGCGGACTCGGCCAGGTCCAGCCGACCTTCCCTAAGACTGGAAATGCTTAGGAACCAAGGGCCTGCTTCTGTCTTCTTCGGTGTAGCGTGCGGCCCATCGAAGACTGTGGCGAGACTTCCAATGGGCATCGTTTGCCATTGGCCAGTCACAGCCTCCCCACCTGCTCCCGCACTTCTGCTTCCAGCCGAGCGGCTTCCTCGAAGTGCATGAAAAGCTCTTTCGTCAGCCGCTCCACTTTTGCTTCCGCCGATTCAGAGTCCGGATCCTGTTCGGCCTCGGCGACTCCCACGTACCGCCCTGGTGTCAGAGTGAAGCTGTTGTGCTGAACTTCTTCAAGGGTCACACTCCGACAGAATCCAGGTGTATCTGTGTAGGAATTCGAACCCTCGACTCCGCGCCACGAGCGGAATGTTGAGGCGATTCGCTCAATATCCTCTTCTTTTAGTTCCCGCAAAGTGCGCTCTTCCATTGAGCCCAAACCGCTTGCGTCGATGAACAGCACTTCACCTGCGCGCCCCTTAACCCACTTCGCGTGGCGCTTACCTTTACCCTCTGCGAGGAACCATAGACAAGCCGGGATTTGAGTTGACCGGAACAGTTGCCCCGGCAGCGCCACCATGCACGCCACCAAGTCGTCCTCGACCATGCGTCGTCGGATGTCGGCCTCGCCTCCCGACTTGCCACTCATGGAGCCGTTGGCTAGCACGATGCCCGCGCGCCCTCCAGGGCGCAGTTTGTTTACCATGAGTTGGACCCATGCGAAGTTCGCGTTGCCCACAGGTGGCACGCCGTATTTCCAGCGGGGATCCATACCGAGTCGTTCGCCACCCCAGTTTGAGATGTTGAATGGCGGGTTCGCGAGTACGACGTCGGCCTTAAGTTCAGGATGCTGGTCGTCGTGGAAGGAGTCGGCAGGTTCTTCACCGAGGTTGGCGTCAATGCCGTGGATGGCAAGATTCATCTTAGCCAGCCGCCACGTCGTGAGATTGCGTTCCTGGCCGTACACCGAGATGTTGAAGCGGTTACCCTCGTGCAGTTCGATGAACTTCTCGGTCTGGACGAACATGCCGCCCGAACCACATGCCGGATCCAGGACGCGCTCACCCTCTTGCGGCTCCAGCATCTCTACAAGGAGCTGGACGATGCACTCCGGCGTGAAGAACTCTCCGCCTTTGCGTCCTTCAGCGAGGGCAAACTGAGCGAGAAAGTACTCGTACACCTCTCCCATCAGGTCCCTGGCCCCAGTGCGCTTGCCGTCCTTACTTACCTGGGCCTGGAATTCGAGGCGATCGAGGAGCTTCACCAGGCCGGCCAGTGTCGCTTCATTGATCCGCGGACTGTTGTATTCTTGAGGGAGGGTACTCCTGAGCGCGGGATTATACTTCTCGATGGTGCCCATCGCGTCATTGATCACTTCGCCAAGAGATTGCCCCTCCAGGGTTCCCTTGGCTCGTTCCATCACGACTTCCCAACGGGCAGTCGGTGGTACGTAGAAGAGCCCTGCGCCCGTGTACTGCTTGCGGTCCTCAACCGTCTGGGCGATCAGCGACTCCGAGGCTGTGCCCGCAAGGCCGAGGGAGGAAAGCATGCTGCCGTTCCGGAGCCCTTCCTCAAGCTGCGCCCGCTTCTCCGCCATGGCCACGGAAACGTACTTCAGGAACACGAGCCCGAGTACGAAGTGCTTGTACTCGGCGGCGTCCAGAGTCCCCCGCAGCTGGTCGGCGGATTCCCAAAGGATCGCCTTCATCGGCTTGGGCTTGGATTCCTTCTTCTTCCGTGGTGGCACGGGTGCTCGCTTCTCTCATGGCGCCGCGTAGAGCGGATGTTGCCGCACTACCCCTGGTATAGGCATCCTAGTGGCTCGTCGCAGATCGTCGACCCGGTAATCGATCTTCCGAGCTGACCGGCAGGCTGGTCCCTCATGTCGAGTGCGGGAGGTGGCTGTGGCTCGTCGACCGAGCGTGTTCGTCCGGCCGTTGTCCATGGAAGAAGGCCGCAAGCTGCAGCGGATCAGCCGGAGTTCGAAGGACCCGGTCCGGCTGCGGCGGGCGATCGTGGTGCTGATGTCCGGCCAAGGCCAGGCGGTCCGCGACATCACCTCGTTGCTACAGGTCAGCGAGGACTTCGTGCGCGACGTTATCCACGCGTTCAACGAGCGGGGGTTCGCGGCGCTAGACCCAAGATGGATACCGTTGGCGAACTCCGGCTTGTCGCTGTCAGGCGGCGGGCCGGAGTGCTGCGAAGTGACGTGCGGGTTGTCGCGAGGGGTGCGTTGTCCCATCGGGCGTTGAGGCGGTTGAGGTTGATTCCTGCTGCTGTGAGCAGGTGTTGCAGGTTGGTCTTGGCCAGGCCGCGGTAGCGACCTCCCGACCCCATCAGCCCCGCGCGGGCACAGGCCTCCAACACCGCGTCCGGGACCGCTGTTCCAGCCCGCCAGCCACCGTCCGAGCGCGGAACTCGCTGAGCACCGAGTGGTCGAGCCCCTGATCGACCAACTCCAAACCGAGGGCATACTCCCAGTCGATCCGCGCCCGGACGGCATGCGCGGCTTGGCGATCGCTCAATCCCTCGGCGAACTGCAAACACAGACACCGACACCAACGCCAGCGACGCGGGCGACACCGCAGGCCGGCCCCGACAAGAGAACACCGCCGCGAACTCCGCGTCGGTGAACACCACCCCAAGCACGTCCCGGGCCCGCATCGCCAGACACCTGTCCGGGACACCACCCCAGCCACCCGGGCCGTCTCCTCCAGAACCCCGCCCCACCTGCGCGGACGCAACGACAACACGACCTCCACCACCGACCGTGCCCGACATGACCAGGTTGATCATGCCGGGCACGGTCACACCACCCGCATTCGCCAACAGTATCCAAAATGGAGCGGGGGACGCCCGAAGACGATCGGTGAGAGGATCGTGAACGGATCCGGCTGATCGCCAGGACGTCCCCCGCAGACTGGGGCATCACCGCGTTCTTCACCTGGTCTCTGTCCAAGCTGCGCGACCACCTCCTCGACCGCGGCACCGTGGTCGCGATCAGCCGGGAGACGCTGCGCCGGATCCTGCGCGACGGTGGTGTCTCCTGGCAGGCCACCACGACCTGGAAGTCCTCCACCGACCCGGACTTCATCGCCAAGGTGCACCGCATCCTTGACCTTACGACAACCCACCAGCGAGCCGTCCGATCAGGTGCACAAAGTGTCCGGCCAGCGTAATGCACAGGAGCCGAGCAGCAGGTAAGCGGTGGGCGGTTCGGCCACGCTCCGCCCACCGCTAGTCACTCACTGGACGGCTGGAGCCCAAAGCAGCCTTCGACCACTAGGCCGCCGCAATAGACCCGCTGGTCAGCCCTGTTCCCATCCTTTGGTACTCCCGCCGGGGAGTCGAACCTGCGCATCTCTTGCGTCGATCGCTGGTGGTGGGTGCTCGTCGCCGCATTTCGTCTCGGGTTGTCGCTGTAGCGCCGTGGCCCATTCGCGTGGGGCGCGCCTGGGTGCCATAGGCGCTCTGCGCTCGTTCGGGAAGCTGCGCCGACCGGCGCGGACGGTGCTCAACCATCGGCAGCACGCTCACAGCCAGGCGGACATGCGCCATCTGCCACCATCTGGCGGCTACGTGCGCAGACCGCAATCGGTACGGGTCAGACCAGCGCCGATGGGGTCGGTTGGGCGCGGTTGACGAAGTTCACCCGATCGGGAAGATCGACTGCGACCCCTTGACCGAGTCTGGAGGACCATTTCTCCAGATTCGCTCCTTACCGGCCGGTAGATCACCATTCACGGTCCACAAGCGACGATCAACAAGGGATCAACACTGAAAGATCGAAACGCCCGCCGACCTGGCGATTCATCCAGGACGACGGGCGTTTCCACAGACCGTCGGGCTGACAGGATTTGAACCTGCGACCCCTTGACCCCCAGTCAAGTGCGCTACCAAGCTGCGCCACAGCCCGATCTGGTGTTGCGGGGAAAGACTAGCGTACGGCCCCCGCACCGATCGACACCGGGGGTGGCCAACGTGCGAACCGGGAGTGGGATGAGGGGACCTGCCCCCCGGCTGCAGGTCCCCTCATCACCCCTAGAAGCTCTGCGCGCTCCCCGAGGGCGGACAGAGCATCCGCCGACTATGGCCGACCGATCTACAACTGGCTACCGCCGGAAGTTGGGGGTCCGGGGGCTACTTTCGTCGGATCGTGGGCGGGGAGGGTCGCCTGGAGGGTGAAGCTGCCGTCGGGGTGGGGTTGGGTGGTGAGGGTGCCGCCTGCGGTGGTGACTCGTTCGGTCAGGCCTTCTAGGCCGGTGCCGCTTTGGGCGAGGTCGGGGCGGGGAGCGGTGGGTGGGCCGTTGGTGATGGTGGTGAGGATGCGGGTGGTGTCGCGGGTCAGGGTGATGGCGATGGGGGCGCCGGGGGCGTGTTTTACGGCGTTGGTCAGGGCCTCTTGGATCACGCGGTACAGGGCGCGGCCGATCAGGGGGCTGGGGGTGGCGTCGGTGGGGGTGTAGGTGATGTTCAGGCCTGCTGTGCGGGCCTGGGTGATGAGGGTGGGGATGTCGGGGTAGCCGTTGTGCGAGGTGGCGCCTGCCAGGCCCAGGGCCGAGCGCATCTCGGCCAGGGACTGTTTGGCCAGGTGGCGTAGTTGCTCGGCGGTTTGGCGGGCGGCGGGGTCGGTGGTGGTGGCGGCCAGGGCGGCGGCTTGGACGGCGATGAGGGTGGTGTTGTGGCCTACCGCGTCGTGGATTTCGCGGGTGATTCGGGCGCGTTCGTCGGCTCGGGCGGTGTCCAGGCGGGCGGTGAGTTCGGCGCGGCGGGCGGCGTCGCGTTCGGCGAGGGTGGCGGTGAGTTCGGCGCGGAGGCGGATGAGGACGCCCAGGGCGGCGGGGCCCGCGGGGACGACCAGGGAGAACATGGCGCTGACGATGAGGTTGGCCAGGGGTTCGTCGAGGTTGAACTGGTTGGCCACCTGGACGGTGACGAAGACGCCTGCTACGGCCCACACCGCGGTCGACACCCTCTTCGAGCACATGCCGACGCGGAACAGGGCCACCAAGGCGGGGGGCCAGCCGAGGCCGCCGTAGAGGGCGGGTAGGCAGATGGCGTAGGCCAGCCACGGCCAGCGCAGGCGCAGCGGCAGCGCCAGGCACGCCACGACCGCTACCGGCAGCGTCCACGGCTGCGGCGGGTACGACATGAGCACGGCTAGCAGCGGCACGCCGACGGCCAGCACCTCAAGCCCGATCCGCTTGCCCACCGGGCCCGGCGTGCACAGCTCGCGGAGGCGGACGCGGAGTTCGCTCACCACTCACCTACCGGGCCTGGCGTGCGCGGTTGACGGAGGCGGACGCGGGGTTGGCTCGCCACTCGGGCCTGGCGTGCGCGGATGCGGAGTCCAGTCACCACTCACCCACCGGGCCGGCGCGCGGGTCGAGCGGGCAAGAACGGAGCGCCGTCACGGGCGGTCCTCGGTCAGGACGTCGACGCCGTGGAGGAGCAGGGCGGCTTGGACGCGGTTGTGGACGCCGAGTTTGGTGAGCACCTGGGACACGTAACTCTTCACCGTCGCCTCGGTGAGGCCGAGGAGTTCGGCGATGGCGGCGTTGGCGCGGCCGTCGGCGATCTGGTCCAGGACCTGGCGTTCGCGGACGCTCAGGGCGTCGATGGACCGGGCGTGGCGCAGGGACAGGCCCGCTGTGCGGAGTCGGGGCAGCAGGCGGGCGGTGATGCGCGGGTCGAGGACCGCGCCGCCGGAGGCCAGGTCGGCGACGGCGCGGACGAGGGTGTCGGGGTCGGCGTCTTTGAGCAGGAAGCCCGCGGCGCCCAGTTCGAGGGCGCGGGCGACGTATTCGTCCAGGTCGAAGGTGGTGAGGATGGCGACGGCGACCGGGACGCCCGCCAGGTCGCGCAGGGCGGTGAGGCCGTCGGTGCCGGGCATCTGGACGTCGAGGAGCAGGACGTCGGGGCGGTGGGCGTGGACGGCGCGGACGGCTTCGGCGCCGTTGCTCGCCTCGGCGACGACCTCCACCCTGCCGCTCGCGGTCAGCAGTACGCTCAGACCGTGTCGCAGCAGCGGCTCGTCGTCGGCGATGACCACGCGAATCGGTGTGTCTGCTGCCACTCCGCCCTCCCCCCGCTAGGGCTCCGAGCCTAGCCTTGACCAGGCCTGACGACAGGAGAAACCGCCGTGCCGATCGCCGATCTGGGTGACCGTTCACTGCACTACGAACGGCGCGGTTCCGGCGAGCCGCTGCTGCTCATCCAGGGCATGGGCGGGCACCACCGCATGTGGCACGAGCCGTTGTTGGCCGACATCGAGCGTGACTTCGACCTCGTCGTCTACAACCACCGCGGGGTCGGCGACAGCAGCCGCGCCCTGCCGCCGTACGAGATCCCCGACCTCGCCGACGACGCCGCCCGGCTGCTGAGCGCGCTGGACTGGGCGGACGCGCACGTCTTCGGCACCAGCATGGGCGGCGCGGTCGCCCAGCGGATCGCGCTGCGCCACCCCGAGCGGGTCCGGTCGCTGGTGCTGGGGTGCACGTTCGCCGGGCCCGCGGGCGGCACGCTCGTCGCGCCCGGCCTGCTGCGCATCGCCGAGTCGCGCAAGACCGGCGACCTGCGCGACCTGCTGCGCTCGACCTACGACACCAACTTCTCCCCCGCCGCCCGCGAGGACCCGGCGCTGTGGGAGCTGTTCACCGACCGCATGCTGTCCGAGCGGGTGCCCGCCGCGGTGATCGTCATGCAGCAGCTCGCGGCGATGAAGCACAACGCCTCCGCGCAGCTCGACCAGCTCGCCGCGCCGACGCTGGTCATCCACGGCACCGCGGACGAGATCGTGCTCCCCCGGCACGCCGAGCACCTCGCCTCGACCATCCCCGGCGCGCGCCTGGAGCTGCTGGACGGCGTCGGGCACCTCTTCTGGTGGGAGGCGCCCGCGCTCACCGCGAAGCTGCTCAGGGAGCACGCAGGCGTCTGACGTGGCCGAGGTCTCCATCGCACCAGCCCGACCACCGGAGTAGTGTGCCCACTGTGCAAGTTTGCACAGTGGGCACTAAACCGGTGGGCATCCAGCCGGTGAGCGATGGAGTGGGGCGGGCATGAAGGTCGGGGAAGCCGCGCCGATGGGGCATCGGCAGGTGTTGGAGTCGCTGTCCGGGCTGCTGTTGGCGCTGTTCGTGGCGATGATCAGTTCCACGGTCGTGTCGACCGCGCTGCCGCTGATCATCGGGTCGCTGAACGGCACCCAGACGCAGTACACGTGGGTGGTCACGGCCACCCTGCTCACGGCCACGGCCACGACGCCGGTCTGGGGCAAGCTGGCCGACCTGTTCAACAAGAAGTCGCTGGTGCAGGTTGCCATCGTGATCTTCGTCGTCGGCTCGGTGCTCAGCGGGTTCAGCCAGGACACCGGGCAGCTGATCGCGGCGCGGGCGTTCCAGGGCATCGGGATCGGCGGGCTGCAGGCGCTGGTGCAGGTCGTGATCGCCTCGATCATCCCGCCGCGCGAACGGGGCCGCTACAACGGCTACCTCGGCGCGGTGATGGCCGTGGCCACCGTCGGCGGGCCGCTGCTGGGCGGGCTCATCGTGGACGTGCCGTGGCTGGGGTGGCGGTGGTGCTTCTTCGTCGGGGTGCCGATCGCGCTGGTCGCCTTCGTCGTGCTCCAGCGCACGCTCAAGCTGCAGACGGTGCGCCGGGATGACGTGCGCGTGGACTACCTCGGCGCCGGGCTCATCGCGGCGGGTGTGAGCGTGCTGCTCATCTGGGTGTCGTTCGTGGGCAACTCCTTCGCGTGGCTGTCGTGGCAGACCGCGGCGATGGCCGGCGGCGGGGTCGTGGTCCTCGGGCTGGCGGTGCTGGTGGAGTCCCGCGTGCGCGAACCGGTGGTGCCGCTGACGATCGTCGTGCAGCGCACGCCCGCGCTGGCGATCGTGGCGAGCCTGGCCGTGGGCATGGCGATGTTCGGCGGCGCGGTGTTCCTGGGCCAGTACTTCCAGGTCGGGCGCGGCTACACGCCCACCCAGGCCGGTCTGCTGACCATCCCGATGATGGCGGGCGTGCTGGTCTCCTCGACCGTCTCCGGGCGCATGATCAGCCGCAGCGGCATGGTCAAGCCCTACATCGTGGCGGGCACGATCATCCTGGTGCTCGGGTTCCTCGGGCTGGGCATGGTCGACCACGACACCGCGCTCTGGCTGGTGGGCGTCGACATGGCCGTCGTCGGCGTCGGCGTGGGCATGACGATGCAGAACCTCGTGCTGGCCGTGCAGAACAGCGTGCCGATGCGCGACCTCGGCGCGGCGAGCGCGTCGGTCACGTTCTTCCGCTCGCTCGGCGGCACGATCGGCGTCTCGGTGCTCGGCGCGGTGCTGGCCAACAGGGTCACCGCCGACCTGGCGGCGGCGTTGCGCGTCCCGGCGGGGCAGACCGGCACCGGCGACGTCAGCGCGCTGAACCTCACAGCCCTGCCGCCGGAGGTGCAGACGGTCGTGCACACCGTCTACGGCGACGCGACCGGGCACATCTTCCTGATCTCCGCGGCCGTCGCCGTGGTCGGCGTCGTCGCCGCGCTGCTGCTCAAGCCGATCACCCTGCGCTCCACGATCGACCTGGACACCCCCGCCGCGGACCCGGTCGCGAGGTAGCACGGTGGGCACGGCCTTCGAGTCCACGGCGGAGCGGCTGGGCCCGCGCCGCGGCGGCACGGCCAGGAGGATCCTGGTCGGGGTCGACGGCTCCGACACCGCCATGCGGGCGGCGGCCTTCGCCTTCGGCGCGGCCCGGCGCGAGGGCGGCGGGCTGGTCGTCGTCTACGTGGCGTGCCACTCCGCGCTGGCCGCGTTCGGCCCGGCCATCGCCTCGGCCGCCGAGCACGAGGCCGCGGCCTGCCTGGGCGAGGAGCTGCGCGAGCAGGTCCGCGCCGCCGCCGAGGAACTCGATGTGCCGGTCACCTTCATCAGGACCCACGGCGACCCGTGCACGGCGCTGCGCGAGGCCGCCGACGACCACCAGGCCGACATGGTCGTGGTGGGCGCGTCGCAGAGCGCCGGGCACCGGTTCGCCGGGTCCGTGGCGACGAAGCTGATCAGGACCGGCCACTGGCCGGTCCTGGTCGTGCCCTAGGTCTAGCGGCGCTGCTTCTTCTCCCGCACGCGCACCGAGATGCGGATGGGGCTGCCGGGGAAGCCGAACTCCTCGCGCAGGCGGCGCTCGATGAAGCGGCGGTAGCCCGCCTCCAGGAAGCCGGTCGTGAACAGCACGAACGTCGGCGGCCGGGTGGAGGCCTGGGTGGCGAAGAGGATCTTGGGCTGCTTGCCGCCGCGCACCGGCGGCGGGGTGGCGGCGACCAGGTCGTTGAGCCAGCCGTTGAGGCGGCCGGTCGAGATGCGCTGGTCCCAGGAGTTCAGCGCGGTGCGCAGCGCGGGGGCGAGCTTGCGGACCGCGCGGCCGGTGAGCGCCGAGACGTTGACGCGCTCGGCCCAGGTCACCCGGACCAGGCCGCGCTCCAGCTCGCGCTCCAGCTCGTTGCGGCGGTCCTCGTCCACCAGGTCCCACTTGTTCAGCGCGAGCACGCAGGCCCGGCCCGCCTCGACCACCATCGTCAGCACGCGCAGGTCCTGCTCGGCGATCGGCTCGCTGGCGTCGAGCAGCACGATGACGACCTCGGCGGACTCGATCGCGCCCTTGGTGCGCAGCGAGGCGTAGTACTCGGTGCCGCTGGCGAAGTTGACGCGCTTGCGCAGTCCGGCGGTGTCCACGAAGCGCCACACCTGCTCGTCCAGCTCGACCAGGGAGTCGACCGGGTCGACGGTGGTGCCCGCGACCGAGTCGACCACGGCGCGGTTCTCGCCGGTGAGCTTGTTGAGCAGGCTGGACTTGCCGACGTTCGGCTTGCCGATCAGCGCCACGCGGCGCGGACCGCCCACCGCGGCGGTGTAGGTCTCGCGCGGGGTCTCCGGCAGGGCGGCCAGGATCGCGTCGAGCAGGTCGCCGGAGTTGCGCCCGTGCAGGGCGCTGACCGGGTGCGGCTCACCGAGGCCGAGGGACCACAGCGACGCGGTGTCGGCGAGCAGGCGCTCGTCGTCGACCTTGTTGGCGACCAGCAGCACCGGGCGCTCGGAGCGGCGCAGCACCCTGGCGACGGCCTCGTCGGTGGCGGTCGCGCCGACGGTGGCGTCGACCACGACGAGCACGGCGTCGGCGTGCGCCATCGCGTACTCGGCCTGCGCGGCGACGGCCGCGGCCATGCCCTCGGCCTTGGGCTCCCAGCCGCCGGTGTCGAGCACGGTGAACTTGCGGCCCGACCACTGCGCGTCGTAGGCGACGCGGTCACGGGTCACGCCCGGGGTGTCCTGCACGACCGCCTCCCGGCGGCCCAGGATGCGGTTGACCAGCGTGGACTTGCCCACGTTCGGCCTGCCGACCACCGCGAGCACCGGCTGCGGCGGCGCACCGCCCTCACCGTCGACGTCGCCGTCGTCCTCGACCGCGGTCCACTCGGCCTCGTCGGTCCAGGTGCCATCCAGTTCGGTCATGCCCGCCGCTTCTCGTCTAGTTCGTGCACCAGGCCCGCCAGGCGGACCCGGATCTCTTCGGTGGCCTCTGTCAGGCCGCTTCGACCTTTGCCGACCACCAGGGTGAACGGCGCGCCGACCAGGACGTCGACCACCGGCCGCAGACGCCTGCGGGCGCCCTCCGGCCTGCGCGTGCCCCGGGTCGCCACCGGCAGCACGAGCGCCCCCGACGAGCGCACCAGCCACGCGGCGCCCTGTTCGGCGGCGGCCACGTCGCCCGCGCCGCGCGTGCCCTCGGGGAACACGCCCACCAGACCGCCGGCGCGCAACACGCCCACCGCCGTCATCAGCGGGGCGCGGTCGACCTCGCCCCTGCTGACCGGAACCTGGCCGATGCCGCGCAGCAGCCGCCCCGCGATGCCGCGGAACAGCTCCCGCTTGACCAGGAACACCGACCGGCGCGGCAGCATTCCGAAGATGATCTGCGGCTCGACCAGCGAGCTGTGGTTGGCGACCAGCACCACCGGACCCGTCAGCGGGACATTCTCCCTCCCGGCGATCCGCACCCGGAAGGCGGGCCTCATCAGCCAGGTGCCGATCCAGCGGGCGAAGTCGGCCAGCCGGGGCGAGGCGCCCTCGGGCAGGTCGGTCATCGGCCGTTGGCCTCCGCCGTGGCGCGCAGGCCCCGCTCCTCGACCAGGTCCATGAGCCGGTCGAGCACGCCGTCGATGTCCAGGTCGGTCGTGTCGACCTCGACGGCGTCGGCCGCCGGTCGCAGCGGCGAGACCGCGCGACTGGAGTCCAGGCGGTCGCGGCGCTCGACGTCGGCCAGGGTGGCGTCGACGGTGTTCGCCCGGCCCGCCGCCGAGTCCTGCCTGGCCCGGCGCTGGGCGCGGGCGTCGGCGCTGGCGGTCAGGTAGACCTTGAGCGCGGCGTCGGGCACCACCACGGTGCCGATGTCGCGGCCCTCGACCACGATGCCGCCGCGGACGGCCTTGGCCTCGCTGATCAGGCGGCGCTGCAGGGCCACCAGGCGCTCGCGCAGCTTCGGCACCGCCGAGACGGCGGAGACGTGCGCGGTGACCTCGGGCCCGCGGATCTCGGCGGAGACGTCCTCGCCGTCGATGGTGGGCCGCGCGCCGACCTCGGTCGCCAGCGACAGGTCGGTGGACTCGGCGACGCGCAGCACCTCGGCGGAGTCGGCCGGGTCGACGCCCGCGCGCAGGACCGCGAGCGTCACGGCGCGGTACATGGCGCCGGTGTCGAGGTAGGCGGCGTCGAGCCGCTCAGCGAGGCGCTTGGCGACGGTGGACTTGCCGGTGCCGGAGGGGCCGTCCATGGCGACGACTCCGCGCAGCTGTGGTTGTGCCACCGGTGGGCCTCCCCTGCTCGTGGTGCGGGGACATTCTGCCTGCTGGGGACCCGGGCCCTGCCGGTGGGTCCGTGGGCCCTACGGCCACAGCAGCGGGACGGCGGTCCAGCAGGACCAGCCGATGACCGCGGCCCAGGCGGCGATCCAGATCGGGGCCGGAGCGCGGGTGAGCGCGGCCAGGGCGTGGGCGTCGCCGTGCGCCCCGCCGCGGCGCCAGAGGCGGACGAGGGCGAGCACACCACCGGCTTCGGTGAGCAGCAGCAGCCAGGCCAGCGAGTAGGCGATGGCCTGCTGCGGCAGGGGTCCGCCCCAGTGCAGCGCGCAGAACGCGGTGCCGCCGACGGCCAAGACGACGAGGAAGGTGAACCAGCCGCGCGCCACCAGCAGCACGAAGGCCGAGACGGCGAGGGTGATGGTCAGGACCGCGGGGGCGCGGCCCTGGTCGAGCAGGGCGGCCGCGCCCAGCCCGGCCAGCGGCGGCGCGGCGTAGCCCGCGAACGTGGTCAGCAGGTTCGACAGCCACGACGGGAACCAGGTCCAGGTCACCCCGCTCTCGGCGCTGTCGACGCTGATCGTGCGGACGCCCCCGCCGGTCGCGATCGCGGCGAAGGCGTGCCCGGCCTCGTGCACGAGGGTGCCCAGCGCGACGAACCCGGCGAGCGCGCGGCCGTGGGAGCGGGCCCGCGACCGCTGCCCGGCCAGCACGGAGGCCGCGGCCAGGACTCCGGTCCCGGCGACGAGCCACCAGCCCGGTGCGGGCAGCGCGGCCGAGAGCCTCCCGCCCAGCAGCTCACCGTCCACCGCGCCCCCCGCTGATCGGCGTGCAGCCATGATCACCCCATGGGGTGGGGCACGTCGATGCTCCGGTCGGGCGGCCTTCGCCCTACCCGGCCGCGATCTCGCCGAGGATCGCCATGGCCTCGCGCAGTTGGTCGTCGGCGAGGTAGGGGGCGGGGCCGAAGCGCAGGTGCTCGCCCCGGTTGTCGGTGTGGACGCCCGCCGCCTTGAGGGACCGCTGCCACCGCGCGGCGTGCGGGGTGCGGATGGCGAGGAAGCCGCCGTAGGAGGTCCTGGGCAGCGCGCGGTCGCGGGTGGCGGTCGTGTCGGGGAGGCCGAGGGCGTCGAAGGCGGTGGCCAGCAGGGTGGTCTGGTGCAGGGAGATCTCGCGGAGGCGGTGGTCGGTGAGGCCCTGCTCGGCGAAGAAGTCGGCGACGCGGGCGGCGCGGTAGTGGCTGGTCGGGTCGTAGGTGGAGCCTGCGAAGCGGTGCGGGCCCGGGGCGTAGTCGACGTGGGCGGGGTCGCGTTCGGCGGCGAGGGTGTCGAACTCGGCGAACCAGCCGGTCAGCACCGGGCGCAGGTCCTGGGCGTGCGGGGGCAGGCGCAGGAAGCAGACGCCCTCGCCGAACTGGAGGTACTTGTATCCGCCGCCGACCACCCACGTGTCGGCCAGGCCCTGCTCGGCCAGCGGGAAGGGGACCACGCCCAAGGCGTGGTAGGCGTCGATGAGGACCTCGGCGCCGTGGCGGGCGGCGGCGGTGGCGACGGCGGCGAGGTCGGGCACGACGCGGGCGGTCTCGAACAGGACCGCCGAGACCAGGACCGCGGCGGTGCGTCCGTCCACTTCGGCCGCGAGCCGTTCGGCGAGGCCTTCGGCGGGCTCGGCCGGGACCCGGACGACCTCCAGGCCGTGCTCGGCGAGCCGGGACAGCTGGCGGCGCAGGGTGTGGAACTCGCCGTCGGTGGTGACCAGGCGCCTGCGCCCGGCCAGGTCCAGCGCCGACAGGAAGCGGATCACCAGTTCGTGGGTGTTCTGCCCGAGCGCGATGTCGCCGCCGGGGTCCGACAGCAGGGCGGCGTAGTGCGCGCGGACGCGGTCGGCCTTGGCGAACGCCTCGTCCCACTTTCCGTCCACATCGGAGGCGGCCGCGTCCCAGGCGGCCAGCTGGGCGTCGCGGGCGACGTCGGGCCAGGCCTGGTGCGAGTGGCCGGTCAGCAGCAGGCGCTCGGCGACGCGGAAGCGGCCGTAGTGCTCGGCGAGGCAGTTCACAGCTCGCCCCGCACGGCCCACAGGTCGGGGAAGACCGGGGCGAACAGGGTGCCGCGCAGGTAGGCCGCGCCCGCCGAGCCGCCGGAGCCCATCTTGTCGCCGATAGTCCGCTCGACCATCTTCACGTGCCGGTAGCGCCACTCCTGCACGCCCTCGTCGAGGTCGACCAGGTGTTCGGCGACCGTCGACGGGCCGGAGTCGTCGGCGTAGACGGCCAGCAGCACCCGCTGGAACTCCTTCGACGGCTCCCAGGGCGACGTCACGTCGCGCCCGGCCACCTCCTCGGGGACCTCGTAGCCGTGGGCACGCAGGTAGGCGGCGAAGGAGTCCATCAGCGACGGCCGCGACATGGCGGCCTCGATGGCCGCGCGCTGCGCGCCGCCCGCCGGGTAGTGCGCGAACGCCCGCCGGTCGCGGCGGCCCAGCACCGCCTCCAGCTCGCGGAACTGGGCGGACTGGAAGCCGCTGGAGGACTCCAGCCGGGCACGGAAGCTGGTGAACTGGCGCGGCGTCATCGTCTCCAGCACGTCGATCTGGGCGACGATCACCTTGAAGACGGTCAGCACCCGCCGCAGGGTCCGCACCGCGTGCGCGGTGTCGCCCGCGGCCAGGCGGGCCTGCAGGTGGGCCAGCTCGTGCAGGATCTGCTTGAACCACAGCTCGTAGACCTGGTGGATGACGATGAACAGCGGCTCGTCGTGCTCGTCGGAGCGCGGGCGCTGCGCGCCGAGGACCTCGTCCAGGGCCAGGTAGGAGGTGTAGGTCAGCGCCGCCTGCTGGTCGGCCGCCTGCGGATCGCTCACGGGGTCATCACTCCGTCGAAATGCCGCCGCGCGGGGATCTCCAGCGCGGGGTAGCGCTCGTGGAACAGCCGCACGGCGGCGGCCCGGTCCGGGGGTGGCGCGACGATGTCGGCGGGCAGCTCCGGGTCCAGCAGGGCGAACTGGCGGAACGCGTGGACCAGGCGGACCCGCAGGTGGAAGGCGTCGGCGTCGGTGTCGGCCCGGGCGTCGGCGAAGGCGGCGACGAAGGCGGCGTAGCGCTCGGCGATGGCGTCGAGGTCCCAGACGCGGCGGGCGAACCCGGCGAAGTCGGGCACGGGCGCGCCGACCAGGACGCCGGTGTGCCGCGCCACGCCGAGGTCGGCGCACAGGGCGGTGACCTGCGCGGACCGGTCGTGCGCCGCCAGCCAGGCGCCGTCGTGGACCTGCCCGAAGCCCAGGAAGCGCAGCCTGCGCACGAGCCGGGCCCGGGCGTCGCGGCGGTCCTCGGGGATGGCGTGCCACAGCACGGTCCAGGTGGCCGGGCCGGGGCGGGGCTCGCCGAGGGAGAAGATCCGCGCGTCGCCCTCGGCCAGCACGTGCCGGGCGCGGTCGGTGAGCGTGTAGTGCACAAGCCTGCCCTCGCGGGTGCGGTCGAGCAGCCCGGCGTTGACCACGCGGGTCAGCGCGACGCGTCCGGCGCCCGCGCTGAATCCGAAGCCCTCCAGCAGCGCGACCAGCCCGCCGGACCACACCACGGCCGTCTCCCGGGGGCGCGCGTGGGCCCCGAGGATGGACAGGACGAGGTCCTGCGGCGCGGTCTCGGACACGGTCGCAGTTTAGTTGACACCCCACCCGAGTCAACCGTAACGTTTGGTGTCCGGAGTGACCGTCGGCGCACAGGGTGGTGTGGCTGGTGCAGGTCGGGATCGGATTGCCCACAACGGTTCCCGGGGTCACCGGCCCCGGGCTGCTGGACTGGGCGCGGCGCGCGGACGCCGGGCCGTTCAGCACGCTGGGCGTGCTCGACCGCTTCCGCTACGAGAGCGTCGAGCCCTTCGCCGCGCTGTCGGCTGCCGCCGCGGTGACCGAGCGGATCGGCCTGGCGACGATGATCGCCATCGGCCCGCTGCGCTCCCCCGGCCTGCTGGCCAAGCAGGCCGCCGCGGTCGAGGCGCTGGCCCCCGGCAGGCTCACGCTCGGCCTGGCCGTCGGCGCCCGCCGCGACGACTACGAGACCGTCGGCGCCGACCACCGCACCCGAGGCAGGGCGCTCTCGACGCAGCTGGCCTACCTGCGCGGCGAACTGGCCGAGTTCCCCGCGCCCCGCTTCGGCGGTGGTGGCGTCGGCCTGCTGGTCGGCGGCGCGAGCGGGCCGGCGCTGGCGCGGATGGCGCGCTACGGCGACGGCTACGCCCACGGCGGCGGCCCGCCCAGGGCGTTCGGGTCGGCGGCGGCGAAGGCCAGGGCGGCGTGGCAGGACCTCGGCAGGCCGGGCGAGCCGCTGCTGTGGGGCCAGGGCTACGTCGCCCTCACCGACGCCGACCGGGGCCGCGACTACCTGCGCGACTACTACGCCTTCACCGGGCCGTTCGCCGAGCGGATCGCCGCGGGCGCGCTGACCACCGCGCGCGAGGTGCGCGACTTCGTCCGCGGCTACGCCGACGAGGGCTGCGACGAGCTGATCCTGTTCCCCGCCACCACCGATCCGGCCGAGGTCGACCTGCTGGCCGAGGCCCTCTCATGAAGGTCACCGTGGTCGGCGCCGGCCCGGCGGGGCTGTTCCTGGCGGTCCTGCTGCGCAAATCCGGCCACGAGGTCACCGTGCTGGAGCGCAACGCCCCCGACGCCACGTTCGGCTGGGGCGTGGTGTTCTCGGCGGGCACACTGGGCGCGCTGCGCGACGCCGACGTGCCCACCCACCAGGCGATCACCGACTCCTTCGCCCGCTGGACGGCCGTCGACATCCGCTTCGGCGGCGAGCTGGTCCGCGCCAGGGGCAACGACTTCGCCGCGATCGCCAGGACCCGGCTGCTGTCCCTGCTGCAGGAGCGCGCCCGCGGCCTCGGCGCGGACCTGCGCTTCGGGGTCGAGGTGCAGCGGCTGCCCGATGCCGATCTCGTGGTGGTCGCCGACGGGGCCAACAGCCGCTTCCGCGACCCGCGCCGCTTCGGCGCCACGGTGCGCCCCCAGGGCG
Source organism: Actinokineospora guangxiensis (assembly GCF_042657845.1). Lineage (NCBI taxonomy): Bacteria > Bacillati > Actinomycetota > Actinomycetes > Pseudonocardiales > Pseudonocardiaceae > Actinokineospora > Actinokineospora guangxiensis. The sequence goes on along the minus strand of NZ_JBHSKF010000014.1, from coordinate 29,792 downwards.
GCAAGTACGTCTGGTTCGGCACCGACGTGCCCATCGACGCGTTCACCTTCAGCTTCCGCCAGACCGAGCACGGCCTGTTCCAGGCGCACGCCTACCCCTACGACGAGCGGATGGGCACCTGGATCGTGGAGTGCGCCGAGCCGGTGTGGCGTGCGGCCGGGCTGGACGGGGTCGGCGAGCAGGAGAGCATCGCCTTCTGCGAGCGGGTCTTCGCCGAAGACCTCGCCGGGCACTCGCTGCTGTCCAACCGCTCGCGCTGGCTGGACTTCCCCAGGGTGCGCTGCGAGCGCTGGTACGAGGGCAACACCGTGCTCATCGGCGACGCCGCGCACACCGCGCACTTCTCCATCGGCTCCGGCACGAAACTGGCGATGGAGGACGCGGTCGCGCTGGCCGCCGCGCTGGAGCGCAACCGGGACCTGACGGCGGCGCTGGCCGAGTACGAGGGCGAGCGCCAGCCGGTGGTGGAGCGGTTCCAGAAGGCCGCGGGCGACAGCGCCGACTACTTCGTCAACACCGCGCGCTACACCGGCTACGACCCGGTGCGCTTCGCGGTGAACCTGCTGACCCGCAGCGGCCGGGTCTCCCACGCCAACCTCGCCGCCCGTGACCCCGACCTGGTGCGCGTGGCCGACGCCCGGTTCGCAGGCGCCGACCCGCGCGCGGTGGTCCCGCCGCCGCTGTTCACCCCGCTGGACCTCGGCGCGGTGCGGCTGCCGAACCGGGTCGTCGCCCACGCCGAGCCCGACACCGCGGTCGACGCCGCGCGGGCCGGGGCGGGCCTCGTCGTGGTGTCGGCCGCCATCTCCCCCGACGGCCGGGCGCATCCGGGCACGCCGGTGGTCGAGGCGGCCGAGCCGTGGGCGAAGCTCGCCGATGAGGTCCGCGCCGCGGGCGGCCGCCTCGCCGTGCGCCTGACCCACGCGGGCGCGCGCGGCGCGACCCGCCCGCCCGCCGACGGCGCCGACCTCCCGCTGCCCACGGCGGAGCGCTGGCCGCTGGTCGCCGCGTCCGCCCGCCCGTACGCCCCCTTCGGCGCGGTCCCGGCGCCGCTCACCGACCTCGACGGCACGCGGGAGCGCTACGCCGAGGCCGCGCGCGCCGTCGCCGCCGCGGACGTGCTGGAACTCGACATGGCCGACGGCCACCTGCTCGCCGGGTTCCTCTCCCCGCTGACCAACCCCGACGGCGACCGCGACTTCCCGCTGGCGGTGCTCGACGCGGTCCGCGCCGAGTGGGACGGTCCGCTGGTGGTGCGCCTGTGCGTGGACGACCTCGCCCGCGGCGGCCTCACCGCCGACGACGGCGTGGCGCTCGCCCGGCGCGTCGCCGAGCGCGGCGCGGACGTCGTGCACGTGCGGGCCGGGCACACCACGGCCGAGAGCAGGCCGGAGTACGGACGCGGGCACCTGACCGCGCTGTCGGACCGGGTGCGGGCCGAGGCGGGCGTGCGCACGCTCGTCGGCGGCTACCTCACCACCACCGACGAGGCCAACACCGCCCTGGCCGCGGGCCGCGCCGACCTGTGCGCGCTCACCCCGCGCCCCAACCCGTTGGAGGACCTGCGGTGGACTTCGCCGACCTGACCTCCCCGGCGGCGGGCGCGCTGGCCGCCGACCCGCCGGTGCTGCTGCTGCCGCTGGGGGCCATCGAGCCGCACGGCCCGCACGCGCCGCTGTCGACGGACCTGCTGATCTCGCAGGGCATGTGCGAGCGGGCCGCCGCCCGCCGCCCGGTCCGCGTCCTGCCTCCCCTGCCCTACGGCGTCACCACGTTCGGGGCTGCGTTCCCCGGCGCGGTCGGGATCGCCGAGGACACCCTGCACGACCTCATCGTGCAGATCTGCTCGTCGCTGGCGCGGCAGGGATTCCCGCACGTGGTCATCGTCAACAACCACTTCGAGCCCGGCCAGGTCGCCGCCGTGCGCCGGGCGGTGGCCACGCTCGCCGAGCAGGGCGTGCGCGCCGGACACCTCGACCTGACCCGGCGCGCGGTGGCCGCCCGGCTGACCGAGGAATTCCGCTCGGGCTCCTGCCACGCGGGCCGCTACGAGACCTCCCTGGTGCTGGCCGAGCACCCCGGGCTGGTCGACGCCGAGGCCATGGCCGGGCTGCCCGAGCACCCCGTCGACATGCCCGCGCTGATGCGCGGGGGCGCGCGGGACTTCCCGTCGATGGGCATGGACCGCGCCTACTGCGGAGCGCCCGCCGAGGCCACCGCTGCCGAGGGAGAGTCCACTTTCGACACTCTGGCCGACCTGCTGGTCGCCGCGATCGACGAGGTGGTGCGGTGATGGAGGCCAATCTCGCCGCCCGCTTCCTCGACCCGGCCGACCCCGCGCGCACCGCGCTGCTGACCACCGCCGGTCCCGTCACCTACGGCGCGCTGACCGAGCGGGCCGACCGGATCGCGAACGTGCTGTCCGCCCTCGGTGTGACGCGCGGCAGGCGGGTTCTGCTGGCGCTCAACGACGGCGTCGACTTCGTCGCGACCTGGTTCGGCGCGCAGCGGATCGGGGCGGTCACCGCCGAGGTCTACACGTTCCTGCCCGCCAAGGACGTCGCCTACTTCCTCGGCTACACCGACGCCGCCGTCGTCGTCGCCGACCCGCAAACGCTTGCCCGCGTGCGCGAAGCGGGCACCGACGGCCGCCGGGTCCTGGTGGCGGGCGCGGGCGGGATCGACCTGCGTGACAACGAGTTCGACCTCGACGTGCTCGCCGAGGCGGCCGAGCCGCGCGCCGAGACCGCGCCCGTCGGCCTGGACGACGAGGTGCTGTGGAAGTTCACCACCGGCAGCACGGGCGCGCCGAAGGCGTGCGTGCACACCGCGCGCGGCCCGCTGGAGAGCCACCGCGCCTACGCCGAGGGTGTGCTCGGGCTGCGCCGGGACGACGTCGTGCTGCCGGTGCCGAAGCTGTTCTTCGGCTACGCCCGCGACCTGGCCGCCATGTTCCCGTTCGGGGTGGGCGCGGCGGGGATCGTCTTCGGCGAGCGCACCACCGCCGAGCGGGTGTTCGAGCTGATCGCGCTGCACCGCCCGACGGTGCTGGTGAACGTGCCGACGATGATGAGCCAGATGGTCGCCCATCCGTCCGAACAGGACCTGAGCTGCGTGCGGGTGTGCACGTCGGCGGGCGAGGCGCTGCCGCCGGAGCTGCACCGCCGGTGGGTGGAACGCTTCGGGGTCGAGGTGGTCGACGGGATCGGCTCGTCGGAGGCCTACCACATCTTCCTGTCCAACCGGCCGGGCGCGCCCCGCCCGGGGACCATCGGCGTGCCGGTGCCAGGCTACGCCGCGCGGGTGGTCGACGACGACGGCGCGGAGCTGCCCGACGGCGAGGTCGGCACGCTGGAGGTCGACGGCCCGAGCGTCGCGCTGCGCTACGAGGGCGATCCGGAGAAGTCGGCGCGCACCTTCCCCCGGCCGGGCACCGTGCGCACCGGCGACCTGGTCAGCCGGTCGGCCGACGGGTCCTTCACCTACCGGGGCCGCGCCGACGACCTGCTGAAGGTCAGCGGGGTGTGGGTGGCGCCCGCGGAGATCGAGCACTGCCTGATCGGCCACCCCGCGGTGATCGAGTGCGCGGTGACCGGCCACGACACCGACGGTCTGACCCGGCCGTGGGCCTACGTCGTGCTGGCGGACGGGGCGAGCGCGGGCGGCGAGGAGCTGCGCGAGTACGTCAGGGCGCGGCTGTCCCCGCACAAGGCACCGGAGCGGGTGGTGTTCCTAGACTCCCTGCCGAGGACGGCGAACGGCAAGCTCGACCGGAGGGCGCTGCGGTGAGGGTGGTGGTGACCGGCGGGACGCGCGGGATCGGCGCGGCCGTGGCGGCGCGCTTCGCCGCGGCCGGCGACGAGGTCGTCGCGCTCGGCCGCGCGGACTGCGACATCACCGACGAGGGGCAGGTCGCCGCGCTGTTCGACCGCGTCGGGCAAGTCGACGTGCTGGTCAACAACGCCGGTGTCGCGGTGAGCGCCCCGCTGGCGAGGACAACACTCGACCAGTGGCGTTCCACCATGGACGTCAACGCGCTCGGCGCGTTCCTGTGCACCCGGGCGGCGCTGCCGGGCATGCGCGAGCGCGACTTCGGCCGGATCGTCACGATCGCCTCGACGGCGGGCCTGCGCGGCGCGAAGTACACCGCCGCCTACTCCGCGGCCAAGCACGCCGCGGTCGGGCTCATGCGCGCGGTCGCCGCCGAGGTCGCGGGCAGCGGCGTCACCTGCAACGCGGTGTGCCCGACGTTCGTGCGCACGGACATGACCGCCGAGTCGGTGCGCCGCATCGCGGCCATGACCGGCAAGTCCGAGGCCGAGGCCGAGGCCTCGATCGCCGGGCTCTCGCCGCTGGGCAGACTGCTGGACCCGGACGAGGTCGCCGACGCGGTGCTGTACCTGGTGGGTGCGGCCGCGGTCAACGGCCAGTCGCTGGTGTTGGACGGAGGAGGAGTCGCATGAGCCCGTACCGGGCGTCGGCCGCGTTCACCCGGGAGTGGGAGCACTTCCGGTTCGCGGTGGAGGACGGGGTCGCCACGGTGACCCTGGACCGGCCGGAGAAGCTGAACGCGCTGACCTTCGACTCCTACGCCGACCTGCGCGACCTGATCGCCGAGCTGCCGCACCGCGGCGACGCGAAGGTGCTGGTGCTGCGCGGGCAGGGCCGCGGGTTCTGCTCCGGCGGCGACGTCGAGGAGATCATCGGCGAGCTGCGCGCCCTGGACACCGCCGGGCTGCTGGAGTTCACCAGGATGACCGGCGCCGTGGTCAAGGCGCTGCGCGAGTGCCCGCTGCCGGTGATCGCCGCGGTGAACGGCGTCGCGGCGGGCGCCGGGTCGGTGCTGGCGCTGGCCGCGGACTTCCGGCTGCTGGCGCGGCAGGCGAAGTTCGCGTTCCTGTTCACCAGGGTCGGCCTGGCGGGCGCGGACATGGGCTCGGCCTACCTGCTGCCCAGGATCGTCGGGCTCGGCCGGGCCACCGAGCTGCTGGTGCTGGGCGACTCGGTCGACGCCGAGCGGGCCGAGCGGATCGGGCTGGCGACCAAGGTGACCGACGACCTCGACGCCGAGACCGCCGCTCTCGCCCGGCGGTTGGCCGATGGCCCCGCAGCGGCGTACTCGGCCACGAAGGTGCTGTTGACCAGGGAGCAGGACATGGACTTGGGCAGTGCGATCGAGCTGGAAGCCATCACCCAGGCGCTGCTGATGCGCACCGCCGACCACGCCGAGTTCTACGCGGCCTGGTCGGCGGGCCGCAAGCCGCACTGGAGCGGACGATGACGCGCCACCGGATCGTCACCGCGCCCGAGCTGGCCAAGCCCGTCGGCTTCGCCCACGCCGTCGCCGCTGCCCCCGGCAGCACAGTCTACTTGGGAGGCCAGACCGCGCAGGACGCCTCGGGCGCGATCGTCGGCACGGGCATGGCCGAGCAGTTCGACGTGGCCGCGGGCAACGTCGTCACCGCCCTGCGCGCCGCGGGCGGCGAACCCGGCGACCTCGTGTCGGTGCAGATCTTCGTCACCGACGTCGCGGCGTACAAGGCGGCGCTGGAGGAGCTGGGCCCGCTGTGGCGCAAGCACTTCGGCCGCCACTACCCGGCGGTGGCGCTGTTCGGGGTGGTCGAGCTGTTCGACTCCGAAGCGCTGATCGAACTGGTGGGGGTGGCAGTCGTATGAGCCTGCGCGAACGGGCCGAGGAGCTGGCCGCCGGGCCGCTGCGCGCCGCGGCGGCGACCGGCGAGCCCGGCAGGCTCAACCGGGGGCTGCTGGCCGCGCTCGCCGAGCACGGCCTGCTCGCCGAGATCTTCCGGCGCGAGGACGGCCGCTACCTGACCACGTCGGCGGTCGCCCTCTGCCAGATCCGCGAGGGGCTGGCCCGGCACTGCACCGAGGCGGAGACCGCCTTCGCCCTCCAGGGCCTCGGCGGCTACCCGATGCTGCTGGCGGGCAGCCAGGAGACCGTCGCGCGGTGGCTGCCGGAGATCGCCGCGGGCCGCGCCGCCGCCGGGTTCGCCCTCACCGAGCCGGACGCGGGCACCGACGCGGGCGCGCTGTCGCTGGCCGCCGCGCCGGACGGCGCGGGCTGGCGGCTGACCGGGGCGAAGGCCTACATCTCCAACGCCCCCGACGCCGACGTGTACTCGGTGTTCGCCCGCACCGGGGAGGGCACCCGCGGCATCACCGCCTTCGCCGTCCCCCGGGACAGCCCCGGCCTCAGCGGCGCGCACCTCGACCTGCTGGCCGCCCACGCCATCGGCACGCTGGCCTTCGAGGACGTGCCGGTCGGGCCCGAGCAGGTGATCGGCGAGGTCGGCGGCGGCTGGTCGGTGGCGATGCGCACGCTGGACCTGTTCCGGCCCAGTGTCGGCGCGTTCGCCGTCGGGATGGCCCAGTCCGCCCTCGACGCCGCCGTCGCCCACGCAGCCCAGCGGCAGGCCTTCGGCCGGGCGCTCTCCTCGTTCCAGGGCGTGTCCCACCAGCTCGCCGATGTCGCCACCCGTCTGCGCGCGGCCCGCCTGCTGGTCTACGACGCCGCCACCGCCTACGACACCACCCCGGGGGCGAGCGGGCACCTCTCGGCGATGGCGAAGCTGTTCGCCACCGAGACCGCGCAGGTCGCCGTCGACCTCGCCGTTCAGGTCCACGGCGCCCGCGCCCTGGTCCGCGGCCACCTCCTCGAACACCTGTACCGCGAAGTGCGCGCCCCCCGCATCTACGAGGGCACCTCGGAGATCCAGCGCGAGATCATCGCCCGCAGCCTGTTCCGCTGAACTGTCAGTGGTTTGTGTGAGCATGATCCGCATGGGGATGACACGGGACGCGTTCTGGGACCTGCTGCGGCGGGCCTCGGAGCGTCCCACCGAGCGCGAGCGCACCGAGTACGTGGTGACCGAGCTGCTGCGCCTGCCCGCGCCCTGCACCCCCGACTTCCACCACCACCTGTCCGCCGTCCGCGTCGACACGGCCGGGCTGCGCGCCGCCGGGCGGGTCATCCTCGGCAGCGCGCTCACCGACGACGCCTACTGGGACTTCGGCCTCTGGCTGCTGTCGCTGGGCCCCGGCGCGGTCGAGCGCGCGGTCACCGACCCGGACACCCTCGCCGACGTGCCGAAGGTGCGGGCGCTGGCGGGCGGCTGGTCCGCCGACGGCCATCCCGGCTGGGGCTCGCTGGCCGACGCCGTCCCCGAGGTCGCCGACCTCGGGTGCGAGTGCCACCTCGCCGCCCCGGAGCCGCGCGGTGGCCCCGTCCCGCCCCTGCCGCGGCTCACCGCGCTTTTCGACAGCGCGTTTCCCCCGGTCCGGAACGAATCCGACGCCCCGGTTGTTACGGTGGTGTGGTGAACGTCGAGGTGACCCCGCTGCCCGGGATAGGCACGCGTCAGGACTTCGTGGCCAAATCGGGCCGCCGCATCGGAGTCATCACCTATAGAGACGGACATTTCGACCTTATCGTCTCCAAGCGCGACGATCCCGACTCGTGCGTGGCCTCCATCCCGCTCACCGTCGAGGAGTCCGGCGCGCTGGCGAACCTGCTCGGCGCGCCGCACCTGGTGGCCCAGCTGGAGGAGCAGCACCGCGAGGTGACCGGCGTCACCACTCGGCAGCTGCCGCTGGCCCCCGCCTCCCCCTTCGACGGGCGCACCCTGGGCGACACCGCCCTGCGCACCCGCACCGCCGTGTCGGTGGTCGCGGTCGTGCGCGGCGGCACCGTCCACCCCTCACCGCGGCCGGACTTCCGGCTCTCCGGCGGGGACATGCTGGTGACGGTCGGCACGGCCGAGGGGCTGGCCAAGGCCGTCGAAGTTCTCGAAACCGGCTGAGGGGCCCCCGGAGTGCATCACACCGCGATCTCGTTGATTGAGCTCGGGGCGGTCTTCTTCGGCCTCGGCCTGCTCGGCAGGCTGGCGTGGCGGATCGGCATCTCCCCCATCCCGCTGTATCTGATCGGCGGTCTCGCCTTCGGGGCCGGCGGGCTGGTCCCGCTGGAGGGCATCGAGCCCTTCACCGAGATCGCCGGGGAGATCGGCGTCGTCCTGCTGCTGTTGCTGCTGGGCCTGGAGTACTCGGCGGCCGAGCTGGTGACCGGCCTGAAGCGGTCGTGGCTGGCGGGCGTGCTCGACATCGTCCTCAACGCCACCCCGGGCGTCGTCGTGGCGCTGCTGCTCGGCTGGGGCCCGGTCGGCGCGCTCGCCATGGCGGGCGTCACCTACATCTCCTCCTCCGGCATCGTCGCGAAGGTCCTCGGCGACCTCGGCCGCCTCGGCAACCGGGAAACCCCGGTCGTGCTGTCGATCCTGGTGTTCGAGGACCTGGCGATGGCGGTCTACCTGCCCATCCTCACCGCGCTGCTGGCGGGCGCGACGCTGATGGGCGGGCTGACCGCGGTCGGCATCTCGCTGGTCGCGATCACGATCGTGCTGGTGATCGCGCTGCGCTTCGGCCGGTTCGTGTCCATGGTGGTCGACAGCCCCGAGCCCGAGGTGTTCCTGCTGCGGGTGCTGGGCGCGGCGCTGCTGGTGGCGGGCATCGCCTCGCAGCTGCAGGTCTCGGCCGCGGTCGGGGCGTTCCTGCTCGGCATCGCGATCTCCGGGTCCACCGCCGAGAACGCGACCAAACTGCTGGAGCCGCTGCGCGACCTGTTCGCCGCCGTGTTCTTCGTGGTGTTCGGCCTCAACACCGACCCCCAGCAGATCCCGCCGGTGCTGGGCTACGCGATCGCGCTGGCGGTCATCACCACCATCACCAAGATCGCCACCGGCTGGTTCGCCGCGCGGCAGCAGGGCATCGCGCGGATGGGCCGGGCGCGGGCGGGCGCGGCACTGGTCGCGCGCGGGGAGTTCTCCATCGTCATCGCGGGCCTGGCGGTGAGCGCGGGCGCCGTCGACAGCCAACTCGCCCCGCTGGCGACGGCGTACGTGCTGCTGATGGCGATCATCGGGCCGATCGCGGCCCGCGTGGTCGAACCGGTGTCGCTGGCGCTCTACAAGCGGATGAAGCCCGCGCAGCCCCAGGCCTAGGCCGTGTTTCCGATGTGGGGCACGGCCTAGCCTGCCGCGCTCTCCAGGGAGGCGAGGAGCAGGCCGCTGCGGGGCTTCGGGGTGAAGAACGTGCTCTTGCGCGGCATCCGCTGGCCCGCCGCGTGCACGGCGAGGACATCGGCCAAGGGCACCGGGGCGAGGTAGAGCAGCGCGTCGGCATCGGCGGGCTCGCGGCCGTCCGGGAACGGGCGGACCAGCGGGCCGGCCGGATCGATGCCCGCCCGCTCCAGCATCGTCTCCACGGCGGCGTGGTCGATCCCGGAGCCGGGCAGCGTGATCGCGTACCGGTCGGGGCCGAGGTGGGCGACCAGCGTGCCGGGCCGGGTCGGCGGCATGGCCTCCGGCGCCGAGCGCGGGTCCAGGTGCGCCCAGGCGGCGCGCAGCGCGTCCGGGGAGATGCCGCTCAGCGCGCGGTGGAAGGCCCGGATGCGCAGGTCGGGACCCGCGGTGACGAAGGCGAGCAGCCCACCGGCGCGCTCGGCCGCGGCGACGCGGTGGTTGCCGTCGGCCACCATCAGCGGCGCGGCCGACGCGGCGGCCAGCAGCTCCGGGGATTCCAGCAGCCACAGGCGGTGCCTGCGCCCTGAGGTGTCCACGGTGGACACATCGGGCGAGCCGGTGATCGCGCCGGTGACCGCCGCCGTCAGCGCGTCGCCGCCGTGCACCGGCACGAGCAGCGCCGCGCTGGTGGCGCAGCCGAGGCCGGTGAGCACGCGGGCCCGCTCGGCGACGACCCCCGGGTAGACGTCCTCGCTGTGCCGGACGAACCGCGACCCCACGGCCTTCGGGTCGACCATGCACAGCACGCCCGACGCCGAGCCGTCCGGCCCGTCGACCTGGTAGGCGGCGACCACGTCGGACACCGGCCGGTAGGCCCTGCGGGTCAGCGTCCGCAGTGCCGTGCGCGCTTCCGGCAGCGCCTGCTCCAGCGTCAGGCCCGCGGCCAGCGCCCGCGGGGTGCGGTGCGGGTGCTGCACGGCCAGCAGCGTCCCCTCCCCCGCGCGGGCCAGCGCGGCGGTCACCTTCGGCTCGTCGGCGAACTCGTCCACGTCGGGTCCGGGGACCTCGGCGCGCACCACCCAACCGCGCGCGATGGGGCTCAGCACCGGCTACAGGCCCACCGCGGAGTACAGGGAGCCGACCTCGTTGCGGTTCAGCGCCCGGATCGCCCCCGGCCGCTGGTTGCCCAGCGCGACGTCGGCGATGCGGGTGCGGACCAGGCTGTGCACCGGGTGGCCGACCTCGTCCAGCAGGCGGCGCACGATGTGCTTGCGGCCCTCGTGGATCACGACCTCGACCAGCGCGCGGTTGCCGAAGTTGTCGACCAGCTTGAACGAGTCGACCTTCGCGGGCCCGTCCTCCAGCACGACGCCGCCGCGCAGCGTCTTGCCGACGTCGCGGCCGACCGGCGCGGGCACCTCGGCCAGGTAGGTCTTCTTCACCCCGTAGGAGGGGTGCATGAGCCGGTGGGCCAGCTCGCCGTCGTTGGTCAGCAGCAGCAGGCCCTCGGTGTCGGCGTCGAGCCTGCCGACGTGGAAGAGGCGCTCGGCCCGGTTGCGCAGGTAGTCACCGACGCAGGGGCGGCCCTGGTCGTCCTCCATCGTGGTGTGCACGCCGCGCGGCTTGTTCAGCGCCAGGTACACCCGGTCCTCGCGCACGTTGACGCGCATCCCGTCGACGTGGATCGCCGCGGTCAGCGGGTCCACCCGCTTGCCCTGCTCGCGGACGACCTTGCCGTCCACGCTCACCCTGCCCTGGTCGATCAGGTCCTCGGCGGCGCGCCGTGAGGCCACTCCGGCCTGGGAGAGCACCTTCTGCAGGCGGATTCCCTCGTTGGCGGTCTTATCCGACATCGTCGATCGCATCCACTTCTGGCAACAGCGGGGCGATCGGGGGCAGGTCCGCCAGCGAGGACAGCCCCAACCGCTCCAGGAACAACTCGGTTGTGCGGTACAGGTGGCCGCCGGTGTCGGGGTCGGTGCCCGTCTCCTCGACCAGACCGCGGACCACCAGGGTCCGCATCACGCCGTCGACGTTCACCCCGCGCACCGCCGCCACCCGCGAGCGCGTCACCGGCTGACGGTAGGCGATGACCGCCAGCGTCTCCAAAGCGGCCCTGGTGAGCTTGCTGCGCTGGCCGTCGAGCAGCAGCTTCTCGACGTAGGGGGCGTAGACGTCGCGGGTGTAGAACCGCCAGCCCTCACCGGTGCGCCGCAGGTCGATGCCGGAGCGGCGCAGGGCGTAGCCGTCGGCCAGCCTGCGCAGCGCCTTGCGCACCCGCGGGACCTTCTCGCCGAGGGCGCCCGCCAGGGAGTCCTCGTCCACCGGCGAGTCGACCACCAGGAGGACGGCTTCGAGCGCGGCGTCGAGGGTGTCCTCGTCGGCCAGCGGCGGCTCGTCGCCGACCGGGACCAGGTCCTCGTCGGCCTCCGGCGGGGTCTCCTGGGGCCCTGACACCTGAGGCCCTGACACCTGAGGCCCTGACTCCTGAGGCTCTGACACCTGAGGCTCTGACTCCTGGGACTCGGGGGTCACCCGTACTCCTCTTCCTCGTCCGGCGCGCTCGCCGCCGACGCCGCCCTGACGTCGTCGACGGTGCCGCCGGTCCACTCCACGCGCAGTTCGCCGAGCGGGTCGGCCTGTTCAAAGAGGACGGTGGCTTCCCGGTACAGCTCCAGCAGCGCCAGGAAGCGCGCCACGACCTCCATCGTGTGCTCGCAGTCCGAGGTCAGCTCGGCGAAGGTCGCGGTGCCCAGCTCGGCCAGGCGCACGCGCAGCAGGGCCGCGGTCTCCCTGACCGACACCTTCCCCATGTGCAGGTGGTCGATGGAGACCGTGGGCGGCGGCTTGGGCCGGAACACGACGGCGGCGATGTCGGCGAACCGGGTCGGGTCGACGCCGAGCATCACCTCCGGCAGCAGCTCCTGGAAGCGGTCCTCCAGCGCGACCGAGCGCGGGTACCGGCGCAGCGCTCCGGCTTCCAGCTCGCTGAACAGCGCCGCGACCTGCTTGTACGCCCGGTATTGCAGCAGCCGGGCGAAGAGCAGGTCCTTGGCCTCCAGCAGCGCCAGGTCGTCCTCGTCCTCGACGTCGCCCGCGGGCAGCAGCCGGGCCGCCTTGAGGTCGAGCAGCGTCGCGGCGATGACCAGGAACTCGGTGGTCTCGTCCAGGCTCCACTCCGAGCCCATGGCCCGGATGTGGACGATGAAGTCGTCGGTGACCCGGTGCAGGGCGACCTCGGTGACGTCGAGCTGGTGCTGCGAGATGAGCTGGAGCAGCAGGTCGAACGGGCCCTCGAAGTTCGCCAGCCGCACCGTGAACCGGCCGTCGGGGGGCGCGGGCGGGTCGGGCGCCGCGGCCACCGGCGGGTCCGGCGCTGGCTGGTCGGGCACTGGCTGGTCGGACACCAGCGTCACGGCTCGCTGTCCCGGCGCAGCCGCCGGACCAGCATCGAGTCGGCTCCGTTGTCCTGCAGGTCGGCGAGCATCACGGCCACAGCTTCGCGCACCACCCGGCCGCGGTCGACGGCCACCCCGTGCTGGGCGCGCAGCGCCAGCCGGGCGTGCTCCAGGGCCAGCAGCTCCTCGCCGGAGACGTAGACGGTGATCTTGGCGTCGTGCTTCTGCCTGGGGGTGGCGCCCGGACTGCCGTCGGTCACCGGGCGATCACCTCGCGGGCCAGCTGGCGGTAGGCGCGCGCGCCCGCCGAGCGCGGCGCCCACGTGGTGATCGGCTCCCCGGCCACGGTGGTCTCCGGGAACCGGACGGTCCGGTTGATGACGCTGTCGAACACGGTCTCGCCGAAGGCCTCGACCACGCGCGCCATCACCTCGCGGGAGTGCAGCGTGCGCGGGTCGAACATGGTGGCGAGGATGCCGGTGATGGCGAGCTTCGGGTTGAGCCGCTCGCGCACCTTGTCGATGGTGTCGATGAGCAGCGCCACCCCGCGCAGGCTGAAGAACTCGCACTCCAGCGGGATGAGCACGCCGTCGGCGGCGGCGAGGGCGTTGACGGTGAGCAGGCCGAGCGAGGGCTGGCAGTCGACCAGCACGAAGTCGTACTCGGCGACGATCGGGCGCAGGGTGCGCAGCAGGGCGTGCTCGCGGCCGACCTCGGACACCAGCTGCACCTCGGCCGCGGAGAGGTCGATGTTGCTGGGCAGCAGGTCCATGTTCTCGACGCAGGTGCGCAGCACGACGTCGCGCAGGTCGATGGTCTGGCCGATCAGCGCGTTGTAGATGGTCTTGTCGAGCTGGTGGGCGGGGATGCCGAGGCCGACCGACAGCGCGCCCTGGGGATCGAAGTCGACCAGCAGCACGCGGCGGCCGAACTCGGTGAGCGCCGCGCCGAGGTTGATGGTGGACGTGGTCTTGCCGACCCCGCCCTTCTGGTTGCAGATCGCCAGCACCCGCGCCGGGCCGTGCCGCTCCAGCAGCGGCGGCTCGGGGATGTGGCGCTTGGGCCGCCCGCCGGGGCCGGTGCCGTTGGTCGAGACGTCGTCGAGCAGCTCGTCGTCGGCGTCGGACGCTGCGCGCGGCGCGATGGACAGCTCGACCGTGCCCACCGTGCCGCCGTGCCGGGCGCCCGGAGTCGGAATTGTCGACATGGCGATCTAGCTCCTTGTCGCCTGCGATCGGTCTTACCGCAGCGTAGGTGCGCACGGGTGACCCACCAACGCGGCTCGCCGGGGAAGGCCCTGCTTAAACGTTCGCGCTCGTGAGCGCGCCGAGGACCGCGTCGAGCAGGCCGGGGAAGGCTTTGTCCAGGTCGCCGCGGCGCACCGACAGCAGGCGCTGGGTGCCGTCCGGCCGGGTGTGGGTGATCCCCGCCTCGCGCAGCACCCGCAGGTGCTGCGACAGCGTCGACTTCGCCACCGACACCGCCAGCGCACCGCACGGCATCTCCTGGGCGGCCGTCAGCTGGGCCACCACGGCGAGCCTGGTCGGGTCGCTGAACGCGGCCAGCACGGCGGCCAGTCTCAGCTCGCTCGGCTCGTCGACACCGGTCATGGCCGGAGAGGGTAGACCGAGGCGGGCCCGCTGTCAGCCATCAGCCGGGTAACGCACCCCCAGGTCAGCACGCGCCTCGTCCATCAGCCCCATGATCGCCGCGGTCTCGGCGAGCGGGACCAGCGGGCTCTGCGGCAGCCCCGCCCGCAGGCAGCGCTCGACCTCGGCGACCTGCGGCCCGTAGCCGTTGCCCGGCAGCGCCTCGGTCAGCACCTCGGTGCCCGCGGCGCGGGTGCTCACCCGCAGCTCGCTGGGCTTGTAGAAGGGGTAGCCCAGGCGCAGCCAGCCGTCGGTGCCGACGACGGTGCCCTCGCACGGCGTCGACGACTCGGTGGTGCAGGTCACATGGGCGTAGCGGTCGTCCTCGTAGTTCCACTGCATGGCCAGCGTCGAGTCCGAGCCGGTCGGCGACAGGTGACCGGTGGTCGTCACCGACGCGGGCTCGCCGAGGAACATCCAGGCGAAGGTCGCCGAGTACACGCCCAGGTCCAGCAGCGCGCCGCCGCCCGCGCCGAGGTCGAACAGCCGGTGCCCGGCGTCGAAGGGGAAGCGCTGCCCGTGGTCGGCGGTGACGCTCAGGACGCGCCCGATCGCGCCGCCGCGCACCATCTCCAGCGCGCGGATCACCAGCGGGTTCATCCGCATCCACATGGCTTCCATGCAGAAGACGTCGTTGCCGGCCGCGGCGGCGATGACCTCGTCGGCCTGGGCCTTGGTCAGGGTGAACGCCTTCTCCACCAGGACGGGCTTGCCCGCCTCGATGGCCAGCAGCGCGTGCTCGTGGTGCTGGGCGTGGGTGGTGGCGACGTAGACGACGTCCAACTCGGGGTCGGCGACCAGTTCCGCGTAGGAGCCGTAGGCGCGCGGCGCGCCGAGTCGGTCGGCCAGCCTGCGGGCGCGGTCGAGGTCGCGGGCGCCGACGGCGGCGACCTCGCTGTGCGGCGACGCGGCGATGTCGGCGCCGACGGTGCCGGCGATCCCGCCGGCTCCGAGCAGGCCCCAGCGGACGGGACGGTCGGAAGGCACTGAGGTGGGCACGATTCAGAACCTACCCCACCCCGGTGCTCACCCCAAGGCTCTCGGGTGGGCGCTGACGTAGACCTCGCGCAGCGTCGTCACCGTCACCAGCGTGTAGATCTGCGTGGTCGTCACCGACGCGTGCCCCAGCAGCTCCTGCACGACCCGCACGTCGGCGCCGCCTTCGAGCAGGTGCGTGGCGAAGGAGTGGCGCAGGGTGTGCGGGGACACCTCCGCGGAGATCCCGGCGGCGTCGGCCGCGGTCTTCAGCGCCGCCCAGGCGCTCTGCCGCGAGAGCCTGCCGCCCCGCACGTTGAGGAACACCGCGGGCGAACCGCGGCCCCCCGAGGCCAGCACCGGGCGCCCGCGCACCAGGTAGGCCTCCAGCGCGGCCAGCGCCGGGCGCCCGACCGGCACGATCCGCTGCTTGCCGCCCTTGCCGTCCAGGCGCACCGCCCGGTCGGTCGCGTCGACGTCGTCCACGTCGAGGCCGACGGCCTCGGAGATGCGCGCGCCGGTCGAGTACAGCAGCTCCAGCAGCGCCCGGTCGCGCAGCCCGCCGGGACCGTCCTGCACCGGGGTGTCCAGCAGCTTCAGCACGTCGTCGACCGGCAGCGCCTTGGGCAGCCTGCGCGGCGGGGTGGGCGGCTTGACCGCGCGCGCCGGGTCGTGCGCGGTGATCCCGTCGAGCACGGCGAAGCGGTGCAGCCCGCGCACGGCGACCAGGGCGCGCGCCGCCGACGACGCGGCAAGCGGGGGGTGGTCCGCCGTGCCCTCGCGCAGCGCGGCGAGGAACCCGGAGACGTGGCGCTCGGTGACCTCCGCCATGTCCTCGACCCCGTCGGCGGCCAGGTGGTCGCGGTAGCGGCGCAGGTCGCGGGTGTAGCCGTCGAGGGTGTTCGCCGAGGTGCCGCGCTCGACAGCGAGGTGGTCGAGGTAGCCGTGCACGACGTGCTCGACGCGGGAGGACGCCACGGCGCCGAGGGTAGTCCGGCGCGCCGACCGGAACCCCCGCGCACCGCCGGACGTCTCCGTATCGTGGTCATCGTGGGTGAAGGTGGAGGCGACGCGCTGCGGATCGGCACGGCCGAGCGCGAGGACGCGATGCGCGTCCTCGGCGAGCATTTCGGCGCGGGCAGGCTTCAGATCGACGAGTACGAGCAGCGCGTCGACGCCGTGACGACGGCCGTGACCAGGGGCGACCTGCGCGCCCTGTTCGCCGACCTGCCCGCCCCGTACCCGCCCTTCATGGCCCCGCCGATGTGGGCCGCTCCGCCGCCGCCGCCGATGCCGCCGCCCGCCTACGGCGCGGTGCCCATGTACCCGCCGCCCTACGCGCCGCCGCCGGTCGTCTACTCGCCGAAGTCGAAGCTGGCCGCCGGGCTGCTGCAGATCCTGGTCCCGCTCGGCGCGGGCCGCTTCTACACCGGCCACTACGGCATCGCCGTCGCCCAGCTGCTGACCTGCGGCGGCTTCGGCATCTGGTGCTTGATCGACGGCATCATCCTGCTCGTCGGCCGCGACCAGACCGATGCCGAAGGCCGCCTGCTCAGCGATTAGCGACGCGGTCGGTGAACGCGGTCGGCCGGTCGTCCCACGGCGCGTCGGCGGGCCGGGTCGGCGCGCGGCCCACGAGTGCGGTGTGCGCGGCGAGGATGCCCGCGACGGCGGCGGCGTTGATCACCTCACCGGCCAGCACCATGTGCATCGCCTCGCCGAGCGGGACGCGGTGGACCTCCAGGTCCGCCTCCTCCTCGCCCATGTGCACGCGCTCGGTCTCGGTCAGGCCGGTGGCCAGGTAGACGCGCAGCAGCTCGTCGGTGAAGCCCGGCGACGCGGCGACGTCGACCAGCACCGCCCAGTCCGCGGCCTCCAGCCCGGCCTCCTCGACCAGCTCCCGCTTGGCCGTGCCCAGCGGGTCCTCGCCCGCGTGGTCGATCAGCCCGGCAGGCAGCTCCCAGAGCCGCTTGCCCATCGGGTGCCGGTACTGGTGGACAAGGGCGACGCGGCCCTCATCGTCCACCGCGGCCACCGCGACCGCGCCCAGGTGCTCGACCACCTCGCGGCTGTGCACCGCCCCGCCGGGCATGCGGACGTCGTCCACCCGCAGGGCCAGGATGCGCCCGACGTGCACGTCGCGGCTGGCGACGACCTCGAAAACATGCCGATCCGTCATGCGTTGACCTTCTCCGAGGTGGTCTCGTCCAGCTCAACCGGCAGGCGCTGGGCCCGCAGGTGGTCCACGGCCGCCTTGATGAAGCCGGCGAACAGCGGGTGCGGGCGGGTGGGGCGGCTCTTGAGTTCGGGGTGGGCCTGGGTGCCGACGAAGAACGGGTGGACCTTGCGGGGCAGCTCGGCGAACTCGACCAGGCGCCCGTCCGGGGAGGTGGAGAACACCAGCCCGGCCTTGACCAGCTTGTCCCGGTAGGCGTTGTTGACCTCGTAGCGGTGGCGGTGGCGCTCGGTGACCTCGCGCGCGCCGTAGACCTCGGCGGTGATCGACCCGGCGGCCAGCACCGCAGGGTAGGAGCCCAGGCGCATGGTGCCGCCCATGTCGCGCTCGCCTGCGACCACGTCCTGCTGGTCGGCCATGGTGGAGATGACCGGGTTCTTGGTCTGCTCGTCGAACTCGGTGGAGTCGGCGTCACCGATGCCCGCCAGCGAGCGGGCCGTCTCGATCACCATGCACTGCATGCCCAGGCACAGGCCGAGCACGGGCACCTTGTTGGTCCTGGCGTAGGAGATCGCGCCGATCTTGCCCTCGATGCCGCGCACGCCGAAGCCGCCGGGCACCAGCACGCCATCCACATCGGACAGCGCCGCCGCCGCGCCCGCCGGGGTGCCGCAGGTGTCCGACGGCACCCAGCGGATCTCCACCTTGGCCCGGTGGGCGAACCCGCCCGCGCGCAGCGCCTCGGTCACCGACAGGTAGGCGTCGGGCAGGTCGACGTACTTGCCGACCAGCGCGATCCTCACCGTCTCCTTGGGCTTGTGCACGCGGTCGAGCAGGTCGCCCCACACCGCCCAGTCGACGTCGCGGAAGGGCAGGTCCAGCCGGCGCACGACGTAGGCGTCGAGGCCCTCGCGGTGCAGCACGCGCGGGATGTCGTAGATCGAGGGGGCGTCGGGGGCGGCCACGACGGCGTCGGTCTCCACATCGCACATGAGCGCGATCTTGCGCTTGAGGCCGTCCGGGATCTCCCGGTCGGCGCGGCAGACGATCGCGTCGGGCTGGATGCCGATGTTGCGCAGCGCGGCCACCGAGTGCTGGGTGGGCTTGGTCTTCAGCTCGCCGGACGGGGCCAGGTAGGGCACCAGCGAGACGTGCAGGAAGAACACGTTGTCGCGGCCGACGTCGTGGCGGACCTGGCGGCAGGCCTCCAGGAAGGGCAGCGACTCGATGTCGCCGACGGTGCCGCCGACCTCGGTGATGACCACGTCCGGGGTGATGCCGGAGCCGTCGGGCTCGGCCATCGAGCGGATGCGGTGCTTGATCTCGTCGGTGATGTGCGGGATGACCTGCACGGTGTCGCCCAGGTACTCGCCGCGGCGCTCCTTGGCGATCACCGCGGAGTAGACCTGCCCGGTGGTCACGTTGGCGTTGGCGGCCAGCGCGCGGTCCAGGAACCGCTCGTAGTGGCCGATGTCCAGGTCGGTCTCGGCCCCGTCGTCGGTGACGAACACCTCGCCGTGCTGGAACGGGTTCATCGTCCCGGGGTCGACGTTGAGGTAGGGGTCGAGCTTCTGCATGGTCACCCGCAGGCCGCGGGCGGTGAGCAGCTGGCCGAGGCTCGACGCGGTGAGCCCCTTGCCCAGCGAGGAGGCGACACCTCCGGTGACGAAGACGTGCTTGGTCGTCCGAGCGTGCTGCAACGGGGCTCCCGTGGTGTCCGGTATCCGTCCGCGGCCGGTTCGGCCGCAGGTCCACGGAAGTCCACCCTAACACCACGGGGCCCCGACGCAGCGCGGGCCCGGACAGCCTCAGATCACGGGGTCGGCGAGCACGCGGTGTCGCCGAGCACGACCTCGCCCGCCAGGTCCGAGTCGGGGGCGAACTCGATGCGCAGCAGCGTCATGGCGATGCTGCCGTCGTTCGGGGACGGGAACCGGATGCCGTTGAAGGTCGCGGTCGCCAGGAGCGTGCCGTTGGACTTCTTGATCTCGCGCACGTAGTTCTGCGGGACGGGGTTGGGCAGGGCGGCCAGGCCGGACATGCCGCTGAAGGACCAGCCGACGTTGGTGCCCTGGTCGGTGGCCGTGCAGGTCACCTGCCAGTTGGCGATGCGGATCCTGGGCCCGCCCTCCAGCACCAGCGCCGAGAGCTCGAAGCCGGTGCCGCTGGCCTTCGAGACGGTCTTGGTGGTGTCGGCGTCGGGGTCGAGCACGGTGGTCTCGCAGGAGGAGGTGGCACTGGTGAACTTGACGCCGGAGCCGGTCTGGAGGCCCGCGCTCGCGGTGGTCGGCCCCTCGACCGCGCAGGGGGCCAGGGGCGCGATGGCGATGTCGCTGCCGTTGCGGGTGTAGCTCGCCGAGCCCGCGTCAGCCACCCCGGCCGGATTGGACGCGGCGGCCGGGACCGCGCCCGCGACCATGACCAGTGCCGTGAGCGCGCCGATTCTTCTGAACATGACGGATCCCCTTTGTTCGAGCGGTGTTCTGCTCGATAATCGGCGCGCTCTGCCCGCTCCGAACCAGTCAGGAACTCCCCGCACCCGTTCGAGAATCGGTTTCAGCCATTCGTGCCCGACGCGCGTACAACCGGCTACCGATTTGACCGTCGATTCGCCACATTCACCCCGCCCGGCTATTCCTGCGGAGCCCCCGGCGCGACGCCCTGCGCGGTGCCCGCGATGCCGTAGCGGCCCGCCTGACCGTCCAGCTGCTCGACCAGCGCCATCACCGTGACCACCCGGCCCGCCGGGGAGTCGGCGTTGTCCACGGTGGACAGCACCGATGTCGCGGCGGTGTCGACCCTGACCGCGCCGATGGCGCCCGTGCCGTCGGCCGATCCCCTGCCGCCCACCAGGACGGCGCCCGCGCCGGAGCGGTCGACCTGGGTGGCGAAGCGGGCGATCGTGGCGGCCCGGTCGCCCGCGGCGTCGCCGGTGTTGGCCCCGCCGGTGATGACGACGGCGAGCTGGGCGGGCTTGATGTCCGGGGTGGCCTTGAGGAATCCGCCGTCGGCGAGGCCGGTCAGCGCGGCCGCGGACTCCTCGGCGCTGGCCTGCGGCTTGTTGTCCTCTTTGGAGATCAGCAGGACCGGCCCGAGCAGCCCGCCCGCCAGCGTGCCGGGGTCGGTCGCCGCGGGCAGCTGCACGCCCGCGGGCAGCAGCCGCATGGCGATCTCCTTCAGCTCGTCGGCACGCGCCTGGTCGCCGAAGGCGTCGCTGAGGGTGACCTCACCGGTCACGATGCCGCCCGCGGCCTTGACCATCTCGCTGACGCCGTCGCGGTCCTCGGGACGCGCGTCGGGGGTGGTGATCAGCACGACGGTGCGCTTGTCGAGCGCGCCGCGCACGGCCATCGGCCCGACCGCCGCGGCGAACGCGTCGGCCTCGGCCAGCTGCCCGGTGAGCGCCGTGCGCTCGGCCGAGAGCTGGTTGACCTCGGTGCCGAGGTCGCTGTTCTCCGACGACAGCCCGGACAGCAGGGTCCGGCTCAGCGTTGTCGAACCGAGCACGACGCCCACGGCCAGCGCGAGGAACACCGCGGCGATGGAGATGACGTGGTAGCGCAGCGAGATCACGAGAACAGCCCCTTGGCCCAATCGACAATCGAGTTCCAGACGCCTGCGGCCCAGTCGAAGTAGGCGCCGCCCACCCCGGACACCGCGAGCGCGGCGACGACGGCGGCCGCCGCGGCGAGCACCAGCAGCGCCACCGCGCCCGCGGAGACGCGGCTGCGGTGCAGGGTGGCGACGGCCTTGCCGTCGACCAGCTTGCCGCCCAGTCGGAGCCGGGTGAGGAAGGTGGACGGGTTGGACCCGGACCGGCCCCGGTCCAGGAACTCCCGCAGCGTCGCCTGGAACCCGACGGTGACGACCAGGCTCGCGTGGTGGGTGTCGGCCAGCAGCAGCGCCAGGTCCTCGGAGTTGCCCGACGACGGGAAGGTCACCGCCCCGATGCCCAGGTCCTGGATGCGCGGCAGCCCCGGCGCGTGCCCGTCGGTGTAGGCCGGGACGACGACCTCGGCCCCGCACCGCAGCGTGTCGGTGCTGATCCCGTCGGGGTTGCCGACGATGATGTCCGGCTTGTGCTTGAGCGCCCGCAGCGTGTCCGCCCCGGCCTCGACCCCGACCAGCACCGGCTTGTGCTCGGCGATGTAGCGCTTGAGCCGCTTCAGGTCGGCGACGTGCTCGTGCCCGGGGGCGACGATGAGCACCTGCCGCTCCCGCATCGCCGTCTCCAGCTCCGGCACCCCGACCCCGTCGAGGATGAGCGTGCGCTCTCGTCGCAGGAACTCGATCGTGTTGGCCGAGAAAGCCTCCAGCTGCGCCGACATCCCCGCCTTCGCCTCGATCATCTGATCGGCGACGGAGTCCGGCGTCTGCCTGGTCCCCTGCGCGACCTCGCGCTCCCCGATGAAGACCCCGCCCTCGTGCAGCCGGAGCCTGCTGCCCTCGCGGATCGCGCGCAGCGCCTCGGCGCCGACGTTGTCGATGAGCGGGACCCCGGCCGCGAGCAGCACCTCGGGCCCGAGGTTGGGGAACCGCCCCGAGATCGACGGCGAGGCGTTGACCACCCCGACCACCTCGGCGGAGACCAGGGCGTCGGCGGTGGCGCGGTCGAGGTCGAGCTGGTCGAGGACGGCGACGTCGCCCGGGGAGAGGCGCTTGAGCAGGTCACCGGAGCGGCGGTCCACCCGGGCGATGCCGATCACCCCGGGCAGGGTCTGCTGAGATCGGTTGAGCAGTCCGGGCAGCTTCATGCCGCGATGGTGACAAAGGTTCGCGGGCGCGCCGGGGTGCCACGCCGCACCAGACCGGGTGGTCCACCCCCCATACGGGTGAGCGGCGCTGGTGCGGACGGTCGCCGGGCCTGCTCAGGTCGGTCGGCGCTTGGACCGGGACGGGCGCGGCCTGCCGGAGAGCGACTGGTCGTGCTTCTCCCCGTCGGCCAGGGCCAGCAGCTCCTCGGCGTGGGCGCGGCCGGACTCGGTGGACTCCATCCCGGCGAGCATGCGGGCCAGCTCGATCACGCGCTGGCTCTCGTCCAGGGTGCGGACGTCGCTGCGGGTCACCCCGCCCGCCGCGCTCTTGTCGACCACCAGGTGCCGGTCGGCGAAGGCGGCGACCTGGGCCAGGTGCGTGACCACGATGACCTGGTGGCTGCGGGCCAGCCGGGCCAGGCGGCGGCCGATCTCCACCGCCGCGCGCCCGCCGACGCCCGCGTCGACCTCGTCGAAGACGAGCGTCGGGACCGGGTCGGTGTGGGCGAGGACGACCTCGATCGCCAGCATCACCCTGGACAGCTCGCCGCCGGAGGCGCCCTTGTGCACCGGCAGCGGCTGGGCGCCGTCGTGGGCGATGAGGAGGAGTTCGACCTCGTCCACGCCGTCGGGACCGGCGTGCAGGCGGACGCCGTCGACATCGATGCCGTGCGGGTCGGTCGCGTCGGCGGGCTTGGGGCGGACGGTGATCCGCAGGCTCGCCTGCCCCATCGCCAGGCCGCTCAGCTCGTCGGTCACCTCTTTGCCCAGGTCCTCGGCGCTGTGCCCGCGCGCCTCGCTCAACTCGGCGGCGATGCCCGCCAGTTCGACGGCCAGCGCGTCGCGGCGAGCGGCGAGTTCGGTCAGGGCCTCCTCCGAGGTGTCCAGACCGGCGAGCTTCTCCGACGCCGACGCCGCCCAGGCGATGACGCCGTCGATGTCGGCGGCGTACTTGCGGGTCAGGGACTTCAGCTCGGCCTGCCGGGCCAGGACCTGCTCCAGCGCGGACGGGTCGGCGTCCAGCGAGTCCAGGTACGAGGTCAGCTCCGCGCCGATGTCGGTGAGCAGCACCGCCGCCTCCACCAGGCGCGGCTCCAGCTCGCGCAGCCGGGGGTCCTCGCTGCCGGAGAGCCGCCGCTGCGCCTCGCCGATGAGGCCGAGCGCGCCGGGGACGTCCGGGTCGCCCTCGGGGGAACCCGACACCGCGTACGACGCGCCGGTGGCGGCCTCGCGCAGCTGTTCGGCGTCGGAAAGGCGGCGGGCGCGGACAACCAGTTCCTCGTCTTCGCCCGGCTGCGGGTCGACGGCGGTGATCTCCTGCACGCCCAGCTTGAGCAGGTCGGCCTCGCGGGCCAGCTCGCGGGCGCGGGCGGTGCGGTCGGCGAGCTCGGCGGCGACCGCGACCCACTCCTCGCGCACGGACCGGTAGCGGGTGAGCACCTTGGCGATGTCATCGCCCGCGTAGCGGTCGAGCACGGCGCGCTGCTCGGTGGGACGCAGCAGGCGCAGCTGGTCGTTCTGGCCGTGCACGGCGATCAGGTGGTCGGCGAGGTCGGAGAGCAGGCCGACCGGCGCGGAGCGGCCGCCGACGTGGGCCCGGGAGCGGCCGTCGGTGGCGATGCTGCGCAGCGCGATCAGGCTGCCGTCCTCGTCGGGCTCGGCGCCCGCCTCGGTCGCCAGGGCAGCCGCCCGGGTTCCGCTGAGGTTCTCGAAGCGGCCTTCGACCACGGCCTTGGTCTTGCCGCTGCGGACGCGCGACGTCTCGGCCCGGCCGCCGGAGAGCAGGTGCAGGCCGGTGACGACCATCGTCTTGCCCGCCCCGGTCTCCCCGGTCACCACCGTGAACCCCGCGTGCAGGTCCAGCGTGGCCTCGTCGATCACGCCGAGGTCCTGGATGCGCATCTCGGCTAGCACACGGCGCACCCTACTTGGTCGCGGCCGGGCGTGGGGATGGCGTTCACCGCGAGCGCCACCCCTGCACCGGCAGATCGAACTTGTCCACCAGCCGGTCGGTGAACGGATCGTCGCGCAGGCGGGCCAGCAGCAGCGGCAGGCTGCCCCCGACGACCTCCATCCGCGCCCCCGGCGGCACCTCGACGGTGCGGCGGCCGTCGCAGCACAGCACGGCCGGGTGCCCGTCGGGGGCGACCTCCACGGAGACGACCGAGCGCCGCGAGACCACCAGCGGCCGGGAGAACATGGCGTGGGCGTTGCTGGGCACCACCAGCATGGCGTTGACGTCGGGCCACACGATCGGCCCGCCCGCCGAGTAGGCGTAGGCGGTGGACCCGGTCGGCGTCGCGCACAGCACGCCGTCGCAGCCGAAGGAGGACACCGGCCTGCCGTCGACCTCGATGCGCACGTCCAGGATGCGCTCGCGGCTGGACTTCTCCAGGCTCGCCTCGTTGAGCGCCCAGGTGCGGGCCAGCACGCGGTCGCCGATCCTCGCGGTGACGTCGACGGTCATCCGTTCCTCGACGTGGTAGCGGCCGTCGGTGACCTGGGCCACGGCCTCGTCCAGCGCCTCGGGCTCGGCCTCGGCCAGGAAACCGACCCGGCCGAGGTTGACCCCGAGCACCGGCACCCCGGCGGGCCGGGCGGCCTCGGCCGCGCGCAGCAGCGTGCCGTCGCCGCCCAGGACGAAGACCAGGTCGACACCGCGGGCGGCGTCGTCGTCGAACGGCACGACCGAGCTGTAGCAGGAGCTGTCGAGGTCGGCGGCCTCGTCGTCCAGGGCGCGCAGCCGGATGCCCGCCCCGGCGAGCCGGGCGGCCACCTCCTCGGCGGTGCGCCGGTTCTCTTCGCGTCCTGTGTGGACGACCAGCAGGATCTCCTTGTTCACGCGGGCCCCTCCCGGACGGCCGTCGCGACCAGTTCCGCGGCGTCGGCGGGTTCGCCGCGGCGCAGCCAGAGGAAGTACTCGACGTTGCCCGACGGGCCCGGCAGCGGGCTCGCGACGACGCCGTGCGCGCGCAGGCCCAGCCGCGCCGCCTGCTCGACCACGCCCAGCACCGCCTCGGCGCGCAGGTCCGGGTCGCGGACGACACCACCGGAGCCCAGGCGCTCCTTGCCCACCTCGAACTGCGGCTTGACCATCGGCAGCAGGTCGGCGTCGGGGGCCGAACAGGCCATCAGCGCGGGCAGCACGATGCCCAGGGAGATGAAGGACAGGTCGGCCACAACCAGGTCGACCGGCTCGCCGACGGCGGCGGGCTCCAGCGCGCGGACGTTGGTGCGGTCGAGCACGGTGACCCGCTCGTCGGTCTGCAGGCGCCACACCAGCAGCCCGCGCCCGACGTCGGCGGCGACCACGTGCCGCGCGCCGCGGCGCAGCAGGACGTCGGTGAAGCCGCCGGTGGACGCGCCCGCGTCCAGGCAGCGCTTGCCCTCGACGGGGAGCGCGAACGCGTCGAGCGCCCCGATCAGCTTGTGCGCGCCGCGAGAGGCCCAGTTCTCGTCCTCGGCGTCCTCGCGGACGACGATCGCGACATCGGACTCCACGCCGGTGGCGGCCTTGGCGGCGACGGAGCCCCGCACGCTCACCCGGCCCGCGGCGATCAGCGACCCGGCGTGCTCGCGGGAGCGGGCCAGCCCCCTGCGGACCAGCTCGGCGTCGAGCCGCGCCCTCCTGGGCACCGTCAGACCTTGTCGATGCTCGCGAGCGCCGCCGTCAGCGCGACGTGCACGGTGTCGAACCGCTCCACGTGCTCGGCAACGGGCACGGCGTCGAGACCGGTCAGCCCGGCGACCGCGGCATCGATCGCCTCGTCGTGCGCAGGCGGCGGTCCTGGGCGGGGGAAGTCTGGGTGCACGTCTCCACGCTAACCGATCGCGCTGATGGACAGGCCCAGCGCCGTCAGCGCGCGGTCAGCCGCGTCGCCGTCGGCGCGCAGCCGGGGCAGGCCGGTGGACCAGGCCACCGCGCACAGGGCGCGCAGGAGGTCGAGCGGGTCGCCGTCGCCGCGGACCGTGCCGCCGGCCACCGACCAGGCGGCCTTGGGGCCGACCGCCAGCTCGGCTTCGGGGCGGAAGACGCCCGCGACGTCCCGGGCGACGTGCGTGGGCCTGCGGTGCGGCTCGGCGGCGAGCAGGCTCGCCGGGGTGTCGACACCGCTGAGCACGAACAGCGACGGGATGCCGACGGCGGCGGCGCCTTCGATGTCGGTGTCCAGCCGGTCGCCGACGACCAGCGGCGCCTTCGCGCCCGATGCGGCGATGGACGCCTCCATCAGCGGCGCGGCAGGCTTGCCCGCGACCACCGGCTCGGCGTCGGTGGCCTCGCGTACCGCGGCGACCAAGGCCCCGTTGCCGGGCAGCAGCCCGCGCTCGGTCGGAATGGTCTTGTCGACGTTGCACGCCACCCACAGCGCGCCCGCCCGCACGGCGACCGTCGCTTCGGCGAGCAGCGGGTAGGCGATGTCCTGGGCGAGCCCCTGGACGACGGCAGCCGTGCGCGGGCCAGCGTGGTCGGTCGGGACCAGGCCCACGGCGCGCACCTCGTCGGCGAGCGCCGGTGAGCCGACGATCAGCACCTCGGCGCCGGGGGCGAGGTGCTCGGCGAGCACCAGGGCGCCGGCCTGGGCGCTGGTGCTCACCTCGCCGGGGTCGGCGGTGATGCCGAGCCCGGTGAGGTGCGCGGCGACCGCGCTGGGCGACCGCGAGGCGTTGTTGGTGACGAACCGGACGGCCACCCCATCGGCGCGCACCGCGTCGAGCGCGGCGGGCACCCCCGGGACGGCCTCGCCGCCCCGGTAGACCGTGCCGTCGAGGTCGACGAGGAGCGCGTCGCAGGTGTCGAGCAGCCGTCCGGCCATCGGCTAGCGGCCGCCCTCTGCGGGGCCGTCCTGGTCGGCGGACGGCACGGAGATGCGGGCGGCGTCCTCGGGGTCGCTCCCGGGAGCGGCCGGGGAGCCGTCCTCCGGGGCGTCCGCCTCGTCGGCCTTGTGGTCGGTCGCGGCCTGCGGGGCGTCCTCGGGGTCGGGGTCGTCCTGCGGTCGAGCGCCGTCGGAGGAGATGTCCTCTTCGGACTCTCGGGGCCTTTCGGCGCTGTCCGGGGAATCCGCGGAGTCCGCACTGTCCAGGCTCTCGTCGGCGCTGTCGGCACTGTCGGCACTGTCGGCACTGTCGGCGCTGCTCGCACTGTCCGTGCTGGCAGCACTACCGGCGCTGTCCGCGCTGGCACTGCCGGGCGCACCGTCAGCGGTGGCGGCGGGGACGGCCGCCGGTGCGGTGCGCTTGCGCGTGGCCGGGTCCTCCATCAGCTCGACGATCGTCTCCTGGCGCGCGGCGGCGACGGCGGACTCGTCGGCGCCCAGCTCGAAGGCGCGCTCCGGGGCGTCGGTCTCGTTGTCGTCGTCGGCCTGGGCGGCGTTGAGGAACCAGCGGATCGCCTCGTCCTGGCGGTCCGCGGCGGCGAGGTTGTCGGCGTAGGCGTAGAAGAGGCGGGCGCTCCACGGGTCGCGGCGCTTCGGGTCGAGGTCGGGGCCCTGCAGGCCCACCACGGCCGCGTCCAGCTGCCCCATGTCCCGGCGCGCCCCGGCCACCACGATGCGCAGCTCGACGGCCACGTCCGCAGTCACATCGGGGCTCGCTTCCTTGGCCAGCTCGATGGCTCGCTCCGGCCTGCCCAGCGCGCGCTCGCAGTCGGCCATCACCGCCAGGTGGTGGTCGCCGCCGCTCATGCGCCGAGCGGCGCGCAGCTCCGAGAGGGCCTCGGCCCACTCCCCCGCGTGGTAGGCGGTCAGCCCGGTGGCCTCGCGCACGACACTGACCCGCGAGGCGCGGGACCGGGCGTAGCGCGCGTGCACGAGTGCCCGCTCGGGGTCCTCGTCGATCAGCAGCCCGGCCGCGGCCAGGTGCTTGCCCACGCGCTCGGCGAGGGTCTTGGGCAGGCTCCGCAGCCCGGCCCGCACCTCGACGTCCAGCGCGCTGTACTCGGCGCCCTGGGGGACGTCCGGCTCCCGCTCCCTGCGGTCCTCGAACTCCCCGACCTGCTCCACAGCCCTCTCGACGGCCTGCGCGTCGCCCTGGACGCCCTCGGCCCCCACCTCAGCGGGAACAGCGGCGTCTACCGGCTCTCCGGCGACAGCCTCGACACGCTCTTCACGCGGAGCCCGCGGCGCCCTGTCGTCGCGCCAGGAACCCCGCTCTTCCCGTTGGAATCCGCGGTCGCCGCGAGGCCCACGGTCATCGCCGCGGGAACCCCGGTCATCCGAGCGGGGCCCGCGGTCATCACGGCGAGGCCCACGGTCGTCACGATGGGGACGCGGTCCACGGTCGTCCCGGAACGCGCGGGGTCCGCGATCGTCCCGCGATCCCCCGTAGCCACGGTCACCACGGGCACCACGGTCACCACGATCGTCCCGCGCCCCCTGGTACCCGCGGTCCTCACGCGCACCCCGGTCGTCGCGCGGCCCGCGATTGTCACCGAAGCCGCGACCGTCGCGTCCGCCACGGTCATCGCGCCCGCCGCGGTCATCGCGGTAGCCCCGGTCGCTCCCGGAACCGCGATTGTCCTGGTACGGCCGGTCCTGGCGGGGACGGTCGTCACGGCGCGAGAAGTCCCGGTCCCCCGAGAACTTGCGCTCACCGCCGAACTTCCGGTCACCCCCCGGACGGTCCCCATACCTGCGATCCCCACCCGCACGGTCACCGAACTTCCGGTCACCCCCCGGACGGTCCCCGTACTTGCGGTCGCCACTGGGCCTGTCGCCGTACTTGCGGTCCCCACTTGGACGGTCCCCATACTTGCGATCCCCGTCCGGCCGGTCGCCGTACCTGCGATCCCCACCCGGGCGGTCGCCGTACTTGCGGTCACCACCGAACCGGCGGTCGCCGCCCTGCCTGTCGCCGTACTGGCGGTCACCGAACTTGCGGTCGCCACCTGGACGATCGCTGGGCTTGCGGTCGCCGCGGTAACCCCGATCGCCGCCGCGGTCGTCGCGGCCAGGACGGTCATTGCGGTAGGAGCGGTCCCCGCCACGGTCGTCGCGGCCCCGGTCGTCGCGGTAGGGGCGGTCGCCCCGGTAGCCGCCGCCGGAGGGGCGGTCGTCCCGACGCGGTCCGCGGTCGTCGCGAGCGGAGCGGTCACGGTCGCCGAAGGAGCGGCCGCCGCGGTCGCCGAACGAGCGCTCGCGATCTCCCCCATACGAACGGCGCTCCTGGTCGCCACCGTAGGAACGGCGCTCACGGTCACCGCCGAAGGAGCGGCGCTCACCCGAGCGCTCGCCGCGCTGGCCACCGTAGGAGCCGCGGGAGCCGTACGAGCCAGACCGGTCGCCGGACGGGCGGTCGCCGCGGAAGTCGCGGTCGCCGCCGCGGGAACCTCGGTCGCCGTCGCGGAAGTCACGCCTGCCGAAGTCCTTGTCGCGCGAGCGGTTGCGGTCGTAGCCGTCGCTGCGCGGGCGGGAATCGCGGGAGTCGTCGGAGCGGGGTCCCCGGGGACCGTCGCCGGAGTCGCGCCGCGGCGGTTTGCGGTCGCCGCGGTCGCCGCGGCTCTGGTCCGATCGGCGGTCGCCGCGGTCGCGGCCTCCGTCGTCGCGTCGCCCGAACTCCGACACCGAATCCTCCTGCACCTCAGGGCGGCCCATCCGCCCCGCTCAACGATGACAGACGCAGAAAAGGGGCTTGTGGGCGGGGCGCAGCAATGCTGCGTCCCCCCACAAACCCCTTCTCATAAAGAAGTCCGGCGGTGTCCTACTCTCCCACACCCTCACGAGTGCAGTACCATCGGCGCTGGCAGGCTTAGCTTCCGGGTTCGGAATGGGACCGGGCGTTTCCCTGCCGCTATAACCACCGAAACA